>NZ_JBVOWJ010000003.1:0-166673 GCF_058139575.1 Lactobacillus sp. VURO6/B1 (VP7) | reverse complement strand
ATTTTTGCGAAAACATTGTTCAGTTTTCAAGGTACTACCTGCTGCTTCTTTAAAACAGCTTTTTTATTTTCCCAGATCCGTGCCCTTTTGTCAAGCACTTTTTTCTGGAACCTTTTTGCCGTCTTGCCCGACAGCGTTTATTATCTTACTAAAGCAGTTCGCTTTTGTCAACTGCTTTTGCTCGATTTATGTTGAGCTTGTTATTTGACGTAACTCGCTCAGACACAAGTAATACCTTACTCTTTTTGCATTCATTCGTCAAATTAATCATTTTGTTCGTTATTTAAGTAAAATAACTTTCGAATTAGTTTTGTCTAATACCTGTTAGACCCATTTCTTTATTTTTTAGACTAGACCAATTAGTTAATTATTCGTAATTCGATTAATTTTGCTATTTACACTGCCCCAAATTTTTATAAAAAAATTTCGCAAGTTTATTCAACTTGCGAAATCACAGTAAACTGCTACTTATTAAATCAGAGTTTCTTCCTTAGTAATCTTTTTCATTCCGTTCATATAAGGAACCAAAACTTCTGGTACATTAACTGTACCATCTTCATTTTGATAGTTTTCTAAAATTGCGGCAACAGTTCTGCCTACTGCCAAACCTGAGCCGTTAAGAGTATGTGCCAAGTGCAGCTTGCCATCTTCATCACGGTAACGAATTTGCGCGCGACGAGCTTGAAAGTCAGTACAGTTAGAGCAACTGGAAATTTCACGATATTTATCTTGAGCTGGCATCCAAACTTCTAAATCATAAGTTTTAGCACTGGTAAAGCTAGCATCCCCAGTAGATAAAGCAACTACATGATATGGCAAATCTAATTTTTGCAGTAAATGCTCAGCGTTATGAGTCAGTTTCTCTAATTCATCCCAAGAATCTTCCTGCTTGCAAATTTTAACCATTTCAACTTTTCTAAATTCATGCATTCTAATCAGACCGCGAGTATCACGTCCAGCTGAACCAGCTTCACTCCTAAATGCCGGTGATAATGCAGTAACATTGATTGGTAGCTTATCACCATGAATAATTTCATCACGAAAATAATTAACAAGTGGCACTTCAGCAGTTGGAATCAAAGTTAAGTCCCGTGGCTTGTCAGGATTGTCGTTATCGACAATGGTATAAACATCTTCGCGGAACTTAGGGAATTGTCCTGTACCTTGCATTGATTCATCATTAACTAAATATGGCGGAATTATTTCGGTGTAGCCTTCCTTAGTGTTTTCATCAAGGAAAAAGTTAAATACAGCTCGTTCAAGTAAAGCACCGGCACCCTTATAATAGACAAAGCGGGCACCTGAAACTTTAGCACCTCTGTCCCAGTCCAAGATATCAAGATCAGTACCAATATCCCAGTGTGCCTTAGGCTTAAAAGCTAATTTAGTTGGTTCATGCCACTTACGAACTTCTTCATTATAACTTTCATCAGGTCCAATTGGATCAGAATCGTCTGGGAAATTAGGCAGTCTCAGCAAAATATATTCTTGTTTTTCAGTCAATTCAGCAACCTTATCATCAAGTTCCTTAATTTCCTGTCCTACTTCACGCATTTTTTGCACTGCAGCAGAAGCATCTTCTTTATTTCTCTTAATTTCCGCAATTTTCTTTGAAACTGTATTGCGCTCTGCTTTTAACTGCTCGCTGCGGTTCAGTTCTTCACGCCGATCAGCGTCAATTTTGACTAATTCATCCAATTCTTCCGGCTTAACGCCACGTCTACCAAGTTTATCCTTGGCCCAATCAAGATTCTCGCGAATCACCTTTATATCCAGCATCTTTTTACCTCCACAAAAAAAGCCAACTCATCCCACATGATTGGGACGAATTGGCTCATACATGGCTTCGCGGTACCACCCAGTTTCAGCTAGTATTTAGCTGCACTTCATTAAGTCGGCGATAACGATGCCGCGTGCCGTGTAATTATTAATTACCCACATTAATGGAATCTGGAAACGACATCTATTCGCTTGCACCAAAATGCGAACTCTCTGAATCAGTCTAAGGATTCCGTGTTTGGATATTATTTTAAGCTATTATGCTTTTTTTAGCAAACAATATTTAATGTTTTTATAATTATTTTTGTAAAAAATTTTGCCTACTTTAAATCACTTTTCTTTATTGAACCAATCTGCCTTTTTTAATAAAAAATAATCTTCCCGATATTGAAATAACTTACTTAACTTGCTCATATCGACTGAATAAATATATTTAAAGCCCAGGCGAGTAAGTAAATTTTGTGAACGAAAATTATTTTTAAAAGTGCCGGCCCAAATTTCAGATTGATTGAGCTGTTTAAACGCATAATCTAGAAGTATATTTAAGGCTTCGGTCATATAACCTTGACCAGAAAAATCCTTATCAAGTAAAAAACCAATTTCTTTGGTATGCAATAACTCTTCTTCGCTAGTACCTCTATTATATAGTTCAACTAAGCCGATTAACTCCTGAGAATTTCTAAGGCAAATGCCATAACTATACTTTCTTGCAGCATACTTTCCTGCGGCAACTTCAGCCTCCGCTAAATTTTGATAATGCCCAAAGCCGGCTAAGCACTGATAATATTGATCTTGCCCCCATTTAAGCAGAGTTGGTGCATCAGATAATTTGAAGGGACGAAAATAAATTCGACTGCCCATTAATTACCTATCAACCTAAGCAGCCAGTCCATACCAAAATCAAGTGCCAGACTGTATGCTGCAATGGTCCAAGGCTTACCTAGGATAATAATCCAAAAATAGGTCCAGAATTTCATGTCAGTTAAACCTGCTAAAAGACATAAAACATCGTCCGGTGCCATTGGCGCAATAATACAAATTGCAAAAAACCAGTTAAACTTACGTTGGTTTTTAGTCCACTTCATATATTTATCAAGAGTTTTTTCAGAAACAATATGAAGAATAAAAGGTCTGCCGTAAAAGCGCGCTAAAAAAAAGTTGATAATTGAACCAATACAGATTCCCACATAATTGTATATAAAACCTGCTATCGGTCCAAAGAAAATGACCCCTCCTAAAAGTGAAACACCACCAGGAATAATAGGAATAACAACCTGAATTATCTGGATTAAAACAAAAATAATCGGCCCAATTATTCTCTTGTTAGCCAAATATGCTTTCATTTTAGCCTGACTGGTAAATATTCCTAATTTATACCAGTATATACATAAAATAATAATGATAATCCCGCTGACAACGGTCAAGATATTAATCAGTCTTCGACTAGCTTTAGCAGACAGATGCATAGCTTACCTCCAATGTTAAGCCTAATTTTACCAAAAAATAAGCATAGTGATTACTATTTAAGTCATTAAATAATAATAATTAAAATATTTTAATTATTTTCCTGAAGTGAAAGCAATTTGGGTTTAAAGCAAAAACTAGCTATTATTACAGTATAATAGATCTAAAAATATAATTTTGGGGAGGAAAATCGGATGGTAGAAATTATCAATGATGTCACTTATGATGAGCAAAGAAATCTTAAGGTAGATATTTATAAGCCAGACAACGTTAGTTTTAGTGACAAAATACTGCTGTTTTGGCATGGTGGAGGCTGGTTTCGGGGAGATAAAAACAGTTTTAAAAACTTATGCCAAAATATTTCCGATAGAGGTTTTACTGTTTTTGCCCCTAATTATTCTCTTGCGCCACAATATCCTTTTCCAGCAGCACATCAAGACAGCATTAACTTTGTCAAATGGCTAATGCAAAGTGAGTTTGTAATTAATAAAAAGCCCCACATTACTCAAATTGGTGCCAGCAGTGGTGGCACAATGGCGCTGAATATTGCGGGTAAATATGGCTTCCCTACTGTTACTTGGTCGGCTCCTGTTAGTTATTCAGCCTGGATAAAAGACCATACAGAAGTTACCCCTGCGGTTGATGGTCGAAAAGAACTGGGCTTATCTGATTTACACGATATCAATAATGCTTTTTATAAATATTTTACTTTAGCATATGCCGGCTCTGAAGATGAAAAGGTATTAAAAAAGATTGATGCTGATTCATATGATTACAGCAATTTACAGCAATTATTAATGATCAATTCTGCAGATGAATTATCTCCTATCAATTATTTACTTAATTTTATTAACTTTTTGGCTCAAAATAATCACGCTGTAGACCTTAAACTAATAGCGGGTAAGCGACACGCAATGACTTATGCTGCTCAGTATTTAGAGGAATCATTAACTTATCTTTTAAATGCAATAAAATAAATCTTTATTTTTACTTACTAATTATTAGTAAAATATTCTGTATGTGCTATAATGATTAATGAAAACGGTTTATATTTTGATTTTGAGAAAAATCTATCCTGATTAAAATTTAAGGAGATAATATTATGGCTAAATATCAATCTATTAATCCATATACTAATGAAACTTTTGCCAGCTATGACAATCCTACAGCTGAACAAATCGAGGATGCTCTAAACTTGACCGATGCACTTTACAAAAAGTGGCGCCATGAAGGCCCTGAAACCCGAACCGCAACGTTGCATAAAGTTGCAGACGGTTTACGTGAGCATAAAAAAGAAATGGCAGAGATCATGACTCGCGAAATGGGTAAAATGATTGGAGAATCTGAAGGTGAAGTCGATCTTTGTGCTTCTATTTGCGATTACTTTGCCGACAAAGGGCCTGAATTGTTAAAACCCGAGCCAATTGATTCCAAATTGGGTGATGCATATTACCTAAAGCAGGCTACTGGCGTTGTAATGGCATGTGAGCCTTGGAATTTCCCACTTTATCAAGTAATCAGAGTATTTGCACCAAACTTTATTGTTGGTAATCCTATTATTCTGAAGCACGCCCACAATGTTCCAGGTTCTGCAGCATTGATTGCTAAAATTATTAAACAGGCAGGTGCCCCTGAGGGCAGCTTGATTAATATGTATCCAAGCTACGATCAACTTGATCAAATGATTGCCGATCCTAGAATTCAGGGCGTAGCGTTGACTGGTTCAGAACGTGGTGGTTCTTCGGTTGCTGAAAATGCTGGTAAAAATCTGAAGAAGTCGACCATGGAACTTGGTGGTAATGATGCCTTCATTATCCTTGACGACGCTGATCCTGAAGTTTTAAAGCAGGCGCTTAGTTCAGCCAGAACTTATAATGACGGCCAAGTATGTACTTCTTCTAAGCGTATTATTGTCGTTAAGTCCCGCTATGACGAAACGCTGCAAGAATTAAAGAAGGTCTTTTCTAGTTTGAAAGCAGGAGATCCGCTTGATCCAAGTACTACCTTGCCACCACTGAACTCACAAGGCGCAAAGGAAAAACTGACTAAGCAAGTAAATGGCGCTATTGCAGCAGGGGCAAAAGTGTTCTACCAATATCCTGAAATTGATTCAGATGGTGCCTTCTTCCGCCCAACTATTCTGACCAATGTTGATCGTGACAATCCTGCATTTGACCAAGAGTTCTTTGGCCCAGTTGCTATCGTTTACGAAGTAGAAGATGAAGATGCTGCTATTGCTTTAGCTAACGATTCCAGTTACGGTCTAGGTTCTTCTGTTATCAGTTCCAACATCAAGCGTGCTCAGAATGTAGCTGCGCAAATTGAAACTGGTATGAGCGTAATCAACGGCACATGGATCAGTTCTGCTGAATTACCATTCGGTGGTGTAAAGAAATCAGGCTATGGTCGTGAACTTAGTGACCTAGGTTTGATGGCTTTCGTTAACCAACATTTAGTAATTTCTATGCCAACCAAATAACTTATCATTAAGATATAAACTAAAAAGCTGATAAACTGCGTTACTAAATAAGAACGCTGATTTATCAGCTTTTTTTATTATTGCTTTTGACGGTGGCGGAATAGATTATACCCTGTGAGTCCTGTCGTCATCACGCTAGCCAAAATTAAGAAATAAGTTGAAGCGCCTATTGAAACTGCGTACAAAAGTAGTTGACTGGTAATACTGTGTAAAATGCCGCGATTAGAAAGCGAACTATTAGACATTCTATAAATAATGTAAATTAAAAAGACAGTTTCAACCAAAGAAAGTAAAAATGCAATGGCCCTGCTCTTTTTAGTATCCCTCATAGTATGATAAATAATAAATAGCGGTATTAGAACTATGATTAACCAAATTACACAAAGCACAATACCTGAAAGCAATGTCGCATTTGAAGAAAAAAGCCTGCCAGCAAGCCCAAAAGTTACACGAGTAATGGACATTTTTTGGCCATAAGTCACGTCTAAAACAGATGCACCAGAACCAGTAAATAAAACTATTAGATTTATTACTGCCATTAGTATTACTAAAAGTTGCACATAGGAAAAATGTTTTTTCTTGTTGATAGCTGTTTTTTCAGCAGAACTTCTTTGAGCTAACCTGCTTTTAGCTTTCACTTTTTCTTTTGATTCAGCTACGTCATTAAACATATTGGATCCGAGTTGATTTATTTTTTGTGTTAAGCGCTCATCCGCGGTATAGCGATCAATTTTTTCTTGACGGCTACACACAAAGTAAAGCCAGACAAGTAATGCAAAAAAGCAAATCCAACCAAAGCTGCGGGAAAAACTCATGAGAATTAGTAAAGCAATTCCCAATAGAAAAACAATCATACTATTGACATGAATCCATTGCAGCATTCGTTCGATAACCGAATTTTGTTTTTCTGGATAAAATTCTTGCCGGTATACCTTGCGACTGGCTATTTTTTTACCAGTCTCTTCATCTTCAAAGTTAGCCTGTTGGTGTTGATCCGTGAAAAAAGTCTCACGGTATTTTTGTAAATCAAACTGGCAATTGGGACAGGTAACATCCTCGTCAGAGACAGGACGACCACAATTTGGACAAGTAGTCATAAAAAACTTCCTTTAAACAATAATTATTAATAGCTTAATCATAAAACAAAAATAGCGCTAAGGAAAATTCTTTATCACTATTTTAACCTAGCTTTTTACTGTAATTCTTGAATTTGTGCCTTAAGTTGCCTTATTTCAGAAATTGAAGCCCGCGAATCAAGCATTAATTGATCGAGCTTAAATTTAAGTAACTCTAATTCATTATTGTTGCCTTTTCTGGACTGCCTCTTTTGGGCCGTTGATGTGATTAACCGACTATTCTTAATTTGCCATTTAGGAACTTCAAGTTGCTTGATAAATGCCTGATCGTGTGACACGAGAATCATGGCAAAGGGATAAGCAGTGACAAATTCGGCTAAGGCATTAACCGATGCAATATCTAAAAAGTTAGTCGGTTCATCCAGCAGCAATAAATTATATTGACCAGTTAGTATCTTAGCTAAATTAAAACATACTAGCTGGCCACCACTAAGATCACTTATTTTGTGCTCACCGTATTGGCGCAAATGCAAATCGCCTAAGACCTGCATAGTCGAACTATCATCGAAGATACTGGTGGCAAAAAGAGAATCTAGCAGGGTTTTATCAGTTTGGCTAGTAACAATATTCTGGTTAAAATAACCTATTTTCAATTTAGAATTATAAAAACCGGTTAACTGTCTATTCTTGATTTTTTTCAGAAAAACAGTCTTGCCGATCCCGTTTTGCCCAGTTAAAACTACTTTTGAGCCATAAACAAGATTTACTTCCTGCGTAATGTTAAATAGCTTTTGACCATATGCATTAATTGGTTGTTTTTCCAACCGTAATGCCTTGCTTTTAGGAGAAATCGACAAATCAGTTATTGCATTGTTGCCATTTTTTAAGGTAATCGCATGATGCATTTGCGGCTTCTTTATTTCTGCTTTTTCTTTATTGATGCGGTTAGCGAGATTCTTACTAGCTCTTATAACATTATTTGCAGTTTTTTGTTTTCCCAGCGACTTTGACCGCCAATCAGAAGAAGAAAGTCCCTTTTTGTTGTGAGAGAAAGTACTGGCCTTATTAAAATGCAGATTATAACTTCTCTTTAACTGCTCAAGGTGCTTTTTCTTTTGCTCATAAGTCGTTTCTGCCCGTTTTCGCTGATCTTCGCTAAAGTTGCGAAACTCTTCATAAGTCCCTGAGAAATTGTGTACTTCTTTATTTTGAATATACCAGATTGAATCACAAACTTTGTTCAAAAAATTCTGGTCATGACTGACAATTAAACAGGCAATTTTGCTTTTATTTATTAATTTTATTAACCATTGTTGCTGCGTAATATCCAAATTAGAAGTGGGTTCGTCCAAAAGCAGCAAACCGTTAGGCATATTTTTTAGTTGGGCGATGGCCTTACTGAGAGCCAGTTTTTCCCTTTGTCCACCGCTCTTATCCCCAGCATCAAGCAGTTGCGGAACATAGGCAAAATTACAATTATTAGCAACTACACCTTTAATGGTAAATAAATCCGTAAATTTTTCTTGAGCAAGTATCCGCATTAAAGTTGTTTTACCAGCACCGTTGTTGCCAACTAAGCCAATTTTTTGCCCAGAATTGATGCTCAAATTTGAGACTGTCAGCAGTTTAGAAGCTGCCACGCCAATTTGTAAATAATCTATTTTAATTAATTCCACTATCAAACCTCAACGTGCACGCAAAATACACTAAATAAGCTGCAATTCATTGAATTGCTAAAATTACTCTATCTGCTAAAGTGATGCGCTCAACGTTAGGTTCAAAATTAAAAAAGTGATTAATTATTTAAAACTTTAACGAGAGCTTACTGATTATTTACTTGTCTTGACATGCCAGTATTCCTTACTTTCTACTTAAAATTTAATTAAAAGCATTATACTATAATGAACAATCTTTTGTAAACCAGTCAAGAAGTGCGTTAAGCCAAAAAAGGCTGAAATCCTCTAAACGAGAATTTCAACCTTCTAATTAAGGTTAATTAATTTTTAGCACGCTTATTCTTGCGCCAATGAACACCTTCATAAGTCAACTTGACTGCAGCTGACAAGGTAATCGGCATAATAAATACTAAAATTATTAAACCAATAATCACTGCCAAAGCAACTTCAATCAGAGTCGGAATTCCTGATGGAATTAAGGCAGCAAATGTACCACCTAAAATGATAGCAGCTGAAACCACAACTGTTCCGATAATGCCACATGCTTTAAGCATTCTTTGACTTGGGCTGCCGTCTTCAAGTTCACGATAACGTGTCATTAAGAAGATACTGTAATCAACGCCCAAGGCAATTAACATGATAAAGCCGAAGAATGGCGTGTTCCAAGTTAGCATAGTTTTGCCTAATGCTGCTTTTACTACCCATTCCGTAATTGATAATGAACAGAAGTAAGCAATCAGTAGTGTACCCAAGATATAAACTGGTTGCAAAAGTGAACGAGTTACAAAAATCAGCGCAATGCCAATTCCAATTAACATGATGGCAGCAGTTCTAATAAAGTCTCTGTTGGCAATATCTTTAATGTCAGCAATGTTAGAACTTTCTCCGCCCATTGCTACTGTAGCCTTTTTGAGCCTGGTTCCTGCTAAGGACTTTTTAGCCATCAAACTCAGATCCTGCGCCTTCTTAGTTGCTTTAAGGCTACTTGGATTTGACTTAAAGACAATCATCAGCATGGTTGATTTCTTGTCAGGACTCAAGTAATTCTTAATCGAAGTTTGGAAAGTATCGTTTTTAATAAATTCCTTTGGGATATAGAAAGTATCTGCGGCTGAGGAGCTTGCTAACCCATTAAGATAGGCTGCACCTTGTCCAAGTCCACTATTAACTTCATCTACCCCATTAGTTATCTTAGGTGTACTTGAAGCTAACTTGCCGGCACCTGAATTAAGTTGGCCAACACTGGAATTTAATTGACCGATACCTGAACTTAATTGACCAGTACTGGAATTAACTTGACCAATACCTGAGCTTAATTGACCAGCGCTGGAATTGAGTTGACCAATGCCGCCACTTAATGTTGAAGCACCACTATTTAATTGTCCCGAAGCAGTGGCTAATCTGCCGACACCAGATTGCAGTTGACCCATTTGACCAGATACATCCGGCATTGATGCGGAAGCTTCTGCCCAGGATTTTTCTAAAGCAGCACCTGCAGCTTGCATGGCAGCCATCTTTTGCTGTTGAGTTAAACCGGGTATACTGTTAATACTCTTTGATAGGTTAGCTTTATAGCTCTTTTCTAAAGCAGCCTTAGTATTTTTCTGCGCATTTGCGATACCAGCACTGCCACTTGCCAATTGAGAATTCAACTGGTTAAGGCCACTGGTCATTTGCTGGGTTCCGCTCTGCAGACGGCTTGCACCACCTTGCAGTTGCCCAGTACCGTTTTGCAACTGGCTGGCACCATTTTGCAGCTTACCCGTACCAGCTTGCAATTTGCTGGCGCCATCTTGGAGTTGACTAGTACCATTTTGTAACTGACTAGTTCCGTCAGCCAACTTGCTTGCACCCGCAGTAACTTTTTTGCTTGCCTTGCTTAATTTACCTAAACCGGCACGTGCTTGATCAACACCTTGGTTAACTGTATTAAGCTGGTTCTTAACGTAAAGCTGATCGATACTTTCACCATAAGGCTGAGTTACAGAAGTGACAAAAGCTACATCTCCAGATGCCTGGAGTTGTCTGGTTAATTGATCAATCAGACGTAAGTCGGCTTCATTATCAAGTTTGTGATCACTCTTAATATAAAGTGTTGAAGGTTCAGCCATCCCTTTTGAAAAGTGATCTTCGACAACTAGCATCCCTGCTTTAGCTGAAGTACTATTATCAATCTCATCAGTGTCATCATAATTCAAGTGACCGGTATACATCAGTCCAAAAGGAAGCACAACCAAAGCCAGTACAATTAAGTAAATAATTGGGTGAGCAAGTGTCGCTTTGGAAATACCATGCCATAATTTATCTTCATGCTCACCGGTAAACTTCTTCACCGGCCAGAACATTTTTTCTCCCAAAACAGCCATGAAGAAAGGATTGAGTGTCAGCAGCACTATTAATAAAACTGCTACGCCGACCGCAACACCAACTGCTGAGCGATAAATGGAAAAGTTAGCTAAACTCAGTGCCGAAAATCCGATTAAGATTGAAGAACCGGAATAAAGAATTGTTTTACCAGCCACCTTCAAGGCACTATTCATCGCTTCGTAGCGGCCCATTCCTTTACCGAGGTCTTCTTTAAACTTGTCATACAAAAGGATGTTGTAGTCCGTACCAATTCCGAATAACACAATAATCATAAAGACTTGTGTAAAGTTAGAAAATGGGAAGTTCTGATATTTAACCAGATTAGTAACAATCGCAAATGATGTGATGAAGGAAACTCCAACAGTCAGTAATGAAATTAGGGGCACTATTGGCGACCTGAAGACAATTACTAACACGATGAAAATAAAGATAACGGTAATTACTTCCGTTTTCTTAATTCCCTCTTGAATAGCATTTGAGAAGGCATTTTGTAAAACATCAGCACCAGTAACATAAGTCCTGATGCCGGCAGATTTGACTGCTTTATTCAACTCATCCTCAACATCATTAACCGGTCCGTGCTTTTTAGCCACATTCAACTGCATTATCCAAGTTGTATTATCCTTTGACTGCAGCTTTTTCTTAGTAGCAATATTATCATCTGGGCCTAAAATCATTTTAATGCCATACTGATCTTGCTTATCTTTAAGTCTGTCAATAGTTTCATTAATGGCATTCTTATCATCAGATGTCAATTTGCCTTTTTGCTTATTAAAGACCACCGCAATCTGATAGGTATCTTTTTGTTTAGGACCCCAATCATTTTGAATTGATTTTGCGACTTCACTTTGAACATCAGACGGTAAGGAAATATTTGAGTGCTCACGGGTTAACCCTGTAACGTCCGGCAAAGCCACAACAGAAATAATTAAAATTAAAATCCATGCAATTAACGAGAAAATATGATTTTTTACTAGTTTATGCACTCTGATTTTCCTTTCTATTTTTTTGCAATAATTTATTGGGCTGAACCAATTGAATAATTAATTCATGATAACCCTGGTCAGCCTCTTCACTAGTTTCTTCTGTAAAAGAATCAGACACATCTAAAAAAACGTATCCTAGTACTGCCCCAATTAAGGAATGGAGCGAAACCGTGCTGTCACTTCTCAAATTTAGTTTGTCAGCCAAAGCTATTATCTTTAAAATTTCTTGGGTAATAGCATCGTCTTTTTGGTATTCGTTCAGATGGTAGAGAATACTAATTAATGCAGGATCGTCCAAAATAAAGTCACGGACAATATCCGCAAATTTAAGTAAAGCCTCTTCACCTGAAATTCCAATCAAATTATCAACTAATTTTTTACCTAAAATTTTAATTCTGCTTGCACCGACAAGCGACAACAATTGCTTTCGACCTGAAACATAATGATAGAGTGACTGTGAACGAACGCCTAACTCTTTAGCTAGGTTCGGCAGAGTGGTCGCGGAAAGTCCCTTTCGTCCAATCAGCTCCGTCGCCTTCGCAATCACCTTATCTAAATCAAGGCTTCTTTTTTTAACCAATTTCACCCCTCCTTCTGACAGCATAGTGAATAATATAGCACTACAGTTTGAAGAATACAATCTACAAGCTGTAAATTATTTTAAAATAATAAAAAAGCCCTAAAATATAGTTTTTATTAGGACCTAAAATTTAAGATTTGTTAAAGTATACGTCAAAAATGTTATTTAAAAAAGCTATTGACTGCCTTTCCCAGTTTAACAAAATCATGATCATTATTGCTCCAAACGCTGACGCAATAGGCATTACCATTAGACTGGACAAGTGCAACATTGGCTTTACTATCCCCAATAGCATAAATTAAACCCTTGCTATTACGGATAATCCTGGGCTTAGTTTTGTTAGCATTCAGTGCTCCTAAAACTTGATTGGAATATTGTCTGCTTAAAATCTGGTCATGGTATAGACTCACCATAATTTTATTCAAATCATTTGCAGTAGTATAAGCTGCTGGTTTAGCTGAAAGTTTTCCTTTAATGGCGGTATCTTCAGCGCCAGTTCTCCTGATAATTGAGTTGACTTTTGCAGGCTTAACTGTGCGCAACAAAGCGTTGGCTGCAGTTTTGTCACCTTGCATCATCAGCTGCTTCAAATAAGCTGCATTATACGCAATTCCCTTTTGCAGGACCTTTTCACCTTTAACGTGATCTGCTTTTTTTATTTTAACAGCCTTATTCGCAGTTGCCTGCCCATGTTGTTCTTGATAAGTTAAAGCAATAAGTAGAAATAGACAACTAATAGTATTTACACCATGTCTTTGGCTAGTGTTAGAAACACGGACAAATTTATTATTATTGAGGTCTTGAACACAAACTTGATAGCTCTGATCCTTTCCCATCACCTGTACAATTTTTTCTGCCCATTTTTTCTCACTGCCGGAAGCAATTTTAATGTGATTTGGATACTCCACAGTCGCAACTTTTGGTTCACGGGCAGAGTTTTTTCCCTTTTTATTTTTGACAACTTGTTCCTGTCCATGACCCACAATTTTCAGGCTGCTGTTCTCTACTTTTTTAAGATTGACAGAATAGAGCATAAAAGCAATAAGTGCTGTGATTAATGAGCCTATCAAAACTTTATTTTTCATTTATTTGCCTCAGTTTAAAAGAAGTGATGTCGTTTCATTAGCACAATCAACCATACCATCAAAAAGATCGTTATTACAGTAATAGCAATCCAGTCAGACGAGCTGTGTCCAACCGGAAGACTGACATTCATCCCGTAAAAACCGGTTAAAATAGTAGGAATAGTTAAAACCAAAGACCAAACTGTGAGAAACTTCATCGTATCGTTCAAGTTATTGTTCATCATGTTATTAGAAGTTGCAGACAAAGTTTGGGTTACCTGTTGCGAAATTTTCACCATTTCTGCCGATTGGTTTGACTCAATTAAAACATCATCAAGACGTTCACGTCCAGGCTTGGTAAAATCCAATTTAGACATTTTTAAACTGTGCAGCATCATTAGGTTGGTCTGAATTGAGCTAGACAAATACACCAGACTTTTCTCAATATTGGACAGCTCTACCAAGTCCTTGTTATTAATGTCACCAGAAAGCTTTTGATCTAAACTATTGCGTTCGGCATCAAGCTGAGTAACAGCTCGCTGGAAATACTGCGATGAATATAGTAAAAACTTCATTAAAAGTTCAGTAACATCTTGTGCCATTGATAGCTCTCTTCTCGTAGCAGCATCATTAAACTCATCAAACACATAGCTGGTCGATTGCGTATGAAAAGTAAAAATGTTTTCCCCCGATATTAAAAAAGTTACTGGGTGAGCCGTAAAATGCTTGATAGTTTTAGTTGGCCAAATAGGTACATCATAAACCAGCAAATTGATATGCGTATGCGTATCATAGTCATAGTGGGGTCGTTCATGTCGGTCTGAAATATAAGTAATCATGTCAGGAGTGAAATGAAAATCTATTTGCAGCTTATTACTGTCTTCTTCACTCAAATTGCTTATATCATACCATTTATAATTAGTTTCTACTGGAAACTTTTGTTCTTTGATCACGTTTTCACCCCTGGCCACTATATTTAGCTAGTGCTGCCACCAGCTTTGTTATGCCATTATTATCTTAACATTGAAGAGAAAAACGACAAATAAAAAAACAGGTCAAGACCTGTTTTTTAAATTTTTTATCACATTTCTATTGTTTCCAAGCTGCATCAAATTTATTTTTACCTGTTGTAATGGCTTTTTCAACATTACGGTTCTTTTGTGCAGCCGATAAGATTGACTGCATAATTGGGGTTAATTGACTAAATGTAGCACTAGAGTCCTTGATGACGGGAACACTGTAAAGTGAGTTGGCATTAAGAATGTCTTCTAATTTGGCCGGTAGTTTAAAATCTTTATTTGACTTATATTCGTCAGATTTTGTGGCACTTTCATTAACCGGAATATAGCCGGTTTCTTTAGCCCACTTAATTTGACTATCTTTAGAAGAAAGATATTTCATAAATTTGAAAGCAGCAGCTTTCTGCATCGCACTTGCGTGGCTAAACATATAAATATCAGTACCTTGTGACATAGTGTATTTGCTTGGCCGAGCTGCAACCTCATAAGTGAAGCCCTTCTTAGCAGCCTGTTTAATCCAGGTTTCAGTTGAAGAAGAGGTTACAAACATAGCTAGTTTTTTGTTAGTAAATGGAATATACAGGTATTTATCAGAGCCAGGCATTCTAAAGTAGCCCGACTTTTCACCGTCGATAAAGTAGTTGAGCAGTTTTCTGGATTTTGCACCGGTAAAATCAATTTTACTAGAGAAATTCTCGCCTTGATTCTTCATTCCTAAAACATAGTAGTTGTCTAAGTCATCAAAACCGGCACCAACTACTTGATGGTTACTCTTTTGATAAATAGTCTGAGCAGCTTTTTTAACCTCAGCCATCGTTGCAGGGACTTTGGTTATGCCATACTCCTTAAACATCTTTGGGTTATAAATTAAAACCTCGATTGACTTGTTAAACGGAATACCGTATTGAGTGCCTTTAATTTGGGCACTGTTCAGCATATCCTGTTTAATGCCTGATGCAGCAACGCTGCCCCAACCGACATCTTTATTATTAATGTATGGCTTAAGGTCTACCAGCATCTTATTCTTGGCTGCACTCTCAAGCCAACCCGGATATGCCTGAGTGATCGTTGGCAAATTCTTAGGTGATTGTAAAGTTGAAGTAATTTTTGATTGCAGATTATCATAATCACCTTGTTGCTCAAGCTTAATCTTAATTTTAGGATTTTTATTCTCAAAGTCCTGAGCTAAACTTTTCAGAGTTTTTTCCTGAGCACCCTGCATCCCGTGCCAAAAGACAACTGTGGTTTTCTTAGTTACTTTAGGAATTTTGCTTGAACTTGATGACGATGAATTACTGTTATTTGAACAAGCAGCAGTTCCAACTAAAGCCAAGCCCGCGACTGCTAGAGCCGCCAGCTTTTTACCGAAATTCATGATATCTTTTTTCCTCCAAAATCTTTTTAAATGCTCAATAGTGATAGTTTGAGCATTAATACTCATTTATTGTATAGCAAATATAGATTAATTACAATAAATTAGCCAAAAAAATTCGGCTTTATTTGTATATTTTACTTTATTTAATTATATAGTTCACCACGTTACGAACATTTATCAGGTAGTTACTCTCTTGCTTTTATTGCGGACAAAAAAAGCTTGCCGTAAAAAGACAAGCTTTATGATAAAAATTGCTATTTAGTTTTTATTGTTTCCAAGCAGCATCAAATTTTGTTTTACCTGTTTTAATTGCATTGTCAACATTTTGCTTCTTTTGTGCAGCAGCTAAAATGTTTTGCATAATTGGATTTAAACTGCCATATGCTGCACCGGCATCCTTGATAATTGGCACACTGTAAAGGTTTGCCATTGCATCTTCAAGTTTGGCTGGCAATTTCAACTTCTTGGTATCCTTGTACTCAGCAGAATCAGCGGCAGCTTGATTAACTGGAACATAGCCAGTTGCATTAGCCCATGTAAGTTGACTAGCTTTTGAAGTTAGGAACTTGATGTAGGTAAATGCAGCGGATTTTTGATCAGCTGAAGCATGCTTAAACATGTAAATGTCAGTACCTTGTGACATGGTGTATTTACCAGGACGAGGAGCAACATCATAAGTGAACTTGTTGCCTACACCTTGCTTAACAAAGCCTTCACCTGCAGAAGTACCAATGTACATTGCTACCTTTTGGTTAGCAAATGGTCCGGATAAATAGTGTTCTGAACCAGCTACTCTGAAGTAACCGTCTTTGATTCCATATGCATAAAAATTAATAACTTTCTTTGAAGTGTCGCCAGCAAAGTCAATTTTACTTGAGAAGTCAACGCCTTCGTTCTTCATGCCCAAAGTGTAGTAGTTTGATAATGAGTCAAAACCTGCTCCAACGACTTTATGATTACTCTTTTTGTAGATAATTTGTGAATCTTTCTTCAATTCATCCATTGTTGCAGGAGCTTTTTTAATACCATATTTCTTTAACAAGTCCGCGTTATAAGTCAAAACTTCAATTGACTTGTTAAAAGGAATACCGTATTGTTTGCCATTAATCTTTGCACCATCAAGAAGTGCACTCTTGATATTAGAAGCTTCACTGCTGCCCCAGCCAACTTCTTTACTATTAATGTATGGCTTTAAATCAACCAGCATGTTTTTGTTGGCAGCATTAAAGAGCCAGTCAGGATAGGCCTGAGTGATAGTTGGCAGGTTATTAGGTGATTGCAAAGTAGAGTTAATTTTAGCTTGTAAGTCGTTATAAGCTCCCTGATTTTCCAACTTAACCTTGATCTTAGGATTTTTACTTTCAAATTCCTGTGTCAATTTCTTTAAAGTAGATTGTTGCACACCTGTCATACCATGCCAAAAGACAATATTAGTTGTCTTTTTGACTTTAGCAATTTTTTCTGAACTTGAAGATGAGGAAGAATTAGAATTGCTTCCGCCATTTGAACAAGCTGCAGTACCAATAAGAGTTAAGCCAACAGCAAACGCAGCGGCCAACTTTTTACTAAACTTCATTTGGTTAAACCTCCCAAATATAAAAACTAAACAACATTTTTATGATTAATCAAAACGCAATTGTTTGGTTACGTTTTGGTAAAATCCTGTTACCATAAGGGTTTTCCACCAGCTCCGGATGCAATGTGTGCACAGGAATTAGTGTTGGTGGTTGAACCCAAGCAATAATTTGTTTTAGTTCTTTTTCGTCAGCGTGACCAGAACAACGCAACATTTGAACTTCAATATTTTGCTTCTCCAACTTTTGCAAAAATGGCTGATAGGCTGGATCAAAATCTCCTAATGGCTCAGCATTTGAATGAATATACAAGCCTCCTTTTTGCAAGTGGTTGAAATCAGCAACTGCCTGCCAGAGGAATTCGTGATCATCATTTAGCAGCTCATCGTACTGAACAGCCAGTTCTGGTTTCAGATCAGCGAATTTTTGCTCCCCTGGCAAGTAGTAATACGGCAAATCCTGATTAATGCTTTCCTTGAGCAAATGAGCCCTGGCAGCATGTAAAACAACTCGGCGTGGTGAATCAGAGATAATGCGTAATAATCGCTCTACATTGGTCGGATAAGTATTGAAAGTGATTTGCCGGTTAGGATTATCTTTTTGCAACTGTACAAATTTGGCAGTCAATTCATCCTCATTTTTAGGACCAGTAAATTCTGCGCTATTTTCCTCATGCTTTTTTTCCGGCCAGGAAAAGCCGGTTGCTTCAGTAATTAAAACATCACAGTCTTTAGCTGCTGCCAAAAATTTTTTAACCCAGTCAGGATGATAACCGTGCAAGCGAATGTCGCCAGTATAAGCAATTGCTAAATCGGGTGTCCTAACTATCAGGCCAGTGGCACCATAAGCATCATGGTCACTTGGCCAAACCGTCATCGTAATATCGCCTACTACTATTGGCTTTTGGCATTGTGCGGCAATAATTGGGCGGGTATAGCTCGGCTCATGACCTGCAGCCGGCAGCAAAAAGTCGCCTTTTTCGTTTAAAGCCGGCAGCATCTTAGCTGTTATCGGCCCTGCATATAAAGGTATTTCTGGGGCCAGGAAATTCATAGCCTTACTGTGATCAAGGTGAAGATGAGACATATAAGCAGCCGCGTGTTCCCAGCGTTCATGATCAAGCGGCTTACCAGTTAGTTCAGGATCATAAAAATTAGGCACATCCCCAATTAACTGGTTATCAACTAAAGTCTGGTATTTTTCATCAGGTAGATTCAATTCCGGTCTGTAGACTTCACCCAAGTCAAACAGGACATGAGACTTGTTATAAGCTACTTCAATCATTGGCCCACCAATGGTATTTAAACCGTTGTAAAAAGTGATGGTAGTTTTAGCCTTTAAGGTCATTGCGCACTACCCCCTTGATAATCTGTTTTCTAAAGATTAAGTACAAGATTAAAATTGGTAAAACAGTCAGGGTAGCAGCAGCTAGTTGCAATTGCGTTTCACTACCGGCATCAGACGCAAAGGCCGACAAACCATTATTCAGCAGGCGCATGGTATCTTCATTTGTAACCAGTAATGGCCAGAGAAATGAATTCCAGCCAGAGATGAAACTTAAAAGACCAACTGTAAACAAGCCACCTTTTGACATCGGTACTAGAATTTTCCAAATATAGTCCCAATCGCTGGCGCCATCAATCATAGCTGCTTTATAAATCGTATCTGAGATTGAACCAAAATAGCTTTGTAAATAATACATGTAGAAAATCGAAGTCAAGAATGGCAAAACCAGTCCTACATAAGTGTTAAGTAAACCCATATGAGCAATTGTGTTGTAGTTAGTAAAAATAATTGCTTCACCAGGTACCATTAATAATGACAAAAGCACCATTTGAATTAAGCCCTTGCCCTTAAAGCGCAGGTTAACCATGGCAAAAGCGCCAAGCAATGAGTTAAACAGACTGACAATCGTAGTCACGCTGGCTGTTAAAACCGTGTTGAAAAAGTAGCGCCCAAATGGTGCACGAGCGAATACTTTGGCGTAGTTAGACCACTCAAAATGGTGGGGAATTAGTGTCGGCGGAATCGAAGTGGTTTCCTGAAAACTCATTAAGCCGCCCAAAATCATATATATGAATGGAAAAACGGTAATAACGGCAAAGAGAAATAAGATAATGTAGCTGAATAAGACTCCTAAACGAATTCGTTTCATTTAATTTTCTCCTATCTTCTTCATCATTTTCCGTTGCAAGAATGTCGCAAATAAAATAATCAGGAACAAAATTACGGTTGCAGCCATGGCAACTCCGGGAGTACCGACGATTTGAAACTTATTGTAAATGTAGAACACTGCGGTTGTTCCTGAATTGCCCACTCCAGCTTGCCCGTTGAAGAGTGCATAAACTGAAGTATAAATTTTAAAAGCCCCGATCACATTCATTGTTAGCAAAAAGGCAATAGTAGGAACAAGCTCTGGCATAGTAATGCGCCAAAACTTATCGCGACCGCTGGCGCCAAACATGTCAGCAATGGTATAAAAATTAGGATCAATATTACGCAGCGCGCCCATTAATATAACAATATTAAATGCTAAAGATGACCAGATTCCGAAAATAATAATCGTAGTTAAAGACATTGCCGGATCGTCAATCCAGTCAGGAGCAGGTAAATGCAGACACCTGAGCACGAAGTTTAACATACCGTAATCACCGTTAAAGATATAACGAAAGACAATCCCAATGGCAATTGTCGAGGTAACATAAGGCATAAAAAACGTGGTTTCAAAGAAGGACTTATGCTTAACCTTGTCAAAAATAATCCATGCCAGCATGATTGAAATTGCTAGACCCACTGGTACAGAAATAACAGCATATAGCACTGTATTTTTAATGGCCAGCCAAAATTCTGGGTCGTTAAAAATATACTGATAATTGCTAAAACCATTCCAGTGTAAGTCAATTAAGGAACCACCCTGAAAACTCATGCTAAATGCACGCAAAATAGGGTAAATACTAAATAAGGTGACAAAGATGATAGTTGGCGCTAAAAAAAGCCAAGCCTTTTTTTGATTTGTCTTCATTAGTAAACTCGCTCTCCTTCAGGGGTAAATAGAAATACCCGATTAAATCGCATTTTAAGTTTAACTTGATCGCCTCGTTTAATTGGAGTTTCGAGATTAATTAGGGAACGCACTTGCTCATTATCAAATGTAAATTTTAAAATACGTTCACGTCCAATTAGTTCAATATCGTCTACCGTAGTCTCAAACAGGCCATTAGGATCAGGAACAATATTTTCGGGTCGAACAGATAAGACATACTCACCGTCTGGTATTTCCCGTTTAAAACGTGACTGCTCCAGATCGGCAAGATTTATCGTAAATTGGCTTGACTTTAATTCATTTGCAGTTTTTGTTACTTTAAAATTATCAATTACCGGATTGCCAACGAAGTTGGCTACAAAGTAATTATTTGGTTCCAAGTAAAAGTTTTGTCCTAAATCATCTTGTTGAATAATGCCATCATTGAACAAAATAATCTTATCACCAATAGACAACGCTTCTTCTTGGTCGTGGGTTACAAAGAGGGTCGTAATCCCTACAGTTTTTACAAGTGACCTTATTTCTTCACGAATTTTCAGGCGCAATCTAGCATCCAAATTGCTTAATGGCTCATCCATCAGCAGAATTTGGGGTTCTTGCACCAAAGCACGGGCAATTGCTACACGTTGCTGCTGACCACCAGATAAATTACCCGGCTTTTGATCAGCCAGTTCTGTAATCTGTGTCAACTCCATGTATTTAGTGGCAATTTTTTTTGCTTCCGCTTTAGGCTTTTTGTTAGCACCTACAATTAGCGGAAACATAACGTTTTGCAAAACTGTCATATGAGGATATAATGCATAATTTTGAAAAACGTAACCGATATGGCGATCCTTAGGTGCAACTTTTACCACCGACTTACCGTTAAAGATAATATCGCCCTCTGTGGGGTTAAGTAAGCCGGCCAATATATTTAAAATTGTTGTCTTGCCGCAACCAGACGGCCCTAGCAAGCAAACTAAATCTCCTTTTTTAACCGAAAAACTAACGTTTTTAATTGCTTCATGACCATTGTCATAAACTTTTCGCAGGTTTTTCACTTCAACAAATTTATTGTTATCCATTAACTCGCACCACTATAATCTCTATTTCTTTTTTACTCCCTTAATTTTATGATAAATAGTTTGAGAACACAACCTAATTTGCTTCATTAAAATTCGTAATTATCTTATCATAAGCAAGCTTTTCAACTAATTATTCGTATTTATCAAGCAAATTACTAATTATTAACTTAAAAATAGTTTTATTGTTCTTATTTTATAATTTTGCTTTAGAGAAAAAACGATAATAAATCTTACTATCGCTTATTTTAATCTCTGTATATATTAATTAATATTTTATCCGAACATTTGACTATTTTTTAAATATAATTTTTTGCCATTAGCCAAAAACTAATAGTTATCTTTCACAAAAATCTCATGATCAACTTTGGCTCGGCCATTATTATAGTTAAAAGAATATCCTGGTTGAACGTTAAACAAATAGACATTAAAATCAAGTTCTCCGTCAGTCGACACCGCTTGTAAATTAATTCCCCTAGCCATTAATTCGTCTCCTCGAAAAATCGGCGTAGCTTGATAAATCACTTTTTTATTCTGTCTTAGTGCCACACGTATACGGCTTTCAAA
The DNA here is from genome assembly GCF_058139575.1 of Lactobacillus sp. VURO6/B1 (VP7). Taxonomy (NCBI): domain Bacteria; kingdom Bacillati; phylum Bacillota; class Bacilli; order Lactobacillales; family Lactobacillaceae; genus Lactobacillus; species Lactobacillus sp. VURO6/B1 (VP7). The sequence goes on along the minus strand of NZ_JBVOWJ010000003.1, from coordinate 144,563 downwards.
CATTGTTTGAATTCTTTGGTTGGAAAAAGCAGACTGTGTGAACAAATTTTTAGGGTTATTTTGGTCACCTGAATGATTACCGGGATTGAAGTTGCCTTCAAGGTCAATGCCCGCAGAAACTGAATAAGCTATCAGATGTCCGCGATTATAGATTTGCGTACCATTGCGTCGGTTATAATGCCAGCCGGTCGGTTCAACGAATTGACGGACCCTTAGACTGTCGTTAGCAACGTTACGCTTTTGCAAAAAGGCCGTATTGGAATGAGATGTCCGATTTAAGCTATCTAAGTCAGAATAAATAACCCGATTAACGCGCCAGGTATTTTTGATTAAAGTTGAATGGTCATTATTGACTGTTATGTAAGACGAACCACCACTCTTAAAGTTTAAATTAGCCAGTTTTTGGTAATCTTCATGTGACAGCCCACCATAAACCTTATTGGCAGGTTTGGCCTTAACAATTTTATTGCTCTTCTGCCGGTCGTCGCGGGTAATCCTGTTCATTGTCTGGTGTCCACTTGGGTCTGAGCCACCTTTAGTAGAAACAAACCAGAACAAGAACAGGATAATAATCACTATTGCCCAGAAATCTCCATTAGTTGTTTTAGTTTTTCGTCTGCTCCTCCTGCGTGCCATTCACATTGCTCCTTGTTTAATAATAATTAAGTATAGCTAATCGAACTCTTGTTTGCAATAGGAACAAGAAAAAAGCAAGGTTGATGATCCCTTGCCTCCTAAATTCTAACTTCTGGCCCATTCATCCAGCATATTCAAAAAGTAGCTTTCAGACAAGCGCTTAATCTTGCTGCCAGCATGATTATATTCCCTTGCCTTCAACGTTTCCGGATTATTTTTACTAAAAAAGCCATCATCACTCATGATTAAATAGTCTGTATCAGCTTTGACACCGGTTTGGGCAATGCCATTCATATTATTAACCATTTGAAAAGCTTCAGTGCCGTTTATTTCTACCTCAGGAGCAAAAGCAATTTTTTTATTATTAACCGGATTACGAAAACCTAATTCCCAGACTTCCAGTTCATCCTGCAGCAAATCAATATTTTTCAATTTTCCTTGCGCTTCTTGCAATAGTTCAGGAGTAAAATGTTCGCGAAAATCATCATAAACTTTTTTAGTGTCAAGTGAGTCTGCCAAGCCATGGTGCTGTTCAACTTGTGCAATACCCGCACGCTGAATACAGTCGAGTAAGCGATTATGCTGCTGCGGATAATAAACGCGTGCTAAGCGCAATACGTCAACGTAATTGTTACTTAACTGAGGTAAATGAAATTTTTGGGTCAAGTCATACAAGAAATTTAAATCGAAATTGACGTTATAGCCAATGATAATATCATCACCGATAAAAGTGCGAAAAGACGTCATTGCTTCTTTTACCGGCTGGCCTTCATTAAGAAGCATTTCTTCGGTAATACCATTTAACTTAGTAATAAAGCTCGGCACCCGATTTGAGCGCGGATAAACAACCAGTTGACTAAACTCATCTACTACATGGTTAGCTCGAACTTTAACAGCACCTAGTTCGGTTACATGATCGCGATAGGGGTTTAAGCCCGTAGTTTCAATATCAAGCATAGTGTAGTCAGAAATGAAGTCAGGCCATTCTTGACCCTTGCCCCGGATCTTGTCTTGGACGCCAGAAACATGCAGTACGCCTTTTTTTACATAAATACTCATAAAAATCAGTTACTCCGTCACTAAACTGTTAATTAAACTTGCTGCATCAGCATTCATACCAGCACTGCGTTCTTGAATTTCCGGTAATAAATTTTCCTGCTTAAAGTCAGCAGCCACATAGGACCACTGCGGAAATTCAGCCACTAAACGTTCAATTGGCTCCCGTAGCTGCGGACTGGTTTCATCAACTCCCAGTTCCAAAAAGACGGTAGCTTTATCCTCATTGCCGGTTAGAAACCAGCGAAAACGAGTGTTGGCTTCGGTTTCTGGATAAAAATGATCATTAAGAGGCATGTGTATTTCCAATGGTTGACCACATACTTCACATTTTGGCACCAATTTTTCTATGTCTTCATCCGGCTTCTTGGCAGCAATCTTTTGGATGACATTCTGACAATTCCGCAGCCCATGATTAATTCCACTCGAGCATTGCGCTTTAGTCCAATCGCCAAAAGCATTAAAAATGCGGTTAGTGTTGAAGCCCGCATTTTCAAAAAAGTGGCCAAAAGTTGAGGTAGCAACGAAATATGGTCTATGTCCAATTAACTGCAGAAGTTGTTTTAGCGTCTGACTAGGATGATAATCAACGGAATATTTTTGAATAAGGTTTGACCATAACTGCCACTTTTCAGACCAAGAGCAAATATGCTGATCAAGTGCAAAGCCGACTGAGTGGACATCATACTTTTGGACAACTTCAGGAAAACTCTGCTCAAAATCTTCCTGACCCAACAGATCAAGCCCTTCAATTTTAGCTAGACCGTTGCCAGCAACAACAACTACAACTGCCGCATTTTGCACTAATTCTCGTGCCTTATTCAAATTTTCCATCTAAATCTCTTCTCTATTTTTGGTTGTAAGCAGTAAATGAAAGCTTCCCATCTTCAATTTCACCTAAGAAAATGTCACTAGCATCATTATAACCAGCTTGCTTCACTTGCTCTTCTAACCACTTATCGTCCTTATTAATAGATTCAAGCACATCTTCATTGATTTGACCATCATTAATTAACGGAAAACGGACATTTTTTTCATCCTTTTTAATAACCGTCAGTTGACCATTCTTTTCAAAGATGCAATTCTTCACTTTATTAACTGAATAAATGCCTTGACTACGCAATTTAAACATTAATTCATTGGCTGAAAGCCCGGCAGACAAGCAATTACGGGATAAAACCTGACCGTCTTTAATTATCTGAATTGGTTTACCATCAATTAGCCCACGGATAAAGTTGCTGTGTTCTCTGGCAAATTTTAGGATAAAAACGACCAAGGTCCAGACGATTAAAACCAGCAGAAACTGCAAAACGGAAATATTAGCGTTATAAATAACTCCACCAATGATGCCACCAAGAACATAATTTTGCAGTTGGTCTAAAGCAGTGGTCGGAGCTATGTTGCTCTTGCCAAAAACATTTATTTGAAAAATTAATGTTAACACACCTAAGGCAAATTTAATAAAAAGCTGTGTATAATTCATTATTGCTTTCCTCCTAATTCTTCACATTGACTTCGTGATTAATTACATGAGCCTGTTTTAAAGAATATGAATTGTTATCATCATTTAATTCCAGTTGATAGTCAATGTCTTTGGAATCAACTCTGACAATGAGGCCGTTTTGCAAGGTGGTAGAACTGACCATGACATCTGAAACTGGAACCTTATGATCTTTAGCAACTGATTTAATAAAAGGCGCAATCTGTTCGGATTGGGATTTTACTACATTAGTTTGCACATATTTTTCGTATTGCGTTCCCATAAATAAAAGTAAAAACAAAAGTGCAATAATACCCAGATCCCGGTAGCGGGTGTCAAATCTGTGGCGCAGGTAAAGAACAGTGAAAGCGATCATGGTCAATGCTGCAACTGCAATCAACACATAGAGAATGGTTCTACTGGTGTTTTGATTTTGCTGGATATATTTAAGTGTGTAAAAAGTCATAACATAATTACCTCTATCAAAATACTTTATTCTAATTTTTGTATAACTAACTTAGCGTAAATTGCCAGCTAATTATTTTTAATTTTTACCAAATAAACCTTAAAAATACCTAATTCCTCCTTTTAAGCTTATTCAACTATGTTTATAAGCCTACATATTATTAGTATAACAAAAAAGCAGTTAGAACCTGTCTAACTACTGCTTATTAATATTCAATTTATTTCTAGTTTTGAGAAGCATCTGTTGCTGTATCCAACTTTCGCCTTTTGCATCAAAGTCTTCTTTTAAATACTCGCTAGCATCTAGATCTTTTAACTATTTGAGTTCAGCCATTTTCATTCTTTTTAATCTTTATCTTAAATAATAAGCTAATTGTAACACGCAAGTGCTTAACTTAAAGCTTATTTTTATATTATCTCTCATTTTTGGCATTGGTTTTTCTTTCTATTATAATGAGCTAAAATAGAGACTAGTTGATAACGATTAAAGGAGAAAAATATGAAAACAGGTACCAAAATTATTACACTGGATAATGGCTATCATTTGTGGACAAACACTCAGGGTCAGGGGAACATTCATCTATTAGCTTTGCACGGTGGTCCCGGAGGCAACCATGAATACTGGGAAGATACTGCCGAACAATTAAAAAAGCAGGGCTTGGATGTGCAAGTAACGATGTATGATCAACTTGGTTCCCTTTATTCCGATCAGCCGGATTATTCTGATCCTAAAATTGCTAAAAAGTATTTGACCTACGAGTACTTCTTAGATGAAGTTGACGAGGTCCGCGAAAAACTGGGTTTAGACAATTTTTATTTGATTGGTCAAAGCTGGGGCGGACTTCTGGTACAAGAATATGCCGTTAAATATGGTCAGCACCTAAAGGGCGCAATTATTTCCTCAATGGTCGATGATATTGATGATTATGTTAAAGCCGTGAATCGTCGCCGCCAAGAAGTTTTGCCCCAATCTGAAATTGACTTCATGCATGAATGTGAAAACAATAATGATTATGGCAATGACCGCTATCAAGAAGATGTCAACATTCTCAACATTAACTTTGTTGACCGCAAACAGCCATCTAAGTTATATCACCTCAAAGATATTGGCGGTTCTGCTGTTTACCAAGCATTTCAAGGCGATAATGAGTTTGTCATTACTGGCAAACTAAAAGACTGGCACTTTAGAGATCAACTCAGAAATATTAAAGTACCAACTTTGTTAACCTTTGGCGAAAATGAAACGATGCCAATCGCTACGGCTAAAATTATGCAAAAAGAGATTCCTGATTCCCGCTTAGTTACAACTCCTGATGGTGGCCATCATCATATGGTCGATAACCCTGATGTTTACTACAAGCATTTAGCAGACTTTATCCGTCAAGTTGAAGCAGGGACATTTAAAGGAGAATAACAAGTCCAACTATTTTTATACAAGTATAGCTAACAAAAAGCAAGTAGGCAACTGCTTGTTTTTTTGTTCACTTAAAAAAAGCTTATCTGCTAATTACTTTTAGCATAAATAGTGAATTTTTCACTATATTATTTTCCTGTATAAAATAACACTTTTTAAGAATATACTTTTTAAAAAAATAGCAATAAAATATTTTGCTTAACTTATAAAGCAATAATAATAAATGCAAAAAAATAATTTTTCATACATTTTACATGTTTAAGTTTTCCCGTGATTAAAGCAATACTTATAAAGATATATCCCTATATATTAAATTTTAAATTTAAAAAGAATATATTTTTTGTCTAGACCAATTCGTGTTATTATAAAACTAAAGTATATTTAGATTAGGAAAAAATAACTAGGTGATAATAAATGAAGTTATTAATAGCCATAATATTAATTTTGGGTGGCTGTTCATACATTTTTGATTTAGTTTGGACTCTTTATCTGACATTTAGCAATCATGTTAGGCAAGAACATTACGGTGGTCGCTGTCGAGATTTCGATACTATGTTCTTGTTAATCCCAGCAATGAATGAATTTCAATCTTTAAGAAAAAACATCCCCAAATTAATGGATTTACAAGAACAATGTACCAATTTCATCAAACTCAATCTAGTCTTTATCGATGATGATTCTAGTGATGGCACCACTACTTTACTAGAAAAATACGCTTATCATCCTAATGTCGTAGTTGTACACCGCGTAAAGCCTAATGCTCAGCAAGGAAAGGGCCCGGCATTAGAAGAAGCAGCTGAACGCATTGCCAAAATGAACTATTCTGAGGATAAAACTATTATTGGTGTCATAGATGCTGATAGCCACTTAGATGCAAATTATTTACGGCAAGTGGTATATGCCTTTAACCATTCTAATTGCGACTTACTTCAAACAAGAGTAAATATTTATAATCTGGAGCATAATATCGCAGCAATGCAAAATTTTGAATTCACTATTTATAATTCTCTTTTACAAATGGCAAGAACTTATTGGGGTTCATCTTTGGCTTCAGGCAATGGTCAATTCATGACCTTAAAAATGACTAGTAACGTTGGCTGGTCATCATCATTATTGGAGGACTGCGAATTTTCATTAAAAGGCTTATTAAAAGGCTATCGTGGTACCTTCTTAAATACCGTCAGCATTGGACAAGAAGGGGTTACTAAATATAAGAAGCTGATTAAGCAACGTACCCGTTGGTGCCAAGGCGGTTTTCAATGCCTAGGCAAATATGGTAAAAGAATTATTAAATCTAAATCTATTCCGTCAATGGTTAAAACTTTTGTACTGCTTTTCCTGCTTATTCCAGTATTTTCAATGGTCACAACACCAGCCTCCGCAATTTCATTAATAGTTTTACTGCTTTATATCAAAACGAATGCCTGGATTAGCATTTCAATTATTGCCAGTTTGCTGGTAATAGAATATTTGACAAATACAATGTTAATACTAAAGCATTATCGTGAAACTAAGATTGCTGAGCCTCTGAAAATTTCTTATTTACTGAAAATATTGTTTTTGATTGATTTTTACAGATGGTCGTTAGCTATAGTTTCATATAAAGCTTTGGGAAGAATTTTAGTTGGCAATCAGTCCTGGTCAAAAACTTCTCACACTTAACATGGCAGAAAACTGAATTAGCTTCTATTTTTAAATACTTACATTCAAAAAGACTAATAAATTTGAGCTTTGACAACCCAATTTATTAGCCTTTTGCTTTCTGCAAATTTTATATAATTAAATTCATTTAATTAAGCTACTGTTCTCTATTCTCAATAACTCTTCTGAATTGCAACCAACTCTCACTAAGATTTGAAGTCAGTGAACCAGTTGCCTTGCTTGGAAGGCAATCAGGATGTTTTTCAAGCAAATCAGTCATCTTTTCTTTTAATGCTGGAAATTTTTTCCAGTCACTGCTTTGAGCTGACCATGCTATATGTTCAAACGGACTCATATGCTTTTCAGCAAGCAATCTGTTGCCCAGATTTGAGCCATTTCTATTTTTCATTTGAGAACGGTCATGATACGAAATTCTGGCACATTCTGAAGCCGATTGCAGAAGCACTGGCTCAAGTTTTGCCCATGATAACAGATTATTCTCCTCAACATCGATAAAGGGAACATGCAATATTCTCTTTTTCAGTGTTCCATACTTGGGACTTGCTTTAAGAACAGCTTTAATCAAAATTGCAATAGTTTCCATTTCCGGCTGGACGCCAGCAGCAATTCTCAAATCCAGAAAATTTTGCCAAAAAGTTGATGTTACCAGAGTTTCATGCCACATCCATGGCTCAATCAATCTGTTGCAGTCTTGTTTATGGGCATCATTCCATGAGGCTGGAACTGCATCATTTTTATATGCTTCATCATACTTGTCAGCAAATTTTTCCCAGTCACTAGCTTCAGCATCGTAAGGAACTTCCTCTTCATTCATCAGCTGTCGAAACATACCCAGAACGGCTTCATCTCGGGAATGCAGCCAATTTGCAGTAGATCTTTTTGCCCTTTCTGAATCAGCAAATGGACCTGTCATACCCTTGTGATTAATAGTCCAAAGTGGAATCACATGTTGCTCCATGACTGGCTTGACGGTAGTCTTTATGCTTCTGGCTCTTGAAGAGGCACTGTTTCTGCTGAAAACCCGATGAGTATTCCACTCGGGAAGAATAAATCTGGGAAACCTGACAATCATAGTTGTGACTCTGTCTGGTGTAATTAAGTTTTCATTCTCAGAAAACTCTCTGTTGATTGAATCTTTTACAATTACAGCAGAATAGCCTCTAAGAACTGGATCCTTATACCTTGCGCAAATGGTCTTGGCACCATTTTGGGACCAGGGCATTTGCTCTTCTTCCACAATCACTGAAGACCAATCTGGTTTAACTTCACGACTATTATTATGCAGTGTAGTCATTTATATATCTCCTCATTAATTTATTAAGTCACAGACTATAATCATTATTAATCTATCTGTTACTTTAAACAAATGACCTGCATATATAACCAAAAAAGGGTTCATAGTTTCCCAAGCTGCCTATAAATTCTTGCTGTTTACTATTTTGCCCAAATTTTTGATGCTAAGACTCGTTATCATGCTTGATTTCAGGTGCCAGTAAAAAAATACTAATTGCTGTAACTAGCAAAAGTTCAATGGCTGAAACTCCAATGCCTGATCTTGAGCCTATTTTTTTAGCAACAAGACCGCCTAAAAGATAGCCTAAAGAGTTTACTCCAATCAGCACTGTTTTATAGATACTCGTAACCCGTCCAAGGTATTTTTGTGCAACTTGCTGTTGCCTATTCGTGATGATACTAATATTAATAATTGATTCAATTATAGAAACAAACGCAATAGCTAAAACCATAGTTGGTACATTTTGGTCCAGTGCAAAAAGGGCACGAAAAAGAGCACCTGCAAAAATTAGTAGAATAAACAATAGATTAAACTTAATGTGCTTATTCAACCAATTGACCACCAAAGTACCAATTAAGGCACTGACAGCTGCAATCGCTGAAATTATTCCAATATTTTGAGAGGAAAGTTTTAATTGGGTACGTAATATTATGAGGCTATCATTATCAAAATTAGCTGATACAATATTAACTAGTGCAGCTAATATTAACGGATACAAAACAGAACGAAGATTAAGTGTATATTGCAGACCTTCCTTTATATCTGTTTTTACCGTTTTAAGTGCAGATTTAAGAGCTGTAAAGCCGATAAAAGCGGTAGATTTAGTTTTCAGGCTGATCCTTTTTTCCAGTAAAAGGCTAATTAGGTAGAAAACTGCACAAATAACAATTAAAAGGCTATGTGAAATATATTGATATAATATTCCGCCTACAATAGGCAATGCAAAATTTGCTGCATATTGTATGCCATAAACCAGACTGTTTAATTCTGAAAAGTCCTTCTTTTCTACTAAAAAAGAAACAAAAGTAATTTCTGACACCGTATTAATTGTGTTTGTCACGCTGACGACAAGTGATACCGCATAAATAATTAAAATCATGCAATTCACTGTTAACTGGAATGCAAATGATGCGGAAAGAATCAAGTAGCTGATTAATCTAATCAAATCACTAAAAATGAGAATTTTTTTAACATCTAATTTATCCGTTAGAGCTCCTGCCGGAAGACCTAAAACCAAAATAGGCAATGTTTCAATAATGGAAATTATCGATAAGTGAATACCATTTTTAGTAATATCAAGAACCATCAACGGCAACGCAAATGACATTAAAGAGCTGCCCAAGTTATCTGTGATCACTGACAAAAGGTATAGTTTGTTGTTGTTACTTTTTAGTATGTTTTGCATGTGAACAAATGGCAGCCTTTCTTTAATTAGTGTCAATTCTTAAAATATTAAAGCGTTAATTGATCTAACAATCATCTAAAACCAGGCTTCTTTGCTATGGTAACTTTACCACGTTCTAATCATCATTGATCTAACAATCATCTAAAACACTTAATGTTCAGCACAACAAAATGTTACAGTTCTAATCATCATTGATCTAACAATCATCTAAAACAGGAAAAGCTTTGCCTTGGGAAGAGATCAAGTTCTAATCATCATTGATCTAACAATCATCTAAAACACAATTGATGAACAAACTTGTAATTACTGTGTTCTAATCATCATTGATCTAACAATCATCTAAAACTGACGATATAGTGGAAGAGTTGAAGAATGCGTTCTAATCATCATTGATCTAACAATCATCTAAAACAGTTCAAAAAGTCGATTAAATTCTCACTTAGTTCTAATCATCATTGATCTAACAATCATCTAAAACAAATTTCATAATTAGCGCCTAACTCTATGCGTTCTAATCATCATTGATCTAACAATCATCTAAAACTATGCGGAAAAAGCTTTAACTTAGGATTAGGTTCTAATCATCATTGATCTAACAATCATCTAAAACTTAGTGAAACCTTATTTTTGAATTAGTTTAGTTCTAATCATCATTGATCTAACAATCATCTAAAACAACAATCAGGCCAACAAGTAGCTAAGGACAGTTCTAATCATCATTGATCTAACAATCATCTAAAACTAACGCTTTCGTTTTTCTTTCCATATTTGTGTTCTAATCATCATTGATCTAACAATCATCTAAAACGTTATTGTAATTTCTTTCAGTTTTGCAACCGTTCTAATCATCATTGATCTAACAATCATCTAAAACACATTTTAAAAAGTTCCTTTCTGATTAACTGTTCTAATCATCATTGATCTAACAATCATCTAAAACTTATCAAGCAGGGAAGAATTTTTATCAGTGGTTCTAATCATCATTGATCTAACAATCATCTAAAACACGAGCGCGGCTATCACATTTACGACACTTGTTCTAATCATCATTGATCTAACAATCATCTAAAACTGAGTGGTACAAGCGTTATAAAGAGCCTGGGTTCTAATCATCATTGATCTAACAATCATCTAAAACAGTCTAATTCTGTAATAACATAGCGCTTATGTTCTAATCATCATTGATCTAACAATCATCTAAAACTCTATAAAATACTGTTTGCCGTTCATTTGAGTTCTAATCATCATTGATCTAACAATCATCTAAAACTTGACGATTTGTTTTATGAATTACAAAATTGTTCTAATCATCATTGATCTAACAATCATCTAAAACCATACTCACGGATCAAGCCGATATAGTTGCGTTCTAATCATCATTGATCTAACAATCATCTAAAACATAGAGCTTTTTGCCATAGACATCAACTTGGTTCTAATCATCATTGATCTAACAATCATCTAAAACGTAACGTTGGTAAATTCTTCGGCTTATCAAGTTCTAATCATCATTGATCTAACAATCATCTAAAACATTACTACAAATCAGGTTTAGCAGATCTACGTTCTAATCATCATTGATCTAACAATCATCTAAAACGATTCTGCTAAAAAATCACCTGAATTTTTAGTTCTAATCATCATTGATCTAACAATCATCTAAAACAGTTAATATATTTTGATTCTCACAAAAACCGTTCTAATCATCATTGATCTAACAATCATCTAAAACAGCCGTACTTAGTTTAGCAGTGCTCTGTCTGTTCTAATCATCATTGATCTAACAATCATCTAAAACTTTTAAACACTTTCTATAAAATTAAAATTAGTTCTAATCATCATTGATCTAACAATCATCTAAAACAATTTAAGTAATCGATTAAATTCTCACTTAGTTCTAATCATCATTGATCTAACAATCATCTAAAACTGGTCCGATTGCCGTCGGACCTTTTTATGTGTTCTAATCATCATTGATCTAACAATCATCTAAAACATCGTTGGGGAATAACAAAAGATTCTTCATAGTTCTAATCATCATTGATCTAACAATCATCTAAAACAAATGTGTTATCCATAAAGCTAATTAATAGGTTCTAATCATCATTGATCTAACAATCATCTAAAACTGCTTCATTGCTCCGCTTATCGTCAATATCGTTCTAATCATCATTGATCTAACAATCATCTAAAACAGAAATTAGCGTTTTGACGTTCTTTCAAAAGTTCTAATCATCATTGATCTAACAATCATCTAAAACATTCGTCTATTTCTTGCAAAACTTCACGTAGTTCTAATCATCATTGATCTAACAATCATCTAAAACTTGTTCTTTGGTACATGTTATTCCAATTTTAGTTCTAATCATCATTGATCTAACAATCATCTAAAACATGGTATTATGTATAATTAGCCTATTCAGTGTTCTAATCATCATTGATCTAACAATCATCTAAAACTATATCAGTTGCTGAATGAATATAAAATTAGTTCTAATCATCATTGATCTAACAATCATCTAAAACCATAATACCTTGAAACTGGTGTTATTGCTTGTTCTAATCATCATTGATCTAACAATCATCTAAAACCAAGGCCGAAAGTACCTACGCAAGCTCCGAGTTCTAATCATCATTGATCTAACAATCATCTAAAACTTGGAAAGCGTTCAACTGGTAGCACATGATGTTCTAATCATCATTGATCTAACAATCATCTAAAACTATCAGCGAGCCGATATGCCTTAACCTGTTGTTCTAATCATCATTGATCTAACAATCATCTAAAACAGACTTTGACGACTTTTTCTTTGAACTTTTGTTCTAATCATCATTGATCTAACAATCATCTAAAACATTGTGGCTGAACCTTGTTGGCAAGAGTTTGTTCTAATCATCATTGATCTAACAATCATCTAAAACGACGTAGTTGGCAATTAATTGGTCCGATTTGTTCTAATCATCATTGATCTAACAATCATCTAAAACTCGCCTCTCATGATTGATGATAAGTATTCAGTTCTAATCATCATTGATCTAACAATCATCTAAAACATAAGCTGCTCTCTCTCGGTGATTAGCGTCGTTCTAATCATCATTGATCTAACAATCATCTAAAACTTACTTTGTAAACGCCCTTGCTGTATTTGCGTTCTAATCATCATTGATCTAACAATCATCTAAAACCTAACAATTTCATTATAGCACTTAATTACAGTTCTAATCATCATTGATCTAACAATCATCTAAAACAAGTGATTGTATATCTGATAATACCTACTTGTTCTAATCATCATTGATCTAACAATCATCTAAAACCTATTGACAGTTTATAATGATAATGATATTGTTCTAATCATCATTGATCTAACAATCATCTAAAACCGATATTTTATAATCTGATTTTAATTTTTGTTAGTACCAATCGATTAGATCCTTATCAATATAGTAAAAAGGTATGTCTTCAGAAATTGCCAAATTTTCTTTTGTCGTGAATTCAATTACAACCAAAATTAAATTCATTTCTGTGACAAGACTAGCTAATTCTTGCCACTCCCGTTCTTCCAAGTAATGAGCTACATTACAAATAACAGGAACTGATTTTAAATTACACGTTTGGTGAATTTTTAAAACTGTTTCTATTATACCATATGGAGTGAGCAACATTGATTTATCTAAATGAATTTCTGTAAATTTAAGTAATTTCTTTAAATCTTCGTCAAAATTAATTGCTAAAGGTAAGTCTTCAAGTAAAAGTGAATCTTGCAAGGTTGATTCTAAATTATAAAAAGACTTAATCACTTTATTGCGATTTTCTTCATCTAAATTTTTCAGATAACTACTTACAATATGGGGCATATATTTTTTGGTAATATCACCACTAAGTAGTGGATCGCCAATAAAATCAAAAGTTTTACTTACATCAAGAGGACTATAATCATCCTCTGAACAAATTAACAGCTTATTTTTTCCTTGAAAGCCTTGAATTATATCACGGTAAGCAATTGAACTTTGTAAACCAATTACTTTTATTCCAGGATCCTTAAATACCCATTTTTTATGAGTCGCATAAGTTAAAATCATAAAATTACCGTCCTATCTGATGTATTACGCACATCGTCAATTGGCTTACCGACTAAAAAATGCATGTCATTATATTGCTTTTCAGTAACCATTAATGACTGTACTAATCCCCCGTGAGGTAAAAACTTTCTAATACGATTTTCCAAAAACTTAGCCGTTTGTCTAGTAACACAGACCCTCACATATACTGAAAATTGGATCATCAGAAAACCTTCATTAATCAACTTTTTATGAAATTGGCGATATTCTTTTCGTTCTTCAGCTGTTTCTGTTGGTAAATCAAACATTATCATTAAGCGCATTATTCGGTACCTCATTGGTCAAACTCATCTCCATTTCAGGTAATTCCTTACTATCCCCACTTAGAAATTTTAGACATTCTCGTACATAAACTGTAATAGCATTTGTCAAAAGCGTCTTTTTACCATTAAACTTTATTTCTAAACTTAAAAGTTCAACTAGCCCATACTTAATATCAGGCGTTAATTCCTTAATCTTTTCGTGGGCCTTAACCCAATAATCTACAAATGGTCGAAATGGTTCCATTAAGTCCGAGGCCAAATTAAATGGGTTTTCCTGTGAACAGTGGTGAATGCCAAAATAGGTCAGATAGCCATTCATTACAATTTCACGGTTAAAACTAGAAAGCAAAATGGCATAGCCATAATCTAATGCTGCATTAATGGCACTGGTATCACGTCTGACAAAGTCCTTATCGAATAAAAGCATAAAGTATTTACGGGCTGCAATTGCCTCTCGGTTACTTTCATCATTAATTTCTAACTGGTCCAGTTCACTCTGAACCTCGTCCTTATTCAATTGATAATTAGCTAAAACCGCAATCTGATTTTTGATCTTTTGACTAACTATCTTTGTCCACAACACCTCTTTTAAATGATCATCCCAATTAAATTGTTGCGTTAATTTAGCCATATTCCTTGTTCCCGGATAATAAACAGCTGTTTCAACGATAGGATTTCCTTTTTCATCAACAAATATAACTTTGGTTTGATTCTGCGCCAACTTACTAATGAGTGCACTAGTGATCACTGCCTGTGTAGTTGAAACAAGTAACAAATTAATATCCTCAATTGGTATTTGGTTTATTCCATCACGAGTTTGTACAATCATCATTTGCATTGAATAAGTCAATTTAGCATGCTGCGTGATGATTACTGATCTCCATCCCATATTTTCCTCCTTGTATTTTTAAAAATAAATGTTATACTATAGTTGTTGGTTAGCTACCAACGATCTAATCATTATTGATCTAACAACCAGATTTTAAAATCAAACAATGTATCTTTGATACTAAGTTTCAACGCGGTATTATTACCGTCCTGCCTCAGCTCTATAGCGGAGGTTTTTTTATGCATAAAAATAGGGAACCGGATTATTGCGCTTCCCTATTTTTGTTTACAAATCGGCTATCCTAACCCGTTTTTCGAAAAGTCCAGTTGGTGACTGGTAAATTAACTTTGCATCTGGTGATAAAGCTATGCCAGATGGTGATTGCATTAATCCAAAAGGAGTTTTAATTCCAATATTCTTTAAATTAGGAACGACTAAATTATCATGTAAGCCATTCAGAATATTGGTTAAAGTGATTTTTTTATCACTAACCGCCAAGTCAAGAAACTTTGATCTACCTAAATGTAAGCTATTTCTAAATTTATTCACATCAAATAATGGTAAATATTGATCAACCTTTTGCAGAATCTCATCATATGCTTCTACCAATAATTGATCTTGATCTTCGCCCTTTTTCAAGTTATCGGTCACTATTCGCATTGTTTCCTGAGAAAGAGTCAGCTGCTTAGCATTTGTTTCATATTTTGCAGAATATAACATAAATTTTTTGTCGCCATCCAAAACGACTTGCTTAAAAGGTACATGATCTTTTATTACTCTAAAGTCTTTAATACCACGCTTAGGCTTACCTTTGTTATCAAACATAATCTGCGGTTCTAGCACTTTGTGGAGTTCTTCCTGATAATTTCCTTGCTTTTCAGCCTGGTTTAAGCCAGCGAGAGCGCGCATCGGAACGCCAATAACTTTATAAATGGATTCTTTTGTCTTATCAATCTTGACAATTACCATATATGCATCAGTGTTGCCGCTATAGCCACCATAAATTTTCGGATCGAGCCCATTACCTTTAGGAATCAGCTTTCTAGTCTTTTTGCGATCACGCTCTCCGCGAGGATAAATAGTCATGTTAAACATACTACTATCTTCAGTCGTGGTTTCTCTTGAAACCAGCATGTACTTATAATTGTAAGCTTTACGTAATTTATCAAAAATATCAGGATGCTTGTAAAAGACTATTCGCTCACTATTATTTTCTTTAATTTCTTCTGGAGCTTTACGCTCAGAATTATCCTTTTGCAATAAAGGCCACATAAATGTAAAGCCCTTGAAGTGTTTAATCAAATCCTTCTGCAAGTCTGGGTCTTGACTGAACTTTTTATACTTGCCATAAACAAAGTATGGCCGATACTTAGGATAAACCTGGTACAGAAAGTTGCCACAAATAATTGAAAGGTAGGCATCAATGGCATGGTGATAGTCATTTACGTCACGACTCTTATACAAGTTTAGTCGTTGACGCAAAGCCGAGTTATCTCCAGCTTTAACAGTAATAATTTCTGCATCTGGGTATTTATTTTGCAAAATAACTGAGACTAATTTAACTATTTGACTCGTTTCTACCAATTGTCTGTTAATAAACCCAGATTTTTGAAATTTATTTAATCTGTCTGGATCAAGTAGCAAATTACCTAACTTATGTTTATTAATGATGCCAGCCTTTTGCCAGTGCTTCCACATTTCACCTACCGTCATCTTCAAGTCTGAAACGTAATTATTGGCAAAGCGCTTATAAGGTACATCATCCGATTTTTCTGCATTTAATGGAGTAGCAGTTAATACTCTGTTATCAAAGGAATCATCTTTAATAAATGACTGAGGCAAAATATGATCGATCTGATAATTTGTTGATACTTCATCAATATTGATTTTCTTACCAGTGTATGCATCACGACCTGTCTGCATAAAGTACAAGAAGTACTTATCTTTAAGCAATTTGCGACTGGTCATTGCTTCCTTTAAGCTATCAGTCAGTTTCTGATCTACCAATTCGCCAGCAGTTTCTTGATATGCCTTGAGCAATTTAGTACCACGAATATGCGACAACTGGGGATTTTTATCAGGATCACGTGTAAATTCAATCGCAAATTGTGCGGGTTTCTTACCACCAGCTGCTTTTACAACGTCAGCTACTACTTTGACAACCTGCCTAATAGCTTTTTTGTTAGCAGGAGAGGTATAAGCATCAGCCAGAATCTCCTCAACACCATTTACTTGAGTAACATTTTGGTTTTCCTTAGCAATTGCATCTTTAAAATCTGGTTCAGTCACAATTTGCATAAAGTTCTTTTGGCTATCCCACAGTTGTTCCATAATGTTTTGGCCATTTGTATCATGTAATTCAACTAGGAGTCTACGTGATAATCTGCCCCAACCTTGCAGGCGCCAAGTCGAAATTGCCTTAAATTGTTCAGGCGTTAACCATTTAAATTCAGCATGTAACTTATCTTGGTATATCTTTTTATCTTCAAAAATAGACGAATACTCAATTATTTTTTCAAAGTCTTTTTGATATTGTGGATCTGCTAATTCCTTATCAAATACATGTAAGCTTTTGAGGTGATAATAGCTCGCCAGACTTGAATTAAATTTAGTTGGATCAGCCAGTCCCTTAATTTCTACAGTTGGCAAATGTAGGTTTTGCTTCAAATAACTTGTCAAGGATTTTTCCGTGACAGTTTTCTTTTCTTCAAAAAGATCATTGAAAATTTGTTGCTTAAGGTCGACGCCTATTCTACTACCATTGATTCTAATATTATTAAGCTCATTTAGAACTTCAAATCTTTGATAAAGCAAACTATTAGCTGGCAAAACATCTTCACCTAAAAGATAAGTATCCTTAATAGTCATGCGCTTAATAAACTTGTTGGCAGATTCTTGCCGGTCTACTTTTTGCTCAAAATTCCAAGGCGTAATCTGACCATCTTCTTTTCTGACCATCCAAGCAAAACTCTTACCGGAAGTTTTTTCCTGTTCATCAGCTGTAATCATCGGACCTACATAATAAGGTACTCTGAATCTAACCAGTTCATCTAACTTGTAAGGTGCTTGTTTACGATGATCTTCTACCGGATTTTCTGCAGCTAAGAAGGGATAATATTTGCTTTGATTAGCAATAATCTTATCCAATTCAATTTGATGCAGCTGAAACGGAATTACACCATTACTATTCGTCCGCTGTTTAGGCATAAAGTTATCTGCAGCTATTTCTTGCGCAATCTTGCGAGCTGACTCAGAATCATCAAGGTTATCCTTAACTGTTTTATAAAAATCTTCTTTGGTTAAAGCGCCATCCTGCTTAAATTCTGTTTTGGCTTCCAGTAAACGACCATGACGATTATTAACGTATAAATCATAAGCTAACAGCAACTTTTTAGCTATACTGCGGTCTTGCAAAGAGTCGATATATGCTTTTAACAACTTATAGTCTTGATGATGCTTGTCGTACTTGGCCACCATTGACTGTGATAAGCTCTTGTTTTCATCAACAATAGTACTTAAGGTAATCGCGCTAAACAATTTTTCGATTTCAGCGACAACAGTCTGATCACTTTCATCAAGATCCGGTAATAAGGCATCCAGCTTATCATCTGCATCTGCATCCGAAAGTTTGAATTCCCATTGCGCCTTGTCACTTTTATCGATTTCTTTGCCTAAAATAGTTTCAAATTGCGTTTTGTAACCCATGACGGCGTTAGCAATCTGCTTGGCCACATTTTTCTCTTCCTTGGCAGTTGAATCTGTTAATAACTTAGCAATTTTCTTGACCTTGTCCATCTTATAAACGGTCTTTTCTGCATCTTTACCGCGTATAACTGCCTCAATCTCGGCAGCGTTTGCGACATTTAATTCAATAAGATCTTGGTCCTCAACTATCTTTTCCGCAAAAGCATCATTGATTTTCGATAAAATAGGACCTACTTCAATTTTGGAAGCTTCAAAGTCTTTTACAGGTGTGTCTTGTAAGAAATTCCCCCGATACTTAACAATGTGGTGGATGGCTAAAAATATTTCCCGTAAATCAAATTGACGGTCTTGAGCCATCAATGCATCACGCAAATGATAAATCGTCGGATATTTTTGATAAAATGCCTGATCTGCCTTAGCTGTTGGAAATACAATTGCCTGGTATTTTTTTCTGCTTTTATCTAATGGTGACACCCAAGATTGGTGCAGGCGCACAAAAAATCCCGGATCTACCTTAGCCATTGGTTCTGCAAAAATCTCTTCCAAAAGTCTTAAGCGCCACTTTCTACGTTTAAGCCGTCTTCTAGTAGTTCTAAAACCCCGTCGATCAGCAGCAGTATGACCTTCTTCAAATAAATGTGAACCTATGGCGGTTTTTCCTCTGAGTTTTAATAAGTTATTTTTCTTATCAGTCACGGCCCAGCCGCAAGAATTGGTTCCGATATCGAGACCTAAAATATAATCTTCATTAACTCTTTTCATCTATTTTCTCCTTTATTTTTTATCATTACTATAAGAATACCCCTTATAAGAAAACAATTCACTATCTTTTTTTATATAATAAAAAAATGATGATCTTTGTGACCATCATTTTTACTAAACAAACTAGAACTACTTGTTAGCTTTTTCTTTAATTGTTTCTGCAGATGCCTGTAATTTCTTTTCTTCTTCATCTGTCAGTGTCAATTCAACGGTTTGAACAATACCGTCACGACCAACAATTGCCGGGTAAGATAAGTAGGTACCATATTTTTCTTGGTAATTTGAAACTGGCATTTCAGTGTGAGCATCGCTTTGAATGGTTTCTACCAAACGGGTCACAGCAGCTGAAATACCGTAGTTAGTATATTGCTTACCTTTATAAACTGTTTGACCACCAAACTTAATTTCATCGTTTAAGTCTTCAAGCTTAAGGTGTTTTGCTTCAGCTACTTCAGTAATTGGTTTTTCCAAAACTTTAACGGTGGACCAAGCAGTAAATTGTGAATTACCGTGTTCACCCAAGTTAAAGCCTTCAACTGAACGAGGATCGACATTCATCCGTTCACCAACAGCACGCTTCATACGAGCCGTATCTAATAGAGTACCAGTACCAATGACATGTTTGCGCGGTAAACCAGTTAGTTCTTGATACATATTAGTAATTGCGTCAACTGGATTGGTAATGGCAACCAAAATACCATTGAAGCCGCTCTTCTTGATTGACTCCGCAATGTCTCCAATTCGCTCACGGTTATAGTTCAATTCTGCGAAACGCTCGCCGCCTGCTTCCAACTCAATATTTCCAAAAGCACTAATGACAATGTCTGCATCCTTGAGGGCGGAATAATCATTGATTGTAATAGTAGTGTGATGCTTCAAATTTGCCATCGCGTCTTGAAAATCAAGCTGATCTGCTCTAACCTTTGCTTCATTAACATCAATCATAACGAGGTCATCTACTAAACCTGTTAATATTAACTGTTGCGCTACCGTACTGCCAACGTGACCGTCACCGATAACTCCTATTTTATTACTCATAATTTTCCCTCCTACTTGTTTTTTCAAAATTATGTAATATCTATTATATACAAAATAATGATAAAAATAAAATTATTTTTAAAAAAATATTAGGCTTTTTGCTATTATTGCTAAATATAAATTAAAACTCTCCTGTTTTTAAATTTTTGCCTCTAAGAAAGCGTATACTAAAGAAAGGAGGTACATTATGAGACAAATTAAAATTGGCAACACTAACTTTACTGGTTCAGCTATTGCACTCGGAATTATGCGCATGAATAAATTGACTGTAGAAGAAGCTGTCAGGGCATTAGAAACTGCCCATGAAACTGGTATTAACTATATCGATTCAGCTGATGTTTATGGTCATGGTAAATCTGAGGAAATTTTCGGAGAAGCATTACAAAAATCATCATTAAAACGCGACGATTTTTACATTCAATCTAAGACGGGGATTTATGAAAATCCTAAAATGGACTACAAGACAACCAGGTATGATTTTTCTAAGAAATATCTGATTAATGCTGTGGATGGTATTCTCTCTCGTATGAAAATTGGTTATTTAGACAGTTTGCTGCTGCACAGACCTGATGCCTTAATGGATCCTGCAGAAATCGCTGCTGCCTTTGATGAGTTACAAAGAGACGGTAAAGTGCGTCACTTTGGCGTTTCCAACTTCAACCCGATGCAAGTAGACCTACTGCAAAGTGGAGTCAGCCAAAGGCTGTTAATTAATCAACTGCAATTAAGTGTCATGCACACTGGTCCAATTGACTTCAATATTCACACTAATATGACGGATGAGCGGAGTATTGATCATGACCGTGGTGTTTTGGATTACTCACGCTTGCACAGTATGACCGTTCAGGCATGGTCACCTTTCCAATACGGTCAAATTGAAGGCAATTTCATTGGTAATCCTAAGTTTCCGGAGGTTAATGATGCCTTGCAAAAAGTAGCTGAGCAAAAAGGTGTTTCTAAAAATGCTGTGGCTGCTGCATGGATTTTAAGGCATCCGGCAAATACACAAGTTATTATCGGTACGATGACACCAGCTCATATCATCGACAGTGCCAAGGGAGCAGATATTTCACTTACTGCTCAGGAATGGTATGATATTTATCTTGCTGCAGGTAATGATTTGCCATAAAGCCTTGTTAATTAAAACAAAAATCCTAACGATTCTGAATTGCAACTAAAATGTTAGACATTAATCTAACTTTTATGAAACATTTCATTCCACGTTAGGATTTTTTTGCCAATATTAATCAATTGACTTGGATTTTCTGCTGTAACTATTAGGTATATTGAGCTTTTTACGATATTTAGCAATCACTCGCCGACTTAAAGTCACATCATGTTTGGCAAAAATTTCTACCAGTTGCTGATCACTTAAAGGAGCACGGGCCTCTTCTTTTTTTATGATCTTTTGCAGGTCGTATTCTATGCGTGATTGGGATAAATCAGTAGTTACTTTACGCGGAAAAAGAATTTTCAAACTGAAAACCTTATTCTGACACTGGACGTATTTATCTTTAATCGCCCTGCTAATTGTACTTGGTGCCAGACCCAAAGCCTGAGCGGTTTC
The DNA here is from genome assembly GCF_058139575.1 of Lactobacillus sp. VURO6/B1 (VP7). Lineage (NCBI taxonomy): Bacteria > Bacillati > Bacillota > Bacilli > Lactobacillales > Lactobacillaceae > Lactobacillus > Lactobacillus sp. VURO6/B1 (VP7). The sequence continues at coordinate 122,865 of NZ_JBVOWJ010000003.1, read as the reverse complement.
TTTTAACCCAAGTGGTTTTAATTCCTGTTTTCGCATTGTAGTTAAAAAACCATGTTGAAACTGGCCCACATATTTACCCAATCTCATGATAGTTTTCTGACGCTCTGCAATCGCATTTTTCATTTCAAGAAAACGCTGCTTTTGCTCCGAAAAATACTTACTTTCATTAGACTGATCTTTTAATTCACGATATGATTTTTCATCAAAAACCATTTCTGGTATTTGCGCTTGAAAGTTTTCTACCGTTATACGTCCATCTGTTACCTTGTAAATCAAATCGGGTAACAAATATTGAACATTACTGTCGACTATATAATCGCTGGCTGGAGTCGGGTTCAGTGTTTGTATGCTGGCCAATGCATCATTTAATTCGGATATTGAAAACCTAGAGTTAGACCATTTTTTAGGATCTGCCAGCATTTCCAACTGATTATTAAGCAAAATTTCAAGTGCTACAGGATTAAAGTTGTCTTTTTGCTTTGCCTGAAGCGCCAGACATTCAGCCAGATTTGCAGCTCCGATCCCACACGGGTCAAGACTTTGAAGTAGGCTTTTTGCCCTTAATAATTTTGCCAGCGTAAACTCAGTTTGTTCCGCAATTTTAGCCAAATCAATTCTTAAGTAGCCATCTTCATCAAGATTATAAATCAAAGCCTTGACTGCACTTTTTTCCCAAGTGTGCCAGTCACTTAAATCCACTTGCAATAATAAATGATCTATTAAATTTTTCCCTTCAGGCGAGCGCAGCCATTCTAAATTCTGCATCTCACCTTTAGGTTCTTTCAAAGTCACAAAGGGATTGCTGGCACTCATTTCTTTCATAGCATTTATTAAATCATGAGTACTATAAGAAAGGACGGTTAAATTCTGCTTTAATTTTGGTGACAAAAAAAGCCGTGTCACTAACTGCTCTTTCGGCTTTAATACCATTTTTTGCAATCGCGTCATCGGCTTTTCCTCCTCTTATTTAAGAATGACTATCTATTTAATTATACTACACCTATCAGTCCTAAAAAGATTGACAGTACAAATATACCTAACATTATTCAATTAATGTTTACCCTTTTGCTATCGCTATTTATGACCTTCTTCTACAATGTTACATTAACCAAAAAAACCTGATCAAAATGATCAGGCTTACACAAAAATCTTGAATAATAGTTGCATTCAACGCAAAAGTATTATATTGTCAAAGTGGTCAAACTTTGTAAGAAGGGTACTATTTTTTAGTCACCCTTTTTATTTTGCGCTGTTTTTTTATTATAGAGGGCTTTACCAGCTTTAACATCCTCCCAAGTCCCAATTTTGGTTCCTTCTGAGTAATAACCGTCTAGCACACCTATTTGTTGGAAAACAGTCTGCTTATAAGCAACTTTAGCATTATATTCGGTAATATCAACATCTGCTAAAGATTTATGCAGAGCAGTCAATGGATCCATGTCCTTACCACCGGAGGTAAATAAAGTACCGTGAGAATTTAAAATGAACCCATTTCTTAAAGCCTTAGCACCTAATTTCTTTATTTCAGCGGAAACATATTCTGCCAGTTCTTCAGTACACATTGGATGCCAATTTAAAGTGCGAATTTCTTTTAACTTCTGAGTTGCTTCGGTTACATTTGGCATATTTAAGCCACTTGTACCCCAGAACATACATTGATCGGCATGTGAGTGAAAAACACACTTAATTTCAGGATTAGCATCATATATTGCTTCATGCATATTAATTTCTCTGGTAACCTTACCAGTGCCAGAAATCACTTTGCGTGTATGAGGTTCAATGACAAGAATTTGATCCGCATTCAAGTAACCCATATAAGCTTCTGACATCATCGTTGGCGTCATGACATAAAAGAATTTTCCAGTTTCATCTTGAACCTTAATGCTGATATTGCCACCAACAATGTTAGTGTCTCTGCGTTCCATTACTTCACGGACAACTTTTGCTAAATCATTTCGTTCATATTCAAATGGAATTCTTCCTGCAGGATATTTCATAAATTATTTTTCCTCCTCATTTTATTTTTAGTGGACATACTTTTTTTAGTAAAAAGGGTATCACTTCCCTTCTTATTAATTAGTAATCCTAAAATAATAACGAAGACATTTATCCAATAAGTTTTAGAAATAATTGCATAACTGAATAAACCAAATGTCAAAAAACTTAAACAAGTCCAAAAGACTTTTTTGTTCATTAATTTATCCATTATTCAGTCCTACTTTAATTTACTATATTTCAGGGCTGGAATTGGATTTTTCTTAAATGAGCGATATAGTAACCAGAAAAGAGCAAGTAATGCAACTAAACCAATAATTGCCCAAATATTACCCTTTCCTGCCCATGCCATCACAAATCTCAATTCGGGAGCTTCAATTGAACTCCATGATACTTGTGATCCTGCAGGTACTTTAATAGAAGTGCTTGATTTTGCTAATTTTGTAAAGATATTAGCAAAATATGATGCACCGTAGAGAAAAACAGGTTCATAGATAACACCTAAAACAAGCATTCTCAAAAGATTACCACCAGTAAGAAGCAATCCACCTACACCAATACAGTAATTGATGACACCTGCAATTGGGAGAATAGTATTACCAGGCAAAATCGCTGCATAAATAATTGATACTGGGATCATTAACACCATGGTTACCCATAATTCGGTACTTTGTCCCAAAATAGGCCAATCTAGTCCGATTGAGAAAGTTCTACCTTTAACGTGCTTTTTCATAAAGTCACTCATAGTAGAACCAAACGGAGTTAAGGCATCCATGAAAAACTTTGCCATAACTGGAAAAATAGCCATGACAGCACCTACAGTTACGGAAAGATTGAGTGCATCACCTATACTGTAACGACCAGCTAACGCAAGAACTAATCCAATAATTGCGCCCATTGTCACTGGTTCACTGAAAACACCAATTTTACGTTTTAATGAAGAAGCATCCCATTCACGATTAAAAATCGGAATATAATCCATTAATTTATTAATAGGAGACATTATAATCGCCGTAAACGCTTCAATGTGGGTTACAGTAACACCCTCATAACCAAGCATATTGGCAATTTCTTTACTCCACATATCACCTAATTTCAAACAAATTACAACTTGGATAGCACCACAGATGAAACCCCAGATTAAACTGCCAGAAATTTGATAAACCATATAGCCGGTTAAGGCAATACCCCATACATTCCACATATCGGCATTCATAGTATCTGTCATTTTAGCCAATAGCATGACCAGATTGACTACAATTTCTACTGCAAAAAACAGAAAAGCTAATGTCCAACTCCATGTAATAGCAGCAGCGCCAGTCCAGCCAAAGTCAACTGCTGGCAGATTAATGCCAGTATATTTAGCTAATGCTTTAGCCGCTGGACTAACAGTTTCAGTCAATTGATTAATGGCCATTGACATCCCAATAAATCCGGTACCTAAATAAAGACCTGAAAGTATCGCTTTAGACGGCTTCATCCCAAAGATTAATCCCAAAATTATAATTAAAATTGGAATCAAAACCTGAGCACCAACTCCCAAAATTCCTTGAACTATACCGTTCCAATCCATTTAACTCACCTCTATTTTTAGATTATTTTGCCTGTTTAACAATTTCCGCCACTTTTTGATTGGCTTCTTCCTGCCCCATTCCGGTCAACCAGGGCAGGCCCACCATTCCTACAACATTATTGGCATCAAGTACTTCCTGCAGTTCAGCATCAGCTTGTGCTATACCAACATAAACAATGACACTACTGTCATTTTCAATTGTTGTTTTGGCCTCACCAATTGGCTCAGGTGTTGCCTTCGCCAATTGATCTAAACCGTTTTCTGCTAAATAATCATTAATTTTATTCGCTACTTGGGGACTGGTAGCAACACCCGTTCCACAACAAACCAAAATTGTTTTCATTTTATTACCTCTTTAAACTTATTTTTGACAATTTGAAGCATATCTTTAGTGTTTTCTGTTTCCATGTAATGTTTAACAAAATCCTTATCTTGGAATGCAGATATTATTTGAGCTAAAAGTTCAGGTTGTTTTGATCCATTTTTAAGACCTAAGAATAAGAAATCTTTAGCTTCCATGTCAGCATTATCTCCCATTTGTTTAAGTTTTAATGGCTTAATGGTACGACCGATATAAATAAATGGGTTTTCAACATATTGTGGATCAACATGTGGTAAGGCTAGTGAAACCTGTGGAAATTTAAGTCCAGTTGGATATGAAAGCTCCCTCTTTTCCAAATTTGATATATATCCAATCCTGGCAAAATCAAGTTTAATTGCACGCGAACCAACTAAATCAAAAAGTTGTTCTTCTGTTTCAACTGAAATATTTAAATCAATTAATTTTTGATAAAACACTACAAGACCTCCTTTCATTTTGAATACGTTTTCAATATAATACTAAGCTCGAACAATGTCAACCTTAATTTAACAAAGTTTAACAAACTTGAACTTTATATGTTACAAAATGTTTGATATACTACTAAAGTCATGATAGAATCGGTAAAAAGAAGTGATTATTTGAGTTTACAAGAAAAAAGGTTAACAGAGATAAACATTCTGTTACGTAAAACCGGTTTTATGACCACAGTTGACATTGCTAAAAATTTAAATGTTTCTTCAATGACCGTAAGACGTGACTTAAAGCGTCTAGAGGAGCAAGGAAAAATCACAAGAATTTATGGCGGTGCTCAAAGTAACTATCAAACCGAGTCAACAACTAATGAAAAATTACAAAAAAATATTTCCGAAAAAAAAGAAATTGCTAAATTATTAGCAAAACAAGTAACTAATAATTCAACAATTTTTTTAGGAGCTGGTACAACTTTGTTAATGTCTGTTCCTTTATTACTTTCGAAAAATCTTACTTTTGTAACCAATAGTTTGCCTGCATTTAATGAAATTAATAAAAGTAAATGTCGCCTATTTTTGACAGGCGGTGAACTACATAGGAATACTGAAGAATTTTTAGGTGAAAAAGCTGAAAACATCTTTGAAGGCTTAAATTTTGACTATGCATTGTGTTCAACTAACGGGATCAGTGATAATAGTGTAACTACCAGTACAATACCTGAAGGAAATATTCAAAACATAGCGATTGCTCATGCAAAAAAGTCTTTCATAGTGGCAGATCACACCAAACTAAACCATTCAGACATCATCACGTTTCGTGACCTTGATAAATTTGATCTTCTGGTGACGGATCCAAGAGTTTCTCCTGATGATGTTAAAAAATATTCAAAATATATCAAAATCATTCATTAACTTACAGATTAGGAATAAAAATGGAAATTACAGTTACAGTCAATCCTTCAGTAGATCGTTTATACGAGTTAAAGCAGCTCAAAGTAGGACAGTTAAATAGAGTTCAGTTGATCAAAAAAATGGTTGGTGGCAAGGGTATCAATGCTGCCAGAGTTTCTGCCAACCTTGGAGCCAAAACTGTAGCTACAGGATTTTTAGCTGGTTCAAATGGCAAATATATATTGAAACAAGCTAAAAATGACCAGTATAAATGTAACTTTATTGAAACTAACGGTAACACAAGAAATTGTTACACTATAATTCAAAATAACGGGGAAAAAACAGAAATAAATGAGTATGGGGACCATATTCCACTACAATATTTCAACCAATTGTTAGAAACTATAGAACAATTAATTACTAAAAATAAAGTTGCGGCAATTTCTCTAAATGGTAGCCTTCCTCCTAGTGAGATTCATAATTTTTATCCCCAAATAATTGCCAAAGTTCGTGACCTTAACCCAGACATTAAAATTGTGCTTGATACTTCCGGAGAGGCCTTAGCCGAGGTATTAAACAGTCACTATTTACCAGACTTCATAAAACCTAATGAAACAGAAGTAGCAGAGTTATTATCTTATCCTGTTACTAAGGATTACAGCTTAATCAAAGAAGAGATATTAAAAAGTAAACTGAAAAAAATTCCAAACATAATTGTTTCTTTAGGAGAAAAAGGGGCGCTTTTCAAGCATGAACATGATTTTTACAGTATTAAATTAAAACCAGTAAAAGTAGTTAATACCGAAGGCTCAGGAGATTCACTTGTTGGTGGCCTTTTATATGCCTTAGGTAAAAACTATGATTTTAAAGAAGCCATTAAATGGGCTATTGCATCAGGCACTGCTAATGCAATGGAAACCAAAACCGGTTTTGTTCAGATCAGCAAAGTTCTGGAAGTTATCAAAACTATTAAAATTGAGCGAATTGTTGATTAACACACTTTTTCTCACCCCACTTAATTAGCACTAACAATTAAATTAAGTCTTGACATTAATTTTTTATTTTTTTATAATTCGGTTATTGAAGTTGGAGGTAAGGATAATGACTCAATTTAGTCAAAAAGAAAATCAACTAAATAATCGTTATTATCTTAGCTACTATAGATAGGAGTTTGGGTTCATCTAGGTGAATTCAAACCAAACACAAGTTTGAATTTATCTATGATGGCTAAGGCTCTTTTAGTTTGGTTAGCCACATAGCTTTCTAAGTGGCTGACCACATCCAATCGTTTTTGGCAATTTAATTTTTGTGCACCCACTTAGAAGTAAGTGGGTATTTTTATGGAGGCAGAAAATGCGTTTTAGGAAATTGATCACAGGAATTAGTATTGTCGGATTAATGGCACTAGGAGGCTGCAGCAACAAAAAAACTAGCAAGACACCAGAAGTTAAACATGTTGGGGTTTTGCAAGTGGTGCAGCACCCTTCTTTAGATAAGGCCTACAAAGGTTTTAAAAAGGGACTAAAAGAAAGTGGCTTTGTTGAGGGTAAAAATCTTAAAATCGACTACCAGAATGCGCAAAATAATCAAGATAACCTGAAAAGTATGAGCGAAAAACTAGTTAATGAAAAATCAGATTTGATTTTGGGCATTGCTACTCCAGCGGCACAGAGCGTTGCCAATGCGACCCAAAAAATACCAACTGTTGTTACTGCTGTAACTGACTTGAAAGCAGCTAAGTTAGTTGATTCAGATGCTAAGCCTGGCAGAAACATTACAGGAACAACAGACATGGTTTCAATTAAAAGGCAAATTAAGTTGTTGCTATCAATTGTTCCTAAAGCAAAAACGGTTGGTATTATGTACAATGCCGGTGAATCAAACTCGAAAATACAGGCCGATTTAGCTACAGCTGCACTGAAAAAAGCAGGAGTGAAAGTTTTGATTAAAACCGCAAATACCACTAATGATGTCCAGCAAGTCACTGAAACACTTGCATCTAAAGTTGACGGTATTTTCGTTCCTACAGATAATACTTTCGACTCAGCTGCTTCTGTAGTTGGTAAAGTAGTTAAAGAAAAGAAAGTTCCCCTGGTAGCAAGTTCCGTTGATCAAGTTAGAACAGGTGGTTTGGCCTCAATCGGAATTGATTACGAATTATTAGGAGAACAAACTGGTAAAATGGCGGCCAAGATTTTGTCTGGTAAAGCCAAGCCAGCTAACATGCCAGTTGAAAAAGCACATGATATGAAATTAGTTGTTAACAAGAGCATGGCTAAAGCACTGGGAATTGATCCTAAATCAATCAAAGCACCTAAATAATTTTAAGTTGCTATTAAAAGGCCGCTAAACATTGAAACAAATAACGTAAGCGAGAAACTTTGTTACTTATTTCAACTGGGTGGCCTTTTTATTTAGCAATAATAATTAGAACGAATTTTTTATTGAGACTCTGCTTTAAACAACCATAAAGATTATTATTTCTGCAATCAAATTTTATTACTTCTTGACTTTTTCTTCTTTGTTTTTTATAATCTTCTCATTAAGGTTGGAGGTAAAGTTTTATGAAATGTAATCTAATACGAGTCTCACAACTGAATAACCGTTATTACTTTAGCTATTTTAGATAAGGTTTGGGTTCATCTAGATGAATTCAAACCAGACTCAAGTTTTGAATTTATCTATGATGGCTAAAGTCCTTTAATTGCGGTTAGCCACATAGTTTTCTAAGTGGCTAATCACAAATGATTATTACTAATAATTCTTGTATATCCACTTAGAAATAAGTGGATATTTTTTTACGGTCAGCAGGATTACGGAGGAACAAAAATGCGAATCAAGAAAATTATTATGGGAATGGCTTTAACTAGTCTGTTGCTACTTAGTGGCTGCAGTAACAAAAAATCAGGCAGTACAGCAACTGTCAAACATGTGGGTATACTGCAAGTAGTACAACATCCCTCTTTAGATGAAGCCAACAAGGGCTTTAAAGAAGGTCTAAAAGAAGAAGGCTACACTGAAGGGAAAAATTTGAAAATTGATTACCAAAATGCCCAAAATAGCCAAGACAATCTGAAGAGCATGAGTGAAAAACTAGTCAACGAAAAATCAGATTTAATTTTGGGAATTGCCACACCAGCAGCGCAAAGTGTTGCTAATGCGACCCAAGATGTTCCGATTGTGGTCACTGCTGTGACTGATCTGAAAGCTGCCAAACTAGTTAATTCTGATGCAAAACCTGGTAGAAATGTCACAGGAACTACTGATATGGTTTCAATTGATAAACAAATCAAATTGTTATTATCAATTGTGCCTAAGGCGAAAACAATTGGCATTATGTACAATGCGGGCGAAGCCAATTCTAAAATTCAAGCTGATCTAGCCATCAAGGCACTGAAAAAAGCTGGCGTTAAAGTTTTAGTTAAAACAGCTAATACCACTAACGACGTTCAACAAGTAACAGAAACCTTAGCTGGTAAAGTACAAGGAATTTACGTACCAACAGACAACACATTTGCTTCTGCTTCCTCAATTATTGGTAAAGTTGTTAAGGAAAAGAAAATCCCACTAGTAGCCGGTTCAACCGACCAGGTTAAAACTGGCGGCTTGGCTTCAATCGGAATAGATTATGAGGCGCTTGGTAAACAAACCGGTAAAATGGCTGCCAAAATTTTAGACGGTAAAGCTAAGCCTAAAGATATGCCAGTTGAAAGGGCAACTGATTTGAAATTGGTAGTTAACAAGAAAATGGCAAAGGCACTTGGAATTGATCCTGCTTCAATTAAAGCACCTAAGTAAATTAAAGAAAGGCAGCGTGAATCAATAGTTATGTTGAATACATTTTGGGAGTTATTACTTTCATCTACTTCTCAAGGATTACTTTGGTCATTAATGGCAATCGGTGTTTACTTAACTTTTCGGATATTAGATCTAGCCGACATGACAGCTGAAGGCAGCTTTCCGTTAGGGGGAGCCGTTGCAACGATGTGCATTATTAAAGGAATTAATCCGATATTGGCAACAATTGCCGCATTTATTGGCGGTTTGATTGCTGGCTTAGTTACTGGTATTTTGAACACCAAATTGCGTATTCCTTCCTTACTAGCAGGAATTATTACAATGACTGGACTGTACTCCATTACTTCCAGAGTAATGCAAAACGCTGCTAATGTTTCATTGTTGGGCAAAGATACAGTTTTTACAATTGCGCAAAATTGGGGATTAAGTCGTAACAATGCAGTAATTGCGATGGGATTGATAATTGCACTTTTGGTTATACTATTATTAGTTGTTTTTTTCAAAACTGAAATTGGCCTGGCTATGAGAGCTACAGGCGACAATCCGCAAATGAGTGCCGCAAATGGTATCAAAACTCAAGGAATGAAAATTTTAGGCTATATGATTTCTAACGGATGCATTGCCCTGTCAGGTGGACTTTTAGCACAAAATAACGGCTTTGCCGATCTTAACTCTGGTGTTGGTACTCTGGTTATTGGATTAGCTTCAATTATTATTGCAGAAGTACTTATCAGGAATCTACCAATTGGCGGTCGTTTACTTACTTTAGTTGTAGGTGCTATCATTTATAGACTGATTTTAGCCTTGGTATTCCAGATGAATGTAGAACCATCTGATGCAAAATTAGCTTCAGCTTTAGTTTTAGTTGTGTGCTTAACTTTGCCGAATTTCCACTTGCCACGCAATCTTAAAGGAGGAAAGCAAAATGCCAGAAGTACTAAAGATTAAAAATTTACATCAAACTTTTGAACAAGGAACTGTCAACGAAAACCGTGTTTTACGTGGTATTGACCTAAATTTAGAAGCCGGGGATTTTGTGACTATCATTGGTAGTAACGGAGCAGGTAAGTCTACCCTGCTCAATAGTATTGCTGGTACGCTGCCTATTCAAGAGGGACAGATTACTTTGAAAGGTACCGATATTACAAAAATGCCTGTTACTAAGCGAGCAAAAAATATTAGTCGCGTATTTCAAGATCCTAAAATGGGAACAGCGGTCAGATTAACAGTTGAAGAAAATTTGGCTTTAGCTATGAAGCGCGGACAGCGCCGGGGCTTTCGTCCTGGCGTTAAAAAACAAGATAGAAAATTTTTCAAAAAACAGCTGGCACAACTTAACTTAAATTTGGAAAACCGTTTGGAAACTGAAATTGGACTTCTTTCTGGTGGTCAAAGACAAGCAATTACGCTTCTAATGGCGACTTTGCAGAGACCAGACTTGATTTTACTGGATGAACATACTGCGGCTCTTGATCCACAAACTTCAATAACAGTCATGCAATTAACTGAAAAGTTGATATCCGAACAGCATTTAACAGCATTTATGGTTACCCACAACATGGAAGATGCTATCCGCTACGGCAATCGTTTGATCATGTTGCATCAAGGTCGTGTGGCGATCGATTTGGCTGGTGAAGATAAACAAAATCTAACTGTGTCTAAGTTAATGGAACTATTCCAAAAACATGTAGGTACAGGTCTTGAAGATGATGCCATTTTGCTGGCATAAAAACAGAAAAACAATCTGAAATTCAGATTGTTTTTTATTTTTCTTAGATAGATCTTAATATTCATTACTACTATTCTGCAAACAATTTTGATGTGCCTCAATTACTTTAACAACGTTATCTATTGGTTCTGAACAATTATTTTTTAGCCACTCTGTAATTATAGCCACTATACCATTACGAAAAAATACTTCATCATAATGATTTTTTTCTTCATGACTATCTATAAACTTTTCAGCAACACCATCTTGTAAATTTAGTTTAAAAAATAAACGATATAAATCTTGGTTGTCTTTAACATGTTGCAATAATTTTGAAAAAGATGGTTTTTTAGAATTATTTTGCGTTAGTGCGTATTCGTTAACAAGATATTTTCTTAATTTGTCTGCCATATCATAAATATCTGTGTAATTATCATAAAAAGTTGACCTGTTAATTTGTGCCTTTTGACAAATCTCAGTGACTTTTAAATTTTCTAAATTACTATTCTTTAAAAGTTCAACGACGGCATTTTGAATTTTTTTACGTGATACGGTACGATTTCTTTTTTTATTCATAGAAATGATTATGGCATATAAAAATCTTTTTGTTAAAGCTTTTTAACTTTATATATGCTAATCAATAATTGAACTAAAGCCAACAATGTCATTATACTGAATGTGAATTGAATTCCTATATAATTTGCCACTACTTTAGCATCAATAAAGTGGGTTGCGCTAGTCATGGCTTCCATAAATAAAGAAGTTCCCATAGCACCGCTTAATGTTCTTAAACAAGTTAGAAGAGCTGTACCATTTGCTGCTTCATTTTTAGGCAAACTTTGCATTCCCCAAGTTACAATTGGCATCATCAAACAGCCAACCCCTAATAAACGGAGAAGATAAAAAACTCCTAACAAAATTATTTCTTTTGGAGAACTAATAAATGTTACTCCCAAACAACTAATTACTAATAACAAGCTTCCTGAAATTGCCAATTTAGTTATTCCAAATCTATCATAAAACATTCCGGTAAAAGGATTAATTAGAGCCATAGCTAATGATCCGGGCAACATTATAAATGCTGAAATAAGGGCTGATTTTTTCATTACAGTTTGAATTAAAATAGGGTAAATAGTTGAACTACCCATCATTATTGCATAAAGAAGCATACTGATTAATACAGCCAAACGAAATTTAGAATTTTTAAAAATTCTTAGATTTAGTAATGGTTCTTTATCTTGTAACTGTCTTTTACAAAAAATAATTATTAATACTGTTCCAATAACCAGCAAGATTAAGCTTATAAATAATCTAGTAGTAATATTGCTAAGCCCTACCAAAATACTGCTCAAGCCACCAGTACTTAATAATAGAGAAAAGTAATCTAGCTGATTTTTTGCAACTGGTGAAACATTTTCAACGCTAAAGATTGCTAAAATTATAATAAAAAGTGATATAACAGCTGAAATAAAGAAAACGCTACGCCAACCCCAAATTTCAATAAGGATGCCTGTTAAAGTTGGTGCTATCACAGGTGCTGCTCCTGATGCCAATCCCAATATCCCCATGACCATTCCCTGCTTGTTAACCGGATAAAGAATCATAATTACTACTTGAGTTAATGGTAAAATAATGCCGCTACCAAAGGCTTGAAATATACGGCCTATTAGTATAATTGGAAAATTGCTTCCCCCACAACAAAGTAATGTGCCGAAAGCAAATAATAGCATTGACGATAAAAATATTTGCCTAGTAGTAAAGCTTTTAATCAAATATGCTGATATAGGAATCATTACTGCCATAGCTAAACTAAAAGCGCTGGTTAACCACTGGGCAGTTAGTGCGGTCAATGATAACTCATGCATAATTTGTGGTAAGGCCGTTGTTAAAGAAGTTTGAAGAAACGATGTAACAATTGTTCCAGTCAAAAGAGTTCCAAAAATTAAATTAGCTTTTTTTCCAGTCATGAATTTCTCTTCTTTCAATTTAAGTTGTTTTAATTATATTGATGTAGAAAAGATAAACAACCAACAATTTATATTGAAATGTTGGGAAAATATAAATAGTAAATCAATTAAAAATTGAAATGGGTATTCTATTATCCATTTAAGAAAAATCTGATAGTCCATTGTAAAAACAAAACAGCCTGCTAATGATTAAAAATCACCAGCAGGCTTTTTATCTGTTACAACTGCAGAAATCTGACTTAATTTACAATCTCTATAAGGAAAAATCAGACCCATTTTATTACTATCTATCAATAAAACTAATTTTTTGCTGCATTCAATTAAAGTATGCTTTATGCTAGACTCGGATTCAACCTTATCAGTAACACCGTACTCCAGACTAAATCCTCTACATGACATAAAAGAAATATCAAAAACATGATCACGTAAATTTCTGGCAGTAATCATACTACTAGAATATGTATCAATCATACTCCCCCCAATTACATTAATTTTATTTTGTGTATGTAGATTTAAATAGATTGCCGTTTCTAAATTAGTAGTTGAAATGTTTAAGTCGTTAAAAGCAGCAAGCTCTTAAAAGACATACTGTTTTTTATAATATCACTCAATATGTGGGAACCTTTTGTCAAGGATTGGTTGCATCAATGGAGAAGCAGGCTTCCCAACACGAAGATTATGATGTTTCTTCAATTAGTGCCGTCAAAGCCAGTTTGATGGGACCAATGTCTGGAATTGGTGACACGCTATTTTGGGGTATTTTAAGAGTTATTGCTGCCGGAGTCGCAATGACATTTGGAATGCAAGGCAATGTTTTAGCACCCTTCGTCTTCCTGTTGATCTACAACATCCCTGCTCAATGGTGTCACTGGGAAATGACTAAACTAGGATTTACAGTAGGTTCTGAATATATCACTGAAATGTATTCATCTGGTTTATTAACAATTTTCACAAAAGCAGCCAGAACTTTAGGTTGCTACTGGTTGATAGCAAAGAAGCACGTCAACTTTACAATTGTCATCTTGGGCTTAATTGTCTTTTGCATTTTGATAAGTGCATTAGGCATTGCTTAAGGCTAGAAGAATTAATTAAAAATAGCAAGACTTTCAAAAAAGCCATAATTATTTTCCCCTGCATGTAGCAGTTCAACATCTGGATAATCTTTAGTATTCATGAAGATGACAACCCTTGAGCAATAATAACCTGCTTTTCTCACCTATCCCTTACAGTGATTGATCCTCAAATTGTTCTTTACCATCAAATTCTTGGGAATACTCCAATTCTACAAACTTTTGTTCATCTTCACTTTCAATTGCTGCTAATTCTTCTACTCTTCTTTCATGACGACCGCCAATATATTTGGCTTCTAACCAATTTTTGACGATCATCTTGGCTAACTCTGGACCAACTACGCGAGAGCCGAAAGCTAATACATTTGTATTGTTATGCATTCGCGAGAGCTTAGCTGAATAGCAGTCACTGCATACGCAGGCACGAATACCTTTTACCTTGTTTGCTGCTAAGGAAATGCCTACACCAGTGCCACAAATTACAATTCCAAGATCATAGTCTCCGCTAGCCACGGCTTTACCAACCTTTTGCCCGTAAATAGGATAATCAGTTCGCTCATTACTCTTAGTCCCAAAATCATAAACTTCATAGCCCAAATTTTTAACATATTCCATAATTGTTGGTTTCAGTTCCAAACCGACATGATCTGATCCAAAAGCTATTTTTATTTTCTTTGCAACCATTTTTACTGATTTTCCTTTCTGATTTGAGCAATTGTTTCCTGATAAGAAACTGACTTGTTAAATAGTGCTGAAGTTCCGAGAATAAAATTATCAACGCCTTTTCTATGCAGTTGATTAATTTTTTCTCGTGAAACTGCTCCGTCAATTCCTAAGACAAACTCATACTTTTCTTTTGCTGCGATAAACTGCTGCAGCTTTGGCATTACAAAATCTTGAAATGGCTGTCCAGCAAATCCTGGATGAACAGTCATTACTAAAACATAGTCTGCGTTAGGTAAAAGTTCTTGAACTGTAGTGAAAGACGTTCCCGTATTTACTGCAATTCCAGCTTTTTTACCCAAAGCGTGAATATCATCAATCGTCCTTGCAGGTTGCTTTTCAGCATCTGGGCAAAAATAAATAATGTCTGCTCCCAAATCACTAAAGAATTTAATGTAAGAACGAGGATTTTCAATCATCAAATGAGCATCCATAGGCTTTTTCGTCAAGGAACGGATTGTTTGATAATCTTCTGGTCCCAATGCAAAATTCGGAACATATCTACCATCCATTACATCCATGTGATACATATCGACTCCAGCGTTATTCAGCTTTTCAACTTCTTGTTTTAAATTACTAAAATTTGCGCACATCATTGACGGGCTTAGTATTAAAGACATTTTCTCCTCCTTTTTTGAGTAATCGTTTACTCAAATTAACATACTGCTATTATTGCACTTAATTTTTTATTTGTAAACGTTTGTCTAAATAATAAGTTATAAATAGAGCAATCGTTTAACCACAAAAAAACTTAAATTTTTATTTTAATGATATAATTAGGCAATAAATGAAGGAGTAGGTAATGAAGCAATATTCAATTAAAGACATTGCAAAATTATGTAATGTTTCAACTGCAACAGTTTCACGGGTAATTAATAATAATGGCAGGTTCTCTGAAAAAACCAGACAAAAAGTTTTAGATGTTATTGAACAAACTGGCTATAAAATCGATAACAATGCCCGTAGTTTGCGTACGAATATTACATTCACCATAGGAATCCTTGTTCCAGACATTAAAAATCCCTTTTTTGCCGATTTGGTTCAAAAAATTGAAGAATTGCTGTTTACCAAAAACTATTCCACCATTATTTGTAATACTGATAAAAATGAACAAAAAGAAAAAGCATACTTACGTATGCTTGAAAACAAAAAGGTTGATGGCATTATCGTGATTTCTGGGTCTTATCAACACGGTTTTAAATTTCAAAGTTCTCTAAAAGAAATTCCCTACATTTGTATTGACCGCGAACCAGAAAATTTTCATAATACAGTTTTTATTTCTTCTAATCACTATCAAGGTGCCCTGGATGCAACTAATTATTTGTTTCAAAAAGGAGCAGAATCTCCTGTGGTCGTAGTCAAAAAGGTTAGTAGCTCAATTAAATCTAGAATTGACGGTTTTAAGGAAAGTTTGAAAAATCATTCTCTTAAATTCGTTAAGTCACGCCACGAACTGAAGTTGCAAAGTCAATCTTCATTCGCCAAATTTTTGCAAAAAAATCCCAAAACTGACAGTTTATTTGCGGTCGATGACGGGATTGCAATGGAATTACTCAAATATCTTAAAAATCTTGGTTACCAAGTTCCACAACAAATTCAAGTTGTAGGTTTCGACGATGTACCTGCAGCTAACATAATTACACCAAAGTTAACAACCATCCAGCAAAATACCAGAAAAATTGCTCAAACAGCAGTTACCAGCATAATGCATGCCATCAATAAGCAAAATGAAAAAGGAAGTCAATTTCTAATTCCAACTAAATTAATAATCAGAGAAACCACAAAATAGCTAAGTAAAAACTTAGCTATTTTTGTTTAAAGACGTTGCTTTATTTTGTTGTTATAACGACATTTACGCCAAAATATTTTCACTAACTATTTATAAGTTAACTACGCTATTTACTTCTCCTCCGGAAATAATTGTTTTAGCATCGTTCAAAGCAATTTCAATACTGTTTTTAACAGCTAATTTCGTGAAGAAAGCAATATGCGGAGTAATTAATACCTGAGGCATTGCTTTTAGTTCTTTATAATCTTCCGGAAGGGAATTCAGCATATTCTTTTTATCATAAAAATCTGTTTCATCGGCTAGAGTATCTAAAGCTGCAGCAGAAACTTGTCCATTTTTAAGGGCCGCAATTAAAGCTTGTGTGTCAACCAAGCCCCCACGAGCTACGTTAATCAAAATAGGCTTTTTCTTCATTTTATCAAAGGCAGTTTTGTTAATCATGTTTTCAGTACTTGCTAGTAATGGTGTATGTAAAGAAATAATATCGGATTCAGCAAGAATCGTATCAAAGTCGGTATAAGTGAGGTAAGGTTCAAGAGATGCGTCATAAACCGGATCACAAGCCAAAACTTTAGCACCCAATGCGCTGTATAGGTGTGCACTAGCTCCACCAATATGACCGGCGCCAATTATACCGACAGTGCAATTAAAAATTTCAGTACTAATTGTACTTTTATCATAAGTAAAATCACCATGATCCATTCTGTCTTGATAAATCCCAATTTTACGCAGTAAATACATTGCATCGGTTACGCCAAGTTCGGCAATGGCCCTTGGTGAATACGCTGCAACGTTTGTAATTTTAATACCATTCTTTTTTGCGGCCGCTAAATCTTGGTTATCAACTCCAACCTGCCGCACGGATAATTGCTTAATGCCAAATTGCTTAAATTTTTCGTAGACACTGGCGCCGACTGGAAGGTTGCCTTCAGAACTCACTCCGTCAAAACCTTGAGCTAAACCAGCATTATCTGCAGACAAGTCATCGTGGACGATTTTTATTTCAACTTGGTTTTTTTGAGCCCAGTTTTCAATAATTTTTTCTTCCATTTTAATTACACCATAACAAATAATTTTCACTTTTTATCTCTCCTATTCTTGTTTATAAATTTTTTATAAGTATCTTTTGATTAAGCTGCAAAAATATCTATCTCCCCATTTGTTGCTATATTCTTGATAAATAATATCTTCAGGTATATTGTACTCATACAAAATTTTTACTCGTATAATATTTCTGAGAAATTCAACATAGTCAACTTGCTTTTGAAAATCAGTGATTAAAAATTCGCTTTTAGTCTTTTCGCCATGGGTTAAATAATCCCTAGTATCTACAACCGAATTTATGAACATAGACTCAGTCGGATTTTCTTTACTCTTAGCTTCTTCAAAAAATAAGTGGTACAGTTTTTCTGGCAAACTTTCCATGAAAAAACTAATTTTTTTATTTAAAGACTTTATATTTTTACCATTTTTAAACTTTTTTCCTGCCATATAAAATTCGATTGAATTTACATAGTCAAGCAACGAGCTGTTGATATTAAGCTCACGATTTATATTATAAATATAATTATTAATCAAGTTATTAAAATTTATATCATCTTTATTTACTGCCTTGAATACATTTCCAAGCTCATTTGTATAAAACTTGAAAGCAAGACCTGGTATGTAGATAAAACTTGTAAAGTCTTTAAAACTATTCTCTTTCATTACTTCAGAATATGGAAGACGTAACTTAATACATTTATTATCTTTAAAAAATCTAATTGAAGTTATGTCCATTCGGCTATCATTAATAATTGAAATAAATCTTTCGAACTTATTGACAAAATTTAAAATTATTTTTTCATTATAAGGTTTGTGGGGTTTTATCTTTAACGCAATATTGGTTTTAATACTTAAAGACATCGGTGTTTTATTTTTAAAATAGAGAAGTTTTAAGAAGATATCAAAATCTGTTAACTCACATATTTTCACGTCTTGTTTTCTTAAAGCTTCGGTATTTTCTAAATCTTGAGGAATAATATAGCTTGCAATTTCACTCAAAGAATTTATTGTTATCCACAATTCTTCCGGCTCTTGTTCTTTATTAAAAGGTAATCTGGAAAAATCAGTTTCATAAGAAACATATTTAATTGCACCTAATCCCGAAATAGTAACCCTATGATTTGAACTTGAAAAAGTATTTAATCTGACAAACGTGCCATCTTCTAAAAAGCCATATATACAATGTTTTATACTATTAGTTAATGGTAAATAACCGCCAGCAATTTTATCATCTTTAGTATAAAGAACTGGAGTAGTTTTAACTTCCGCTTTTCCACCTTCGTATTTAAATACCCCAATTGCAAAGCCATCACGAAGTTGTCTTTCTAAAAAATCTGGATTTACACCAAATTCACCCATTAATTCAAATTCACTACGCGTTGTTTCATTCAGGTTCGTGTTATTTCTGTATCTTTTCAAAAAACTTGCTCCATTCTAAAAATGATTCGGACAGGTTAAATTTTAATTCACGGTATCTGCAATGCTAAAATCAGTAGCTTTTTCATATTCAAGACCGTGAATGCAGGCTAATGGTATATTAATACCACGTTGTCCCATTACTAAACCCGCAGAAGCTGCCAGCAAATCACAAAGTGTTTCGCTAGTACCAGTTTTCTTATTTGTTCTCAGACCATTTAAACCGTATAAGCCAACTGCTACCTGATTAGCACCTTTTTTATCTGCCCTACCGTCACTGTCAGTAATAATCACACTCGTTTTTACCCCTAACTCTTGGCAAAAAGCATTGCTGATGCGTTTAGCTGTTAAATCACAATTCTTGGGCAAAGTTATCGCTGTATTATTTTTACCCTTGTCAACACCGCCACTAGTTAAAAACAGTCCATTTGGCAGCCATGCACCAATATGATTTCCACTTATTTCCAGCTTGCTACCAGTGGGATCACCGGTTTGGTCGATAATTACTTGAATTAAATGCTCATCTTTTCTGAGAATTCGCTGCTGAATTTTTTGTGCCAAAGGAGTCGGCACAACTTGGTTTAGATCTATAACATCGCCTTCTGCTAGCGAGCAAATTTTAGAAGCTACACAAATAATATCGCCATCAGCAATTTGAAAATGCTCCTTTTTGATTGTTTTAATTAATATTTGTGGCAAGTCACAAACTTTAGAAATTATGGGTACGCCAAGCAAACCAGTAATTGTAACCATATATTATCCTTATCACAACTCTAACTATCACTTTTTCTTAATATTTATATAATACTCTAAAAATTTAAACAACACTATGTATTTTGTGGATTTGGTAGCATAATTTATAACAAATAATTGTTAAGAAACTTAATTAAGATCCAAGATTTTGTATATTAAAAACGGCCGTTTCAAGTAAAAGAAACGGCCGTTTATGTTACTTTTGCTGCCAGCAAAATTCCTACATGTTACGCTTCTCATTATAGCAAACGAAAGCGTGGCAAAATTGGACAATAATAACTTTCTCAGCCGTAATCAAATATTATTACCACTAATCAATTTTTTGACGAATTTTAGCAGCATCTTGGTTGGAATTGGCGGTTCACTAATTATCCGTGAATATTCAGATAATATCGTTATTAACGGCTTAATTTCGAGTATCAGTTCGTTAGCACTTATTTTGAGCGTTTTATTTATTGGTTCCAAGCTCGACAACACTGATAAGCGACGCATGCTTATCTGGATGTATATTTTACTGAGTTTATTTTTATTACTCCCTTTTACTTTCCCGCAAAAATACTTTGTACCCTTATACATTCTGGTTGACCTTTGTATAACAATGTTTAGCTTAGTAGAAGGGTTATCTTTCACTGGGAATTTAAAGTCTCTTCTGCCAGAAAATGTACTGGAGCGAACTATTAACTATAATTCCATTGCCGGACTTATTGGTAATATTGCCAGTGTGGCAGCGATGGCAGTTTTAATTTTTACTACCCGCAACTATTTGTATTTTCTCTTAGTAGCAAGCTACGGTTTTTTTATAAATATCTTTCTCTCTATTGCTTTACGCCAAAGTCACTTTACTAAAAACCAAAATAGTTTTAAAACCTTAACCCACCTCATGACAGTTTGGCACAAAATAGCTGCTAGTAAAGGCTTACGCGCCTCAATTATTATTGCCATCTTTACCAGTACTCTCCAAACAGTATTTAACGGGTTGCTGATCTATTTCTGGAAAGCGATTGATCCTAATTACAGTCAAGTTTACTGGCTACTAGTTGCAGTAGTCAGTGGTCTTTTCTTAGGTGCTATTCTTATCCACTTTGATAATATATTTTGGTTACTTACTACTTTAGTATTTATTACCACGCTGGCTTTAGGAATTTTCTTTTTAAAGCAAACAATCGTTACTATGGCCATTATTACTGTACTGATATATGGCGAAACTTTACCAATCGCTAATTGGTGCAACAAAACTAGGATTAAAAGAACCGGTAAAGAGGTCCAGTCTGCGCAATCAAGTTTTTTGCAGCTGGGGAGTTCTTTATTGAATATCTTTTTTACTGTCGGAGTATCTGCAATTGCCAATGCTTGCCACCAACCGGCTCTTACTCTACTTGCTGCAGGAATTGCACTCTTACTTATTTTTAGCCTTTTTGGCAATAATATGGAGCGGTATCGTTTAGAACAAATTAATTAAAAGCGTTGACGTGAAGTCATAAAAAACCACCTCTATTTCTAGAGATGGCTTTTTGCGTAATTAATGGCGCTCAATAGCGATAATGCACTTAATTAAATTATAATTGTTTAATCTGTTCTTCTATATTTAAGACCTCTAAGACATCCGTGGCACACTCTGCACCTTTATTGCCTGACTTGCCGCCAGCACGATCGGTTGCTTGTGCAACTGTATCAGTCATTAACACGCCGAACATCACTGGCACATTTCCATTAGCTGATGCAGCGGCTAACTGCGAAGTAGTGCCTTCACAAACGTAGGTAAAGTGAGCTGTTTCACCCCGAATTACTGCTCCTAATGCAATGATACCGTCAACTTGGCCACTTTTTGCCAAGCAGTTGACTGTACGGGCGATTTCAAAGGCACCGGGCACTCTCACAATCACAATATTTTCATCTTTCACGCCCGATTTTTTTAATTGTGCCACTGCTCCTGAAAGCAGGCGATCAGTTACCACACCATTAAACTGAGCTACAACAATACCAATCTTTTTATCTTGTCCTTGGGCAATATTCCCAATAATTTCTTTCATATTAATCCACCTCATTTAAAATATGATTCATTTCATGCTTTTTAGTTGCCAAATATTTTTTATTTTCTGCAGTCATGCCTACTTCAACAGGAATACGTTTAGTAACTTTAATACCATAGTTTTCTAATTGATTCACTTTGTCAGGATTATTGGTCATCAAATTAACTTCACTTACACCCTTTTGTCGTAAGATTTCGGCAGCGACGTTGTAACGGCGTGCATCAACTGGCAAGCCAAGATGCTGGTTAGCTTCTACTGTGTTCATACCTTCATCTTGGAGCTTATAAGCACGCAATTTGTTTTCCAGGCCAATGCCCCGACCTTCTTGACGTAAGTATAAAACCGCTCCTGAACCATTTTCTTCAATCTTAGTTAGTGCTTCAGCAAGTTGAGCGCCGCAATCACAGCGTTTAGAGCCAAAAACATCCCCAGTCAAACATTCACTGTGAAGCCGCAACAAAAGGGGTTCACCTTTTTTAATTTCACCTTTACTAATTAATAAAGTAGGTTGCTTTTCAGGATGCTTTTTATCTCTAAACCCTTCAAGTTGGAAGTGACCATATTTTGTAGGAAAGTCAACCTTAGTAAAAGACTCAATCCCCAAATCTTTGTTTTCCTGATTTTTACGGTACTCAATTAACTCCTCAATGGTCAAATAAGGTATGCCGAGTCCTTCTGCTAAAGCTTTCAAGTCCTTACGCCTGGCCATTGTACCGTCTTTTTTAATACACTCACAGATAAAGCCAACAGGAGCAACACCAGCTAGTCTTGCCAAGTCTAAGGCTGCTTCCGTATGACCAGTCCGCTCCAGCACGCCACCTTCTTTAGCTACCAGCGGAAAAACATGACCAGGATGATAAAAATCAGCCCATTGGCTATTAGGATCAGCTAACTTTTTAATAGTCTTTGCCCGATCAAAAGCTGAAATTCCCGTTGTAGTTTCAGTGGAGTCAACACTAAGAGTAAAAGCCGTGCCAAAAGTATCGTTCGAACCAGTTTCAATTGGTTTTAACTGCAAACGGTCGGCATATGCTTTGCTCATTGGCACGCATAATAATCCTCGAGCTTTAGTAATCATCATATTAACTGCTTGTGGTGTAACCTTTTCTGCTAAGCCAATCATATCCCCTTCAGATTCGCGTTGCGGTGAATCAGCCACAATTACCAAACCACCATTTAGCATGTGCTGCAATACTTTATGCATTTTTTCATTCAATTGTTCTGTCATTTTTTCCTCCATCAAAATTCTTTTTTCCAGGCCTGAATTTGCTTGACTGCATAGCGGCCAATCATATCCACTTCAATATTTGCTTTATCGCCTACTTGGTAGTGAGCCAAAGTAGTATTTTGGATGGTATAGGGGATTAAACTTACCCCAAAATGATCATTTTCTGCCATCGTAACGGTTAAACTGATGCCATCAATAGCGATTGATCCTTTTTCAACAATAAAGGAGTCATACTTATGTGGTACTTGAAATTCCAACTCAATAGAATTTTCGTTTTCATCCCTTTTTACCAGTTCAGCTGTGGTATCAATGTGTCCTGCAACAATATGGCCATCAAGTTTGCCATTTAGCGTTAGTGAAGGTTCCAAATTAACCAAACTACCTTTTTGCAATTTTCCAAGGTTGGTTCTTTTCATTGTTTCCGGCATTACATCAACTGCAAAGTCCTTTTCACTCCAGTCAGTAATGGTTAAACAGATACCGTTAACGGCGATACTTGCTCCTAAAGGCAAATCTTTTTGCACCAATTTTGGAGCGCAAATACCCAGTCTTGCATGTTGCTCACTAATTTCCAAACGGGTAATCGTACCCGTTGTTTGAATTATTCCTGTAAACATTCTTTTCTCCTCACGCGAATTCTGATATCTTGATTGAATCTCTTAACATCCAAAAGTTGATAGTTCTTTTTTTCTGTTAAAGCTTGGCCGAACACGGCTGGTAAACCGGTGCCTCCTAAAACTATCGGAGCTACATATGTCACTATTTCGTCAGCCAAACCGGCTGCTACAAACTGAGCCTGGACATTGCTGCCGCCCTCAACTAACAGCGATTGAATTTCGTGTTCAGCTAGCAGCTGTACTACTTTTGCTGGTGTCCACTTGCTAGCAGTATAACAGCATACATTTTCTCCAACTTTTTGTGTTAATTTAGTTTCACTCAGTAGCCAAATTTGACCGCGGGTCTTAAATATTTGACTGGTAAAATCCAACCGATTGGCATCCTTAGTTAACACAATCCTAATAGGTGGATGTGGTAAGTTTTTTATTCTGACAGTTAACAGCGGATTGTCGATGCGTAATGTGTTTGCGCCAATTAAAATAGCTTGATTTTGCAAGCGCAATTTTTGTACATCCACTTGAGCAGCATCCCCAGTCAAAAGCGTTCTTCTCTTGCCCGCAGCATTAATTTTGCCATCAATAGACATTGCATATTTAAGTGTTACAAACGGTCTTTCTTGTTGATAAAAAAAGTTATACGCAACATTTAAACTTTCAGTGCCACCAATGACTTCTGTTTGAACTCCATGACTTTTAAGATATTTAATGCCTTTACCTGCCACAATTTGGTGGGGATCGACCTGACCGATAACAACTTTTTTGATTCCGGCCTCGGCTACTGTTTTACAACAGGGAGGTTGCTTGCCATAATGGCTGCAAGGCTCTAGTGTGACGTACAAGGTTGCCCCTTGAGCTTGTTTGGGATCCGCTAAGTGTGACAGTGTATTTATTTCCGCATGTTCTTTGCCAAATTGATGGTGATAGCCCGTTGCTAAAACTTGCTCATTTTTAACCAAAACTGCACCAACTAATGGATTTGTCCAAGTCATCCCCTGAGCTTTTAAAGCCTCTTGAACTGCCATTTGCATATAATCTTTATCCTGCACTATTTCACTTCCTAAACATTAAAAAGCCCCGTTGATTTTATCAACGAGGCTCATCTTTTATTTATCAAATAAGATTTCAGCGAAGTTTAATAACGACGCGAGTTTTCTGTCTAATCTTGTTTGTTCTTCTCCCATCCAGACTTTAACTGTCGGTACTAGACTTGCACTAGTTCCACCGCAAAACGCGGGTCACGGACTTCAATTATTAATTGTCACCGTCGGTAAGGAATTGCACCCTGCCCCGAAGAAACCGTATTCAACTGATTCCAGTATAATATAGATATCCTATATCGGCAATAGCAATTTTTTGTTTTATATAAATTATATATACGATAAGATCAAACTTAAATAAATTATTCCTTAAAACTTCCAATCAGACAAATGGAGAGGAATATTATTGTTTTTACCAAAATATTTTTTAAAGGCAGTGCCAAATGACGAATGATCTTTAAGATGATTGCAATAAGCGTCTCTGATACTCAAAATTGTTGTCACTGCTAAATTAGTAGTGACAATTATCAGTATGCTAATAAATATATACAAAAGATATAGCATCTTAGCCCTCCTATTTTTAACTGTATCACTTTTATAATACACTATTACTTAGTGATAACATTGTCAACTTTTTTTGGCAAAATAAATAGACTAGTAACCAAATTGATTACTAGTCTATTTTAATCTGTTAAACCTTACGTTTTTTTTAATACAGATACTTCTCTATGGCTGTTTTAGGATCCATTCCTGCACGTATCTTCAATTCCAATTCAATTGCTACATCAGCCATGATAACCTGTGGATCAATAACGTTATAGGGATGATCTGGCGCCTTCTCCTGAGCTAACGATAATTCTGTGCAACCTAGTAATATGACATTGCAGCCATATTTGTCATGCATTGTGCGCAATATGTGGTGATAAAGTTCGCCATCAACTACGCCCTTTTCCTTAATGTTGGAATAAATCAGCTCAGTAACCATTGGCTGAATCTCAGGACCACCCAGTTCAACTTCTCGACCTACTTGTTTAATTTCGTCTTCATACAAATGATCATATATGGACCCTTCGGTGGCAATTAACCCAATCTTTTTCTCTTGGGGATAATCTGTTATAAATTTATGCACGGCAATGCGCATCATATGCAAAAAAGGAATGTCTGTTAGCTCCACCAGATCATCATAACAATAATGAGCTGTATTACACGGCATTACAAAAAAGTCCGGTTTTAGCTGGGCTTGTTGGAGCACATCTTCTCGTAAGGCAGTGAAAAAATTGGGTTGGTTGTGATCTTTGATATAAGCCGTGCGATCAGGAACTTGGGCATCGTTAACCAAAATATAATTTAAATAGTCCTGATCTTTAGTAATTTTGATGCGGTGATTAATCATGCGAACAAAGCTCTCCGTTGCGATCGTACCCATACCGCCAATAATACTAAAAAAATGTTTCATTAATACCTGCTTTTCTAACTTCTAAAGTGCTCTTTTTGTCCTTCAAGTTCATCAATTGCTTCTTGTGCAACTGTAATATCAGAGGGATAAGGAGTATCCACGCCGCGCACTTTTTGAAAACCGTCCTCACCTTTACCACAGATTAGAACAATATCTCCTTTATTTGACATACTGATAGCATCATATATGGCCTTTTTACGGTCCAGTTCTATTGTCACATCAACTTTAGAATGATCAATACCGGCATCAATCTCCTGTGCAATTTCTTTTGGATCTTCAAACCCCGGATCATCAGTAGTCAAAAAGGCTTTATCAGCATAGGCATTTAAACTGTGGCTAAAACCAGGACGGCGAGAAATTCCTTTATCGCCAGGCGCTCCTACAACCACAATAATTTTGGGATTGTTAAATTCGCGTTGCATAAAACCCATAAGTGCCATCATCGAAGCTTCATTATGTGCATAATCTACTACAACTACACCATGTTCTTTGGTAACCTCTGTCTGCATCCGTCCCGGAACAGTTACTTGGCTAATACCTTTAGCAGCATCATCATGATCCATTCCAGCAAGCCCGGCTCCAATTACTGCAGCTGTACCGTTTGATTCATTAAAATCACCCAGCATCTTTAACTGGTAATCACCGGCTATTTTAAGTTGCTTAGCTTTATCACTAACACATAATACCTGGAATTTAGTCTGAGCCATATCAAGTTCTTCGGTTGCAAAACGAAAATCAATGGTCTGTTTTAAATTAGGATTAGTAAATTTTTCAGCAGCAAATAAGTAGATACTGTCTGGAGCGGTAGTAGTCGTAGCAGCAGCATAAACTTCATCAAAGTGGTCAGTCTGTGCGTTAATAATACACTTGCGTGCATTAACTAATAATTGCAGTTTGCAATGCAGATAATCAGCAAAGTTAGGATGCTCATTAGGTCCAATATGATCAGGTGAAATGTTTAAGAAAAAGCCTAAGTCATAAGTTAGTCCGAACACCCTGTTTTTCTTATAAGCCTGACTGGAAACTTCCATCACCATATGCGTCATACCATTGTCCACAGCCGTTCGCATATCACGGAACAAATCAAGTGATTCAGGAGTGGTTAAGCTGGATTTAAAAGTATCGTCTTTTCCCTGACCCACAACTGTGTTGACAGAAGAAATCAGTGCAGTTTTACCACCATTGACTTGATCCAGCATTCCTTTTAGAAAATAAGCAGTAGTGGTTTTACCTTTAGTACCAGTAATAGCAATTAAATATAAATCATCTTGAGGAAAGCGGAAAAAGGCTGCAGATAATAGAGCCATTGCCTTAGAAACATTGCGCACAATCAGTGCATGCATTCCCTTGCCTTCTGGATATGGTTGCTCTGCTACATAACAGTTGGCACCGTTTGCTTTCGCCATTGACAAAAATGTAGGACGAAAACCAGCGCCTTTACAAAAGAATAGTGTATTGGTATGAACATCACGTGAATCATATGATACATATTCCATTTTTGATGGGACGGTGTCCTGAACAGCACTCGATTTAAGCAGATGGTGCTCTTTTAAAATTAAAATACAGGTATTTAAAGAAATACTCATGCTATACTCCTCTATTTATTATCTCAGTCAAAATTATACCACAGCTATGCTGGAGTTTTTTCACTCTTTAGGTTTAAAGGCAGACAAATAATGAAACGGGTCCAATCTTTATCAGATTCACAACGAATCTTACCGTGATGAAGATCAACAATGCTTTTGGTAATTGACAGGCCTAATCCTGTACCACCTGTTTTAGTATTGCGGGAACCTTCTACTCTGTAAAAGCGCTCAAATATTTTTTTTAGCGACCCTTCAGGAATTTGGGCACCATTATTTTCTACTCGCAATTCTACTTCATTGTTGTTAACCAAATTGGCAATTAAATTAATTTGTGTTGCCCCTGTGCCATATTTAAGTGCGTTAGTGATGAGATTATTGTATACACGTACCAATTTTTCTGCATCAGCTTGAATGGTTAAATCTTTGGGTCTTGCTTCTATATTAAATACTATCCCTTTTTCTTGACCCTCAAATTCAAAACCTGCTGCCACCTGCTCTAACATAGAAAAGATATGTAAGGGGGACAAGTTTAATTTGGTACTAGTTGATTTTAACGTGGTATATTCAAGCAGATCATGAGCCAATGACTTCATTTGTTCTGCCTTCATATATGCGATATTAAGATATTTTTGCTGATCTGCTGGATCCGACACCCCCGATTTAAGTAAACCTAAATAACCGATAATAGAAGTTAAAGGCGTTCTGATATCATGAGAAACATTACTGATTAGTTCGTCTTTTGACTTTTCGATTGCCTTTTCTTCATTAATGGCGTTGACTGTACTATCCACTAATGAGTTAATCGAATCAATTACTTTCTGCAAGTCTGTTTTAACTTTAAAAGAAATTGTATGATCAAAATGTCCTTTGGCAATATAATGCAATTCAGAAATAACGTGTCTTAACTGCATTTGATGATAACGCCGAATTAAGCGCCAATAGAGCACGATCAAATCACCAATACCCATAAAAATGATAAAGGTATTTTGCCAAGACCATAAGTGACGTCCACCAGCAAAAGTAATGGTCCTTTTTAAAAAATAAATACCGTTAACCAGGTTTTTATTTTGTAAAATTGTCAAGTTGATTAAAATAATCACCGATAGGTTTAACAATAACAGCAAGATCACCGTTATAACGCCTTCAGCAAACAACTCGCTTTTTTCAGCAGCTGTCAGCTTGACTCTTTCTTTTTTCATCTAGCTAAGCCTCAACTTTATAGCCTACACCCCAAACAGTCTGAATAACATCTTCGCCGCCTGTGGCCGTTTGAATCTTGTCACGCAAGTGGGAAACATGCACCATGACGGTTTTAGCAGAAACTATTGATTCTTGTTGCCAAACCCGTTCAAAAATTTCATCTGCAGAGAATACACGGTTAGGGTGACTAGCAAGAAGATACAGAATACCGAATTCCAAAGCAGTCAACTGAATATCTTTGCCATCAATTGTTTTAACTTCATGAGAATCACGGTTAATAATAAGTGGTCCAACTTCAAGAATGTCAGGTTCATCATCTTTGACTTGCTTTTGACTGCGACGCAAAAGCGAACGAACTCGAGCCATTACCTCTAGTGGATTAAATGGCTTAGATACATAGTCATCAGCACCTGTAATCAAACCCTGAATTTTATCCATATCGCCAGTTTTAGCAGACACAATAATAATAGGAATATCTGAATCCTTACGAACCTCCTTAATAACATCAATTCCACTCATATTAGGCATCATAACATCCAAAATCATTAGTGCAATATCAGGAGTGGTAGTTAATTTTGTGATTGCTTCTTTGCCACTGTAGGCAACAACTGGGGTATACCCTTCATTTTTAAGATAAATACTTAACAATTCGACGATTTCTTTATCGTCGTCAACAACTAAAATTTTCATAGGGCTAATTTCCCTTCTTTTTACTTATTGATTATATTCGTTTTATTTTTATATTCTACTAAATATAGTGTAGCAGAATCTATGTCTAATATTTTAGACAATTTTGTAACAAACTACTAATATTCAAGCATAACTTTATCGTTTTATTAAAAAAGCCGGATTTTTCCAGCTTAGTTTCTACTTTAAACTATTAATATTATTCAGATACGTAACCAGCCATTGACGATCAACAAGGCCTAAAAAGTCCCCACTGGAATTTTGCACTAGCACTTCATTTTGCTCACTTAAAAGGGCTAACAATTTAGCAATTGTTTCCTCGACATTAATTACTGGCATTGTCGCCCGTGAACCAGATTCAGTGCGTTTAAATTTAGTTAATAAAGCTGCTTGCTTCAAAGTAGTTTCATATAAGTTGCTACCTATGCTGCCTCTGAAAAAGTCTCGGACAAAGTTATCAGCTGGATGTCGTAAAATTTCTTCGGGCTGATCAACCTGCAGTAATTGACCATCCTTCATAATACCAATTCTGTCAGCTAAATGAAGTGCCTCGTTCATATCATGTGTTACAAACAAAATAGTATTATGCAGTTGCTTATGCAAGTCAACAACTAGTTCTTGTAAATTTGCTCGAGAAAGTGGATCAAGCGCACTAAAAGGTTCATCCATTAACACGATAGGAGGCTTTGATGCAATAGCCCTTAAAATGCCAATTCTTTGTTGTTCACCACCAGACAGTTCACGGGGATAACGCTGAGCGTATTCTTGCGGATTGAGACCCACTTTTTGCAGCAGTTGAGCTGCCAGTTTTTCCAGATTAACATTTACCCCTTGAATTTCCGGTATGAGAGTAATATTTTGGGCAACGGTCATATTGGGAAAAAGAGCGATTTGTTGCAAAACGTAACCAATTTTCCAGCGTAACTTTTGCACATCATAAGCAGTAGTTGGGCGCTTATTAACTAAGATTTGGCCAGCATTAGGATCTTCCAGGCGATTAATCATTTTAATTGATGTTGTCTTGCCACTACCAGAATTACCCACTAGGACAAAGAGTTCACCTTGTTGAATATCAAGATTAAGATCGTTTATTACTATTTTATCAGCAAACGATTTTTTTACGTGATCAAATTTTATCGCTGAAGTCATCTTACTTCTCCTTAAGCAAATGCTGTTTTACTAAATAATGATGCGCTACTTGGCCTGGATCCATATTTTTGACATTGACCTCATAATTCATTTCCTGCATCTGCTTTTCAGTAATCTTGCCGGCTAATTTATTTAAACTGCGTACTACTTGGGGATGCCGACGTGCAAAGACATTACTCATTAAGGGAGCACCCTGATAAATAGGAAAGTTATGTTTGTTATCTTTTAAAATACTTAAGTGGTACTGTCGCAATTCACTGTCTGTTGAATAGGCATCAACAATGTTAACCTTATTTTGGTCTATTGCTTGGTAACGTAACGCCGGCTCCATTGATTTAACTGGGAAGTCAATACCATATAATTTTTTTATACCCTTAAAACCATCCCCGCGGTCAATAAATTCTAAAGTCATACCACCCTTGAGCCTATTGGTAATATTAGCCAAATCACTGATTTTCTTTAAATGATTTTTCTGCTTAAAAGATGTTTTAACAGCTAAGGCATAAGTGTTATCGTAGGCCATTGGCCTAAGTAAAGTAAGTTTATCCTGCTTGTTCACTAATTCCTTAGCTTTATCATAAGTTTCTTTTTCAGATAAACCCGTCGTTTTTACCGGAGTTTTAGCAAAAGTTTCTAAAATAGTGCCTGTAAACTCTGGATAAATATCGATCTTATTGTTTTTTAATGCACTGAAGAGAAAAGTAGTTTTACCAAAATTAGGTTTGAGCGTCACTTGAATGTGCGAATCACCCTGTTCAATTAATTCTTTGTACATATTAATCAAAATTTCGGGTTCAGAGCCCAGCTTACCAGCAACAGTTATCGTCTCTTTTTGATTAACAACAGTTTCATAAACACCACTGCCTGCTAGAAACAGAACACTGACAGCTAAAACTCCTAAAGCGGTTTTAACTGAAGCATGTTCTAACCACTTGATCAAGGCACTTAAGATAATAGCCAGGGCACCTGAACAAACTGCACCGATAATTATTAAAGCCGTATTATTACGGTCAATTCCCAGGAGTATAAAACTACCAAGTCCACCTGCACCAATTAATGCTGCCATAGTAGCTGTTCCGATAATTAAAACTAAAGCTGTCCTAATACCAGAAATAATTGTGGGCATAGCTAATGGTAATTCAACTTTGACCAGTTTTTGCATGCGTGACATGCCGAACGCATCTGCAGCTTCTTCCAGAGCTGGATCAATTTCTGTTAGCCCCAAATAAGTATTCTGAAAGATAGGCAATAAAGCATACACTATCAAGGCAATTACCGCAGGAACTGTTCCTATGCCGACAAGTGGTATTAGCAAACCCAGAAGTGCCAAAGAAGGAATAGTTTGTAAGATACTGGCAATTTGCAATAAAAATTCTGCTACTTTGGCATGTTTTACAGTCCAAAAAGCTAGTGGCATTGCAATAACCATAGCAATTAGCAGTGAAATTAATGATATCTGTATGTGTTGCAGTAGTGCGATCCCTAAATCGCCTCGGCGTTCACTTAAAATTTGGATGATTTGATTCATTTGCGTAATTCCTTTTGTCTATGCCAGTTTTTTTAATTATCCTAAATTACATAAAGCACTATGTTAATTGCTTTAGACCTAGCTAATTTCTTAAACCTTACCATAACACAAACCTGCGTTCTGTAAGCAATTATTGCTTGCAGGTCTTTTGAAGCAAAAAAATTCCCAGCACCATAATGCTGAGAAAATTTTATCAAAATTACTGTATTTCTTTTTTACCAGTATATAACTCGTAGTAGTAACCCTTTTGCTTTAGAAGCTGCTCATGGTTGCCGGCTTCAATAATATGACCATGATCAAGTACTAAAATCAAGTCCGAGTTAACAATTGTTGAAAGACGGTGGGCAATAACAAAACTTGTACGTCCTGCAAGCAGATTATCCATACCAGCCTGCACTAGCTTTTCAGTTTGGGTATCAATGCTGGAAGTTGCCTCATCTAAAATCATGACTGGCTCATCCGCAATCATCGCCCGCGCAATACTGAGCAGCTGCATTTGACCCTGAGACAGGTCTCCGCCATTACCATCGATAATAGTTTTATAGCCTTCGTCCAAGTGATGAATGAATTCATCGGCATGCGATAAGTGCGCTGCCTGGTACACATCATCATCACTTGCTTCAGCATTACCAAAGCGAATATTATCCATGACTGTACCAGTAAACATGTGTGTGTCCTGCAGTACTATTGATAACGACCGCCTTAAATCATCTTTTTTAATTCTATTAATTGGAATACCGTCATAAGTTATAGTACCAGAGTTAATTTCGTAGAAACGATTAATCATATTAGAAATAGTGGTTTTGCCCGCTCCGGTTTCACCAACTAGCGCTACTTTCATACCCGGTTTGGCATCAATCGAAATATCATACAAGATTTGTTTATTTGGCGAATAACCAAAGTTGACATGATCAAAAACAATATGACCATTGACAGTAACTTTCTTCACTGACCCATCTTTTTGCGGTACATTCCAGTGCCAAGCACCCTTTACATCTTCGTCCTTAGTGATGGTTACATCACCATCATCAACTTCAACTGTCTGATCCTCTAATTTGAAAATTCTTTCCGCACCGGCTAAAGCCATTACGATAGAATTTAACTGTTGTGAAATCTGAGCTATCGGCATTGCAAACTGTTTTGATAACTGCAAAAAGGCACCAATAACTCCTAATGAAAGAGGTGCAATATGATTGATGGCCACCGCACCACCTAAAACAGCAATTAAAACATAAAGCAAGTTGCCCAAGTTACCCATAATTGGAAATAAAATTGTGGCATAAGTATGAGCCTTGCCAGATGCTACTTGCAATGAATCGTTATAAGTATTAAAATCTTGCTCAACTTCTGGCTCATGGCTAAAGACTTTAATTACCTTAAGGCCATTAAGCATTTCTTCATTATAACCGTTAACTTGCCCTAATTCTTTTTGCTGCAGCTTAAAGTAATGAGCTGAACGTATCGTTAAAAAGCGTACAACGATAATAGAAAGAGCAAAGACTATTAAAGTAAAAATAGTTAGTTGCCAGCTCAAAACCAGCATCGCACCCAAAACGAAAATAAGGTTTAAAGTTGAGTTCATAAACTGCGGAATCGATTGTGAAATCATTTGTTGCAACGTATCAATGTCGTTAGTGTAACAGCTCATGATGTCGCCATAATCATTCTCATCGAAATAAGAAATTGGCAATTTTTCCATGTGCTCAAACATTTCCATCCGCACTCTGAATTGGACTTTTTGAGCTAAAACTGCCATTAACATTGCAAAAAGATAATTAGAAATAAATCCAATAGCATAACAGCCAAACATTACTGCAATTGCGTGCAAAAGTGGACCAAAATCTGGTCTGGCCTCTTTAGTTAGCGGAATAATATAAGTATTTATCAAGCGTTCGATAAATAAGGATCCTAAAACATTTGCAGCAGCCGTGAGAATTATGGCAACTGTAGAACTGATGAGCATCAAGGGACTAGTACTGGCAACTAATTTAAGCAGGCGCCACAGTATTGTAGAACGTTTACCAGAGACTTGGTTATTTTGCTTTTCCACTGCTTTATTCAAATTAATCACCTACTTCTTTTGTTCTTCTTGAAACTTGGCAATCGAGCTGTACAAGTCATTGCGTTGCATCAGTTCTTCATGCGTACCAATATCCTGAATTTTACCATCATCCATGACAATTATTCTGTCTGCATCCTTAATGGATACGATTCTCTGCGAAATAATTATTTTAGTGGTATCCGGCATATTTTCTACCAGTGCTTCGCGGATTTGACGCTCAGTTTGTGTATCAACCGCTGAAGTAGAATCATCCAAAATTAAAATCTTGGGCCTCTTTAGCAATGCCCGTGCAATTGTAATTCTTTGCTTTTGGCCACCGGAAACATTAGCCCCGCCTTGTTCAACCATAGTTTCATACTGGTCAGGCATTTCACGAATAAAATCATCTGCATGAGCAATTTTGGCAGCAGCAACAATTTCTTCATCAGTGGCATTTTCGTTACCCCATTTCAGGTTCTCCTTAATGGTTCCTGAAAACAGAACATTATTTTGCAAAACCATCGCTACGTTGTCACGCAGTGTTTTTAAATCATATGATTTTACATTATGTCCTGATACCCGAACTGCTCCAGAATCCGTATCATAAAGTCGGGGAATCATGGATACTAAGGTTGATTTAGATGATCCGGTTTTCCCAATGATACCAATTGTCTCACCCGGTTTAATGGTTAAATTGATATTGTTCAAAGCCAGGTTCTTATCATCTGGATCATATTTAAAATTAACGTGATCAAAAATTACTTCACCATTATTTACATGCTTTAAAGGCTTGCGTGGATTTTCAATTGATGGTTTTTCATTGATAACGTCCGCAATTCTGTGTCCACTAGCAGCAGAAACAACCAGCTGAGTAAAGATCATTGCCAACATATTCAAACTGCCTAAGACAGAGTTTGAATATGAAAACATTGAAATAAGCTGCCCAGTTTGTAAACTGCCACCAACAATTTCTTTGGCCCCGAACCAGCAAATAGCCAAGTTAGAAATATTTAACACTGCCATAACCACCAGTGAGTTCAGTGACATGATTTTTTGGGCAGTGGCAAATAGTCTGTAGATAAAGCCGGCAGATTTTTTAAATTTAACTGTTTGTGCTTCTTCTTGAACATAGGTTTTAACTTCACGAATGCCGCGAATGTTTTCCCGCACTACTTGGTTCATGCGGTCATAACCCCTAAAAATCTTAGGAAAATACTTGCTGGCACTTTTAATAATGATACCAAGCAGAATAACAAAAATTGGGGCAATCACTACAAATACCAGTGACAATTGGGGGCTGACAATAACAGACATGATTATTGAAACCAATAACATCATTGGCGCTCTGACTGCAATTCTAATTAATATTTGATACGACATCTGAACGTTATTAACGTCAGTCGTCATTCTCGTAACCAAACTGGCACTAGAAAAATTGTCAATATTTTCAAAAGAGTAGTCTTGCACATGATAAAACATATCTTTACGTAAATTAGCTGCAAACCCAGCTGCAGCATGAGCAGAGGCATAGCTGGCACCAGAACCTAAAACAAGTGAAAGAACCGTAAACACCAATAAAACAATACCGCTTTTAGTAATATAGGGCATGTTCCCTTTCATAATGCCATTATCAATTAAAATACCGACCAAATATGGTATTAACATTTCAATGATAACTTCACCAGTGACAAAGAGTGGTGACAGCAAAGACAGTTTTTTATACTGCCTGATTGACTTACTCAGCGTGTTAATCATTAAATACCTCTTTCTAATTTATTAATGCGTTGTTTTTAAACGTGTACTTCAGTTTAAAAAGGATAAATAGATTCATAGCAAATCTATTTATCCTTTAAAATATATAGTTATCTAAGTATAGCTCTTTTCTTGACAAAAAGCACCCTATTTGCTCCTATCAGCTGGTGAAAAGGCAGAGCCAATGATTTGATAATGTCGACGGAAAAGCCAGCGAATACCATATACTACCGCAGCAATTATTAAATTATATATTCCAGGTAAAACCGGATTTATAATTTGTAATGCCCGCAGAGACAGTACGCCAAAGCAGATAAAGAGTAATGCCATCATTAAAATAAAACCCCAAATTAATTTTGACCAAGGAATTTTACGATTTTTACCGCCATTAGGTAAGACCCATTCATTATACTTCGTCATAAAAACGCCTAAAGCAGCACCAACAATCAGCAAAGTTAAGGCACCCATCTCTGAATTATATTTGTTATTCTTTTGGAATAAACCAATTAAGCCAAAAAGACCAAAGAAAAGGGCAACATAAAATAAAGCATTATCTGTGGCGTATTGCCAAAACGGAATATCAGACGCTTTCCGCTTTTTCGGCTTTAGCATATCAGCAGCTTTTAATTTAGGTGACATATTATAGTATGTATTGGCCGGCTGACCATGACGCTGTGCAATTATTAAATCATTCAAAAGCTCATCTATTTTCTTTTGAGCATCTTCATGACTCATTTTACCTTGTGTTTCAAGCTCCTTTTGCAAGCGAAAAATGTAATCAGAATTTTTATTGCTGAGTTGCTTGCGCAACTGATCAGGTTTCATCTGTTTAACCTCATCATCTTTATTCTGATTGACTACTTTCTCTTTTAATTTTTCTTGCTTATTAGTATCGATTTTAGCTTGTACTTCAGTTTTCTTTTCTGCCATTATTTTTTCCTAAACGTTAAATCTAAATTCAATAATGTCACCGTCTTGGACTTCATAATCTTTTCCTTCAAGACGTAATTTCCCGGCTTCTTTGACCTTTTGCATGGTTTCATATTTATCCAAATCGGTAAATGAAACTACTTCGGCACGAATAAATCCCCGTTCAAAATCTGAGTGAATAACGCCGGCAACTTGTGGTGCTTTCATGCCCTTATGGAAAGTCCAGGCACGTGTCTCGGGTCCACCAGCTGTGAAGAAAGTTCTTAGGCCCAAAATGTGGTAAGCTGCTCTAATTAATCGGTCAAGACCTGACTCTGTTACACCTTCAGCTTCTAAAAACTCTGCTTTTTCATTATCATCCAAGCCGGCAATTTCTTCTTCAGTGGCTGCGGAAATACCTAAGCATTCAGCATTTTCACTGTCAGCATGTTTTTTGACAATTTGATAATATTGATCTTTTTCTGGCTCAGCCATTGAACTTTCTGCAATATTAGCTACATAAATAACCGGTTTGTCAGTTAACAAAAATAGGCCCTTAACAATTTTTTGTTCATCTTCATTAAACTTGATTGAGCGAACGGGTTTACCCTCTTCTAGAACTGGCTTAATCTTTTGCAAAACGTTAAATTCAGCTTTAGCTTCCTTATCATTTTGCTGGGCAATCTTTTTTACCTTATTAATGCGGCGATTAACGGCATCTAAGTCAGCAATTGCCAATTCCAAGTTAATAGTATTGATATCTTCCTCTGGATCTACTTTACCGGTAACTGAAGTAATGTTGTCATCTTTAAAAGCACGAACAACATGAATAATCGCATCAGTCTGGCGAATATTCTCCAAGAATTTATTACCTAAACCCTCGCCTTTTGAAGCTCCTTTAACTAAACCGGCAATATCGGTAAATTCAAAAGTAGTATGAACTATTTTTTTTGCAGGAATCAATTCCTGAATGCGCGCAAGTCTCTTATCAGGAACTTCAACCATACCAACATTGGGTTCAATGGTGGCAAACGGGTAATTGGCCATTTCCGCTCCCGCTTTCGTAATTGCGTTAAACAAAGTTGATTTACCAACATTAGGCAAGCCAACAATCCCAGCAGTTAGTGACATTTTTATCCTCTTTCTTTAACAAAAATCAATTATTTTCTTGATTAAAACCAGGTCTTACTATTTCTTCTTTAGGCACATAAAGCTCATTTTTAGTGTTGACCGGATCATTCGCCTTAGTTAAAACTTTTTTCAAGTTATGCGTAAATTTTGAACGCGGCATCATGACGATGTGGCCACACCCCATGCACTTTAACCTGATATCAGCTCCTAAGCGCAAAACCTCCCAGTCATTTGTCTTGCAAGCATGAGGTTTCTTCATCAACACCGTATCTGCCAAACTATAAGAAATCTCTTTATTCATCAAGATCGACTCCTAGCACATCAAGTATTCTGTTTAATTCGGCAGTTGAAGAAAAGCCAATAGATAAATGACCACTGCCCTTTTTGCTTTCAGAAATATTGACAGTTGAGCCTAACTTATTAGCCAGCTGATGTTCAGTAGCACGAATAAAAGGTGATTTATGAACTGTCTTTTTGCGGGGCTTCTTAGCATTAAGACTGGCTACCAATGCCTCAACTTTGCGCACTGGCATCCCTTCCTTAACCACTTGTTTAGCTACTTCATCAATCTTGTCTTTATTTTTTAAGCCTAAAAGCGTTCTGGCTTGACCCATTGAAAGTTCACCATGTTGAAGCAAATGTTTGGTTTTGCTTGGTAAAGTAAGCAAACGCAAATAATTTGCAATATAAGGACGGGACTTGCCCATTCTTTTTGAAACTTCTTCTTGAGTTAAGCCTAAATTTTTTTGCAGCATTTCGTAAGCCTGAGCTTCTTCAAGCGGTGTTAAATCTTCACGTTGCAAGTTTTCCAGAACCGCAACTTCCATCATTTGACTTTCGCTAAAGTCACGTACAATGGCAGGTATAGTAGTCTTTTTGGCTAGTTTTGAGGCACGAAACCTGCGTTCACCAGCGATAATCTCATACCCTTTAACCGACTTACGGACAATAATTGGTTGGAAAACACCATTTTCTTTAATTGAATCAGCCAGCTCTTTAAGAGACTTATCATCAAAATTTTTACGTGGTTGGTAGGGGTTCGGTCTGATATCGCTTAAATTAAGATCCTGAATTTCTTCCTCATTGTCTTCAATCTGCGGCTCATCTTCAAACAAGGCTTCAATTCCGCGACCCAGGCCACCATGTTTTTTTGTATCTTTACTTCTTGAGTTTCTTGCCATGATTCTTCAACACCTCCTTAGCTAAATCATCATAAACTTCGGCACCACGAGAATTAGGCGCATATTCAGTAATTGCTTGCCCATAACTAGGTGCCTCCGCCAATTTGGTAATTCTCGGGATAATAGTTTTATAAACTTTATCGGAAAAATAAGAACGCACTTCTTTAACGACTTCAGCGCCCAAATTAGTCCGAGCATCCAGCATTGTCAGTAAGACGCCTTCCACCCCTAAATCTTTGTTAAAGTGCTTTTGCACCAAGCGAATAGTGTTAAGCAACTGGCTAAGACCTTCCATAGCATAATATTCACTTTGAACGGGAATCAAAATTGAATCCGATGCTGTAAAAGCATTAATAGACAGCTGGCCTAAAGAAGGTGGACAATCAATAAAGATAAAATCATAATTGCCACTAATTGAATCTAAAGCAGATTTTAAACGCGTTTCACGCGCCATCATACTAATCAGTTCTGTTTCTGCACCGGACAAATTAATAGTTGCCGGAACCAAATCCAAGCGATTAGTCGAAGTATGGAAAATCGTATCTTTAAGCGGAACATCA
Source organism: Lactobacillus sp. VURO6/B1 (VP7) (assembly GCF_058139575.1). Classification (NCBI taxonomy): domain Bacteria; kingdom Bacillati; phylum Bacillota; class Bacilli; order Lactobacillales; family Lactobacillaceae; genus Lactobacillus; species Lactobacillus sp. VURO6/B1 (VP7). The sequence goes on along the minus strand of NZ_JBVOWJ010000003.1, from coordinate 83,254 downwards.
TTAATCAAAACGCTATAAATATCTTGATCAATTGCAGACTTTTCAATTCCCAAGCCAGAAGTGGCATTACCCTGCGGATCAATATCCACAATTAAGACTTGATACCCACGTTCCGCAATCGAAGCCGCTAAATTAATAGTCGTGGTCGTCTTACCAACGCCACCTTTTTGGTTAGCAACCGAAATTACACTCACCATATTTTCCATGCCTTCCTACTTTCTTTTTAATTCAATCGTGATCATATAATCATCAGGATCGTTATTTTCTTTAAACTTAACCTTAATGCCAGACTGCTGTGCAAGCTTGATCGCCTTTTTGATCGTATTAATCTGTACTTTTAAGTCTTTGGGAATCCGATTGGCTGCTCGTCTGGTCTTTTCAGCCTGCTCTTTTTCTTTGTCCTCAATTTTCTTGTCGGCAAAATATTGCTCTACATTTTTAACGATTTTTTCGGTATCGCTCACATTAAGGTTGTGAGCCAAAATTTCATCGAGAACGCGGCTTTGATCTTTTTCACTAAGTCCGACTAAACAGCGTCCATGACGAGGAGAAATTTCACCACTGGCCAAATAACTCTGCACCTTAGGTGTCAGCTTTAAAAGGCGCAACTTGTTAGCAACATAAGATTGTGACTTGCCAATATTTTGAGCCAAAGTTGTTTGAGTTAAATTATTTAACTTCATGAGATTATTATAGGCCTGTGCTTCATCTATTGGATTTAAATCTTCTCTTTGCAGGTTTTCTATTAAAGCTAATGAAGCAGCTTGACTATCATCCATATTATTAACGATAGCCGGAATTTTTTCCCAAGCTAGATGCTTTGCGGCCCGCAACCTACGTTCGCCGGCAACAATTTCATAATCATCGCCCTTTTCACGCACAATAATAGGTTGCAGCAAGCCATCTTTATCTAAAGTCGTTGCTAATTCACGAATTGATTCTTCAGAAAACTCATGTCGTGGTTGATATGAATTAGGTTTTATTTTACTTAGTTCAATATCCTGAACTTGCTTATTTTTAGGTATTTCTTCATGATGACGCAAAGAAGAAAATAATGACATTTTGAGTCCCCCTGTTTAATGAATTGGTTTGCGGTGCGGTGTGCCCGCCTGCCGCGGATATTTTTTGGGTGTAGGCTGCACTTTTTTTACCAAAATTAGCGTGCGCTCTTCTGTGCTTTGAGGCAGTTGCAATTCTTTTATGGCAATTGCCTTGCCACCTAAAATTTTTAAAGCTTTCTGACTCAATTTTAATTCATCTTCAGCTTTTGGTCCCTTGAGAGCAATAAAATTGCCGCCATTTTTGACAAGTGGCAAGCAGTATTCACTTAAAACAGCCATGTTGGCAACAGCTCTGGCAGTTACAATATCAAACTGCTCACGATAATGTTTATTTTGGCCCACGTCTTCAGCACGCCCATGAACCAAGGTAACATTTTTTAAATTTAGCTGGGTGATCAATCCTTGCAAAAAATTCAGTCTTTTACCAAGAGAATCAACTATTGTTATTTGCAGTTCTGGCAACATAATTTTTAATGGTATTGAAGGAAAACCGGCTCCGGCACCAACATCGCATAAAGAGCTGCTTGACTTCAAAACCGTACTAAAGGTCAAAAGCGGCGTGATGCTATCATAAAAATGTTTGAGGTAAACATCATTCTCTGCAGTTATTCGCGTGAGATTAACGTGCTTGTTAGCTTCAATCAGACTGGTAAAGTATTGGTTAAATTGGTTGATTTGATTTTCATTTAATTTAAAATTACGTTTTGATAATTCTTGGACAAATTGTTCAGGATTCATTTTTCACCCGTGAAACCTTGTTTCACACCCTCTAAATTTAACGCTAAAAATGGCTTATTGTAAAGTCAATGCATCCCTTTAATTATGAAATATTTTTCGACTGTCGTCAAAGTCTAAACGCATAAATTAAGCTATAATATCGTCAAAGGAGATTAATATGATTGTTACTCTAATTGTTCTGGCTTATTTGGCACTAAAAACTTATAAAGGTTTTCAAACCGGCTTTACCAGACTAATCATTAATTTGGTATTTGCTGCTATTGTCTTCATTGCAGCAATTCTGTTTCAAAATCCCGTTGGCAATTGGCTTTACAGTCAAATCACGGGACAGAATATTCAAACCACTTTAACTCCCGGAACCAACCTAATGCTCTTTCGTTTTTTAGCCTTCTTCATTATTGTTTTTATCGGTAAGATGGTGGTTAAGATTTTTAAAGGCTGGGTGCCAAATAAAAATCCCCATGCAACTAACTTCGGCAACTTACTAGATAGCGTTTTGGGTGCTGTCGTATCTTTTTTTGCCAGTTATTTCTTCGTGTATATTATATTGTCAATGCTTAATGCTCTGCAAAATCCGTGGTTTATTCAGCAAACTTTGGATTCCTCATTTATCCGTTTCATTATTTATAACACACCTGGCTTATCTAACGGATTGTTCAACAGCATTTTTAGTATCAGTAGAACTGCTGCCTAAATTAAATCAAATTATCATCAGTGTTTAAACTTGTTAGTTTAAGTGCTGTTTTTGTTTAACAATTAGCAAAAGTTTACTCTGATTTCAAACTAAAATAATTTGAGTAATTGTGTTATATACACCTTTACTAATAATAGAAATCCACAAAATTTTTTGCACATATTTGCCATTTTTGGTAGTAAACTGGTTATAAAGGCATTTTGAATAAGAAATTAGGAGGATAAATTGAAAAGCAAATTAACCTTAAAGAAAATTGTAACTCTTTCTGCAGCCATTATTCTTGCAGCACCTGTTTTCAGTAACAGTCTGACCAAAACAGTTAGCGCAGAAACGGAATCTCAAAATAAGCAATTAAAGCAGGACCCTAATCAAGTAAATAAAGAGTCTGAGACGCAAAAGTCGCAAGAAGACCAAAAGACAGACAAAGAAACAGATAAGACCGAAGCCAAGGTCCCAGCTGCCAAGACTCAGAATAAAAAGCCTGCTAATATCACAGCCAAAAAAGTCAAAACTTTCAAAATAGCAATTGTTAAAAAGAATTATGGTATTTATCTTGATAATTTTACCAAGAAGAAAGCAGCCAAGAATTATTTTCACCAAACTTTTAATGTCAATAAAAAATTCACCCACAACGGCAAAACATACTATTGGCTTAACAAAAAGGGCAAGAAATCAATTGGCTATATTAATAAAAAAGCTGTAGCTACTCCTAATCAGGCTAAAACAATTGAAAAGACGCCGTATGTCAGTCAATACGTTCCTGTTAAAACCCCGTGGGGCTGTGCAGGAGCCTCAATGGCTATGTTGTTAGGTTCTCAGGGACAGAAAATTACTACTAGCTTGCTTACAAAAATTCAAAATAATTTACCAATGCAACCAGTTAAAGGCGGACAAAAGGGAAATGTTTACACTGGCGTCGGTTTTGGCTACGTAATTAGCCCAGGTGCCTTAGCTAAATATGCCCGGACTTTTAAAAAGGGCAAAAAGATTATTAATATTTCCAGTAAAAAGCTAACTGTTGATGATCTTAAAATGTATATTCAGGCTGGCAAGCCAGTGTTATACTATGGCTTTTCTTCATATCAAAAAGCTGGCGATTACAAGCGCAATCACTGCAAAGTTATCACCGGCTACAAGAAAGGCAGGTTCTTAGTTTATGATCCCCTTTATTACTCCAAGTTTGATAAAGCGGGTACAGGTGGCAAGAACATGAATTATGATCATGGTGCAATTGCCTGGGTACCAAAGAGTGCTATTCAAGCAGAATTTTGCCATAAAGCTCTCTCGTTCAAATAATATACTTACATTACGAATTTAAATTGTAATTAAAAAAGTGCCTTTCACGGCACTTTTTTATTACTTTTGAAAGTTGTCATACTCAACGTGTTCATCGTTATAAACAAAAACTGCTCCGATGCGATCTGGATTATCATGCCAACCAGCAACCGGCTTACCTGCAAAAAATAGCCTCTTACATTCGATTTCTGCTTCAACTGAATACTTGGTAAAAGTAGTCACTCCGGCTAAATCAGTTTCAACCGGATAGCCAGTCCGCGGGTCAATTAAATGGTGATATTTATGCCCGTCAACTACCAAGTACCGTTCATAAGTACCACTAGTAACAGCTGAACATTGTGGTACCATTACCGAAGCAATATTATTGCCACGCGGCTCTTTAGGATCCTGCACTCCTACTGACCACTGACCACTAATCCTTTTAGGAGAATCACCAACAAGTAGAATGTTGCCACCAAGATTAATAATTCCAGCATGAACACCATAGGCCATCCAGAAATCTTTAATGCGATCAGCAATCCAGCCTTTAGCAATACCCCCAAGATCTAATTCCATACCCGACTTTTTCAAAAAAACGGTTTGGTCTGTGTCATTCAAGTCAACACTAAAAGGATCAATCAGCTTCATCCTTTCTTTAATCTGATCATCAGTTGGAACATGGGCTCCCTTAAAACCAATTGCCCATAATTTAACGACTGGACCAATTAAAGCATTAAAGCCAAAATTTTTCCGGCTCTCTTCTACTGCTAATTTGATTAAATCATAGGTACCACTGGAAACTTGCACTGGATGTTTACCAGCCGCATGGTTTACATCCATAACTTCAGATTCATCACGATTAACTGTTAATAAATCTTCATAATGATCAATCAAAGTAAACGAGTCATTAATAACACTTTTATCGCGTGCTCCAAAAATTTGTAAGGTTATTGATGTGCCTAAAGCATGATGTTGTCCTACTTGTTGTTCTAAAGCTAAATTTTTTATCATTGATTTTATCCCTACTTCTCCAAATAGTTTTCTCTTATTTTTTCTTTCATCTGCTCATCGATTCTTAATTGTTTATCAATATAAGAATCAATGCCGCCATAGTTTTCATTGATTGTAATCAAGCTCGTATCAATATACGCATTGGCTACCGAACCCAAAATGCGCATGTTAGCACGGAACTTATCATTTTCTCCGGCCCTTTTAAATCGCTCATCACGAACCTTGCGGTAATCGTTGAGCATCAAGTTGGAATAAAGATAGTCCTGCCGAATAGTCTCTAGGTCTACTCCCAAAATGTGAAGCAATATTACAGTTACCAATCCCGTCCTGTCTTTACCTTCTGAACAATGGTATAAAACTGAGCCCTGAGTCGTTTCAGCAATTAAACTGACAATTTGGTGAATGCTATTCTGAGCAAATTTACTGCTGACATGATCATGATATCTCTGACACATAGTATAAAAACCCGCATATTGATCATGGCGATATTGTTCAAATTCTATACTCATATCCAGACCATTGCCACCAGTATTGTCATCAACAGACAAGGGAAATTCATAATGAACAACCCCTGGTATATTTTGGTCGGGATTAGCCTTGCACTCAGCTGGTGAACGTAAATCGATAATTTTACTCAGACCATAATCAAGCAAAAATTTTTCATCTTTTGGGATTATTTTACTTATGTTGCCTGTACGCAATAAACGATGACTTTTGATTTTATGGCCCCCCAGGCCAATATAACCGCCTAAGTCGCGGGGATTACGCACAGATTTTACAGGTAAAACGACAGGTTTTGTCATGCCAACTTCCTTTCACATCAAAAATAACCGGATAGAATGCTCCTATCCGGTTATTTTACTCTCTACCAGCTAAACTGGCAAAAGTTTATTTATGTGCTTGCTCAACAAACTTGAAGAAGTTATCCATCATGCCATCTAACTGCTTGATAGTAGCTTCATCAGTTAATTCTCCAGTTTCTTTGTTAAACTTATCTGGAGCTTGACCAATTAAAACTTCGTTGCCTGGCAAAACATTTGCACTCATATCAGGTGAAAGCAAAATTTCACGCATATCTTCTTGAGCACGACCAGTACCTTGTGCACCGTATGATGCACCAGCAACAGCAACTGGCTTCATCTTCATAACATTAGGGCCTGCATGTGAACCAAGCCATTCAAGGCTGCTCTTTAAAGCAGCAGGAATAGTATGATCATATTCAGGAGTAGTGATTATTATACCATCAGCACTCTTAACTTCTTCAATCCAGGCCTTAATAGTGTCATCAGCCATTTCTGTTCTGCAGAAAGGTGTCAATTTATCGACTTCTTTTACTTCAATATCTGCTTTGTCACTATAATGCTTGGCAATAAATTGTGCTAAAAAACGATTATAGGAAAAAGGTGCATTTGTACCAACAATTGCTAATATTTTCATTCTCGACCCTCCTACTTAGTTACTTGTGCGTACCAACTATCAACTTCATCGAAAAATTGACCTAAGAATTTAACGGTTGGCTCATCTTTCAAGTCACCATTATCATCAAACTGTGTTGGTGCAACACCCATCATGAATTCATCACCATTAAAGACCTTGGCGCCAAAGCCTGGTGCAGTCAACAAACTCTTCAAACGACTTTGTGAACGAGATCCACCTTGTGGCATTGGTGAAGTTGAAACAATAGCAACTGGCTTACCCTTAAATGGGTGAGTTACACAAGATAACCATTCAAGTGCGCTACTTAAAGCACTGGTAACAGAGTGTTGTTGCTCAGGAGAACCGATTAAAACCAAATCAGCGTCTTCAATTTCTTTAGTTAAGGTTTGAATTGCTTCTGGAGCATCTTCACCCTCTTTAAACATTGGCAACCCTTTAACAGTTGCAAACTTAAAATCATACTTGTCGGCAAAATGCTTAGAAATAAATTTAAGCAATGCCTCATTAAATGAATTATTGGCATTTGAGCCACATAATGCAAGGATTTTCATAAAAACCACCTTTCAGGAAAACTAACTTCAAAATTAATTATAGCATATTCGTATCTTTTTAACATGTTCCTTGTTTCAGATAGTTTTAATAATTTAATAACTGCTCCCAGCCAATAATTCTTTTGCCAATAGAGCATTAAAGTCTATTTCTTATCTTTGTCTTCATTAGTATCAAATAAAGAAACTTTACTAGTCTTGCTTAGCCAGTCATTTAAGATTGCATCATTAATCTGTGCCGTTAAAACATTTATAATTTGTGTTTGTGAAAAAGTCGCAATTTTATTAACTATTAATGAAGCAATACCACTAGTGGTAATCCAGTTAGCAATGACAACACTTCTAATTCTATCTTCGGAATAATTACTATCTGGATATTGCTCCTTAAATTTTTCAATACCAAAATTAATTAATGTATCGGCGATAATTTTACTACCAAATTTACCGTCAACAAACATTGCTCTAAAAAGATTTTCCTGTTCCTTAGCAAAATCAATATATGATAGATCCATATCAATTAATGGTTTATCCGTATACCTTTTTTGCAAAATATTATTCTTTAAGTTGTCGGCAATTTTACGCAAAACTTCTTTGCGTAAGTCTTCCATGCTATTAAACTCAAGATACAAAGGTTGAGTGGAAAAATGACCAGCTTTGGCAATATTGCGAGCAGTCAAACTCTCAATGCCGTCTTTAACAACCATTTTGTAGGCAATACTTAAAATCTTATTTCTTCCTATTTCTTTTTTTCTAGCCATTTTGGTTTTCCTTGATTAATTTTAAACGTACTATTATATAAACCAGTTTTCCTAGAGACAGTACTACTATCGAAACTTCATTTAGCCAAATATTTGAAATGAGTTAATTATTCCTCATTATTTAAAAATTCATCATAATAAGTCGAAACCATGTTACTTACTTCTTCTTTGCTTAGACCTTGCGCTGCGCAATAGGAAAAGAAAGCAGCGGACAGAATATAACCTCGTTCAGAATCATCTGTTAGATTGTCTGAAAAAGTCATATTAATGCTATGGTTTTGGTAATCGGTTGACAACTCAATCGACTTATCTTCTGGGACATCATTCATTACTATACCTCTACATAAAAAGCCTTACTCAGTAATATATTATACTCGTATCGCTAATAAATAAAATAAAAATTATACCAAATTAAAACATATACTCAAAAATACTTTTTTGTTATTTTAGCAAAGAGATCATTATTTCCTAGTAATTTACTCAAGTAGTTAAAAAACAAATTAATAATTATATTTTTTGATTACATTCGTTATTTCACTTCAAAAAATAACATTATCTTTCTACTACTAAGAATAATAAATTTAAAAGTACTTTGTCAAGAGCAAAGTACTTTTTTATAGTACAAAAGAATCAAGGATTTTTCTGTGAAATTTACGCAGTAAAAAATGATTTCAATTAATAACATTGTTCATGCTAAACTGAAATTATTACAAATAATAAAATTACTATTAACAAAAAAAGATTAGTTGATTCTTCGCTTTTAATTAAAATAATTCTGCCGGTTATTTTTTATATTGTTATTTTTATTTACAAAATTTAATAACTAAAGCGTTTGCTTAATTTTGCCATCCATCATCTCATAAATGTGGTCTGCGTATTGCTTTAATCTGGGATCATGCGTTACCAACAAAACCGCCTTATTATAACTTTTTGCCAGTTTTTTAAACAACTTTCCTACTTCTGCCACATTTTCACTGTCAAGTGAAGCAGTAGGCTCATCAGCCAGCAAAATTTGAGGATTGGCGTAAAGAGCACGTGCAATTGCTGCCCGTTGCTGCTGACCGCCTGATAATTCACTCGGATATTTATCAAGTAAAGAATTGATACCAAGCTGTTTTAATAATTCCTGCAATTTTTCTTGACTGATATTGCCTCTTTTCTTTACCTTATTAACTAGTTCAAACTGCTCTCTAATTTTTAAAAAAGGAACTAAATTATAAGCCTGCAATACAAAACCCAGCTGCATTAGTCGTAAATGATCACTTGCTTTTGCAGAAATCCGTGCAATATTCTGACCATTGACAATAACTTCTCCTGTAGTTGGTTTTTGCAAAGAACCGGCTATTGTTAAAAAGGTGCTTTTACCTGCTCCTGAAGGCCCCATAATCAAAACCACTTCACCTAGATTGGCTTTAAAATTAATATTTTTAAGGGCAACAACTTGTGCAGCTCCAATGCCATAAACTTTTTGAACATTTTTTAATTCGATAATTGCCATATTATTCACCTATTGCCTGTGCCGGATCTACTTTTAAAATTGATCTGATTGGAATTAAGCTGCCGATAATTGCCGTTAACAGCAAACCTACTGTACCAGTCAGAATGATTTTTGGCGTGAAGCTGATGGGAACTGCGGCCGGTAAAACCTTAACTGTCACAAACATTGCTGCCAAGCCAATGACTAATCCAGCAAGGACCAATATAATTGCCTGGCTAACGGTTGCTTTTACTAAAGTGCTGCTGGGAATTCCTTGTGCACGCATGACCGCATAGTTATGCATTTTTTGCATTGTTAAAATGTACAGGAAAACTGCGATTATAATTAATGAAATAATGTATAAAAAACCAATCATTAATTCAAAAGTCATATTTTGCGCTGTATATCCTGGAAGTTTTTTAATAAATTGGCCAATAGGATATGTCTTGCTATCTTTATAATTATACTTGTAGTGATGATCACGAGAAATTAGAGCTGAAGCCTCTAAAGTTGGCATCCCTTGCCGCAACTTTTTCCAAGACTCCAATGTCCCGTATATAATTGGAGCAATATTAATTTTCGCATTCTTAACAAAGCCAACAATCTTATACTTTTTACTCGAGCCGTTTAGTGCCAGTTTATCGCCTATTTTGTAACCTTTAGTTTTAAAGGCCTGGTCAACAGCCACCTCATAATTCTTTTTTGCTTTTCTACCCGCAATAAGTTCCTGAACATGATAAATAAACTGCTGCTTTTTAACCCCAATAAATTGTGCTGAAATTTGGGGACGTCCTGCTTTCTTAACTACTACTGGAATTTGACCTAGCAATGCTTCATCTTTAGATAATGAAGCCCTTTTTAAATCATTTTTGGTTAAAAATGACTGACTCATACTTACGTTAGCATTTTTATTTAAGATTACTTTTTGAGCATTCCAAGATTCAAGTGCCTGTGTATTTTCACTGGCCAAGCCTGTTGCCAGCGCCGATAAGACGAATATGAGATAACTAATCAAAAAAATCATTAAAATTATTAAGCCATAACGTAGTTTCTCTCTTTTTATTTCTTTAATTGCTAAAAACATTAATTTTTTCCTTTATTCAACAGTTCCAAGCTCGCCTTAAAACGAGTCATAATTGCCTTTTTTTGAGCTGGGTTTGTTAATACCAAGCGAATGGTGGCATGGCTTAGCACCATTGCACTCCAATTCTGCGGATCTAATTCAGCTAAAATTTTTGGTGAAACAGGATGGCCAGGTGAACTTTCATTATACAAGATATGCATTTTTATTAAACCTGCATATGTACTTGCTTGCATTTCTTCAATAAAATGAACAACATTATCATAATATTGTTGTGCATCAAACTGCGACTTTATTTTTATTGGTAAATGAATACTTTTTAGGGCCAATTCATACATATAATGATATGCATCTTCTAAATCAAAAAAATATTTATAAAAAGCCCCGCGTGCAATACCCGTTTCTTTCACTATTCGTGCCACTTGTGCTTTTGCCAAAGGATAGTTGCTGAATTCTTTTAATAAAGCATTTTCGATTTTCTTCTTTTTGCCAGCAGGCAAGTTAATAAAAGTTGACTTAGCCATTTTCTTAATCATCTCCTTGTGTCGTAAGTGACACAGTGTCACTTTATAAAAATAATAGTTCATTTATTTTTAGTGGTCAATTATAATGCTCGCATAATTTTTTATAAAAAAAGCCTCGTGAATGAGACTGAGGACGTTATTTGAAAGTTAAAATGCGATTATAATAATTTGCTCGGGGAATACCATCACGGTAGGAGACTTTTGCCAAAGCACAATTATCCATGGTTTCAAAATACTTCATGTCACCATGCGTAAAATAGTGGGCAAACATCATTCTAATTAGAGTACCATGGCAAAAAACGAGTACTTTTTTACTCAAATAATTCTTTTTCATATCATCTAGAAAACTGCCGCACCTTTGATCCAGTGCCGCAAAAGATTCACCACTCGGGGCATACTTTATATAGCCAGCTGCAGCCTTGCCCCAAGGATCAATGGCATCAGGATATTTTTGCTCCAGCTCTGAAAGAAAATGACCGTCCCATTCGCCAAAATTAATTTCCGTTAGCCTTTGATCAATTTTTATTTCTTTTTGTCCTTTAGTAAAAATTTCAGCGGTTGTCAAAGATCTTTTTAAAGGACTTGAAAAAACCACATCAAATCCCGCAGGATCGAAATTAGCAGCAGCTCTTTCAGCACATGCACGACCAGTCTCATCTAAATCATGATCAAAAACCGAACCTTGAATACGACCAGTTTTATTTAAATCTGTCTGACCATGGCGAACAAAAACAATTTCCATAATAACCTCACATTTCTATATCTTAATTTTTAGCGCCGTTTAAAATCGAACTTTGTCCTGAAAACATAAGTGTCATTGGTACTGTCTTCAGGCTCAAACACAAAACCAAAATCATGAAAATCTTGCAGTTGCTCCGGTTCAGTTAATTGGTTTTCAGCAATATAGCGCACCATCTCTCCACGAGCCATCTTGGCATGCACCCCAACTGTTTTCCACTGGCCGTTTTTCTTTTCTTGAAAATCAACAGTAATCATCTGCCTGCCATTCTTAACGTATGGGGTAACATTGCGCGAATATTCTTTAGAAGCTAAATTGATCAACACCAGATCTTCATTAAAAAGATTGTCTGCAATTGTTGTGCCCCAAAATTGGTATAAATTTGGCTGTTTAAAACCCCCTACTTTATTTTTCATTTCCAGTCTGTAGGGCCAAACACCGTCAAAAGGCCGCAAAACGCCGTACAGACCTGATAATATTCGGACATTTTTTTGCAAGTAAGACAAAGCGGGCTTAGTGAACAAGTCGGGAGCCATATATTGATACTGAATGCCAGAATAGGAAATAATAGCAGGAGTTAAACCATCTTTTTGACTCAAGTTTAGAGTTTGAATCTGCCTTTGACCTTCTTTAGTTGTACGCTCACTAGATTGCCAGATTTTTTGTAATTCATCAAAACTGCATTTTTTTAGAAAAGCGGCTAATTCTTGAGCTTGAGCTAAAAATTGTGGAGACGTTTTTGCAGAAAAAGAGTCATTATCAACTGTCATTTTCATTGCCGGTGAAATAATAATTTTCATCTTTACCACCTTTTGGGTTAAACTTATTAATAATATCTACTGAAGGAGAGAAATCAATGAATCCTGATTTTGCCATCGTATTAAATTTTAAACTAAAAAGTACAAAAGATGTAGACGCTGATTTTTTAGTTAAAACTGCTCGCAATATAGGAGCCCGGGCTGTCAGCGTTGACGCTCATCAAACAGACTTTAAAAAAGCTTGTGCAAAATATACTATTGCTTTGGTCGATGCAGAAACTATTAAAGAAAGTTGTGATTTAGTCCCAGCAAATGCAGTTGCAAAGCTTGTAGCAAATCGTAAAGATGGTCAAAAGACGATAATTAATATTCCAGTTACCGATAATGGGAAGTTGCCTTCTGAAACTGAAGAAATGCTTAAGCAAATCAACAACTGGATGCATCTTTTTGGCCATGCTTTTAATGAAAGCGAACCCTGCGCCCTTAAAATTAGCAATGTAGAAGACAATAACGGTTTCGTACTCCAGAATAGGCACATGCCTTATCAAAAATATATTTTTATCAAACAGCCACTGCCAGAAACACTAAAAATTCTGGGTCTGTCCGACAATCCTAATCGTATCGAAATGATTGAGAATAGGACTGAGCTGGATTTCACTTTTGCTGATAATGAATTGAGCATCAACTTAAAGTATGTGCCTAAAAGTGATTTTACATGGCAGCTAATTCGAATTCAAGAGCACCGGCCAGAAGACGATATTAAAGAAACTAAATATTAGCACTCAATAACAATTTCAAATTAAAAACTGATAAACCTTGTTAAGATTGTGTAACTTGAATAAGAATTCGGGTTATATCGTCAAATAAAGATTTATCAGTTTTTTAATGAATCAGTTTTTAATTTTTATCGTTGACCATAATAAGCATTAGGACCATGTTTACGGTAGTAATGTTTATCCAGCAAATACTGCGGTAATTCTGAATTCCGATGGGTTAATTCTAAAGTGTGAAAGTCTTCTTCTGCCACTACTTCCAACACCTTGGCATTATAAACAGCTTTTGCAGGAGTTGCACCCCAAGCAAACGGACCGTGCTGACTAACTAGTGCAGCGGGAGTTGCTTCGTAATCAAGATTACGCTCTTTAAAGGTACGCACAATTGTCTTACCGGTATTGCCTTCATAATCTTCTTCTATTTCTGCCTTAGTCAAGGCATCAGCAGCCGGCACAGCAGTATAAAAGGTATCTGCATGAGTTGTGTTTAGTGCCGGAATATCCATTTTAGCAGCCGCAAATGAAACTGCCCAAGGTGAATGGGTATGCACAATCCCACCAATTTTAGGAAAATGATTATACAAATAAGTATGGGTGGGTGTGTCTGATGACGGATTTTTGTCTCCTTCAACTACTTTTCCTTTTAAATTAATAACTACCAGGTCTTCTGGCTTCAGCTTTTCATAAGGTACACCTGAAGGCTTAATTACAAATAAACCTTGTTCTCTATCTATTCCTGAAACATTGCCCCAAGTAAAAGTCACCAAATTTAACTTGGGTAGTGACATGTTAGCCTCATAGACTTCTTCTTTCAATTTTTCCAGCATCTTATTCTCCTTTAATTTACCTTTTCTTGAGTAATGCCTACCCGTTTAAAAATATCATCAAAAAATGCCTTGGCACTTTTTACTTCATCAAGTGCATTGTCATCACCATTATCTCCAGACCACATTTCAATAGTAAAACTGCCGTTATAATCTAATCTGACTAGAGTGCGGAGTAACCCAGTAAAATCAACACAGCCCTGACCAAAAGGTACGTTCTTAAACTGACCCTTAAAAGTTGGGGTAACTTTTTTGCTGTCTTTTAAATGAATTGCACAGATAGTATCAATGTATTTCTCAAGTTGCGCTGGCACATCGTTTTCCGGCCATGCACTTAAATTGCCTAAGTCAGGATATGCTTGCAGCCATGGGCTTTTAGCTAAATCATGATAATGAGCAATCTTAGACAGATTATTAATAAAAGGATCATCCATCGTTTCAATTGACAGCATAATATTTTTCATAGCTGCCATATGGACGCATTTAATCAGATTTTCAACGTAATATTCTCTGGAAGTCATAGTCTTTTTTTCATAATAAACATCGTAGCCGGCCATTTGAATATTGTGAATGCCCAAATCGACACAAAGATCAATTGCTTTTTGCATCATTACCAAGGATTTCTCGCGTATTGCCGGATCAGCTGAACCTAAGGGGAAGCGTCGATGACCTGATAGCATTAAGTTATTTATCCTGGTATTTGTCTCCCACATTAGATTACGGATTTCACTTCTCTTTTCTCGTGTCCAATCTAAGCGTGCTAAACGTTCGTCGCTTTCGTCAACTGAAAATTCTAAAAAATTAAAACCCAAGTCATGGGTTAATTCAAAAGTTTCCTGCCACGACAAGTTCTGGGGCAAAGCTTTTTCGTAGATTCCTAAAGCATTAACTGTCATTATTCTCTCCTCATATTTATTAAAAAAGGGAAAATGAACCTTCGCTCACTTATCCCCTTTTTTAGTATTTAATTAACCCCAAATTCTGTTGATTTCGTCTTTAAACTGTTTGGCAACAGCGTGTGGGTCATCTGCTTCTCTGATTGCACGACCAGCAATAAAGGTATAAACTGGAACTCCCTTAAACAACTTTAAAATTTCGGGATGAACGCCACCGGTAACGGAAACCTTAAAGCCCATATTGATCAGATTTTTGACATTTTCAACATCCTGCTGCGACCATTTTTGGCCAGCAAACTTGGCGTCACGACTTTGATGGTAAACTACCTGATGAATGCCGTGATCAAGCCATTCCTGCATTCTTTCTTTATTATCCCAGCCTTCATAAAGTTCTACTTGAACTTCAATTTCCTTTTGAGCATTGCTCATAGTAGGAACAGTAGCTGCATTAATACATGTCATCCAATCTGCACCGGCATCTTTGCATGATTGACCACACTTTGTACCAGCATCAGCACATTTAATATCAGCCAGCAAGATTTTATCTGGAGCCATTGCACGCAGGTTCCTAACCGCACTTAAGCCATCTTTATAAACCAGAATGGTCCCCGCTTCAACAACATCAATTACATCTTCTACTTTACGTAAAACTTCTATTGCCTGCGCTGTATTGTCACTGTCTAAAGCCACTTGTAATTTTGGTAAATCCATTATTTTCTCCTATTACTTTTTAAACTTTGTGGGGATGTCAGAAGCATTTACTTTGTCTTCAACTTCTTTAGCCGAAATAACATTTTTTATGCCAATGACCTCACCGCCACGCTTTTTAACTTCATCAAACATACTGATAAATGGAATTGAGGTAAAAACTACGTCATAGTTACGCGCAATGCCTTTAGCTTCCGAAATGGAAGTATGATCAGCTTGCGTTATTTGATAGCCCATCTTTTCCAATGTCTTCTTGACGGTTCGCAGCAGCATTAAGCTCGTTCCTGAACCATTAGCACACGCAGTCAAAATCTTCATATAAAATCATCCTTTCTGTAGTTATTCTTCTTTATTATTTAATTTCTTCCATGCTGGGTAATCTTCAGTGATCATGAAGTAACCTTCAGGATCGGCACGGTACTGTAATTGTGGAATAGCTAAAAGCAAAATAATGATTACTGCTACACCGATATAGCCGAGATATTTCATGACTACCGTGAAGAATGGCCAAACAGTAGCCCAGTCAAACATGCCCAGGTAGCCACCGTATCTTGCCATACCTACCCAAGTAGCAATTAAAGCTGAACCTGCAACTTGAATTAAGCCGGAAATGAATGGCATAATCATCGCACACTTATAGCCTCCACGGTTATTTGAATATAGTCCTATAGCGGCATTGTCAAAGAACAGTGGAATAAATCCAGCTATGACTAAAGTTGGCGAGTGGAAAACAAGCAATAAGATAATCATGGTGAATTGACCAAGTGCACCAAACATGAATCCAATAGTTTGTGCATTTTGGGAACCAAAACCTAGGGTGGCGGCAACGTCAATCCCAGGTACCGCACCTGGAAGCCAGCGATCTGAAATTCCTGTGAAGGATTCAGTTAATTCATTAACGAAAGTTCTAACACCTAGTTGTAAAATTGCTAAGTAAACTGAAAATTGCAGGGCTGTTTGCAAAATGTAAAAGATAAAGCTTTGACCCTTTTGCATAAAATGAGCCTTGGTTAAGTAATCTGGTCCCAGAACTACTAAAATTGCGCCGATGAAAATCAACATTAAGATTGAAGTTGATACCATATTGTCATTAAAGATTGACATAAAACTTGGCAGTTTAATGTCCTCAAGTCGTTTGTTTTTACCCTTAGTCTTTTTCACAGAATGTTTTTCAATCATTTCGGAAAGCTTGGCAAAAAAGTAAATACCAAACATCTGTTGGTGAGCTACAGCAAAACCGGCCCCATCTGTTAATTCTTGAGTGATACCAACTGTTAGGTTTGAACCCACAGCCCAGTAAAGCCCCAAAATCAAACTCATGATTGCTAAAATTGAGAAGCGATTTAATTTAGGAAAACAGAACAATATCAGCCAAAAGGCAGTTGCCGCCTGCTGCACTTGTACATTGCCCGTAGTAAATACGGCCCGCAGCTTGGTGTATTTTGAAAATCTGACCAATAAAATATTAATGATATAGGCAAATAACAGTAAAAGCATTGTATCTGCAAACGAACGGCCAAAGCGTTCCATTATTCCTGCATTAACCGCATTTTGACCAAAGTATGGGTCAATAATCATCGCACTAAGATGGAAACGATCTTTTAGGCCTACAAGAATCGGCCTGAAAGTGTTAACTAAACCCCCAGAACCGGCAGCTAATATAAAGTAGCCAACTGTAGCCTTTAAAAAACCTGACAGAACTTCATACCACTTTTTACGTTCCAAAATATAGCCAATGAGAACGATGAAGCCGATCATGAACGCTGGTTGATTTAAAACATTAGTGGCAAAGTAGCTCCAAATAGCTAATAAAGCATTTAAAATATTTTGCATTTTTCTTACCTGCTTTTTTCTTTACTCTTATCATGTTTTTGCATGACTTTTTGATAATCTTGTAAATTCTTCACTTTACGTAGGTCTTCAATCATGTCATCTTCCATCAGCAAGTTGGAGAGGTTAGCAATATTTTTCATATGAGTAGGGTTATCTTTAGCAGCCAGCATAAAGAATAGTTGCGCATTTTTTTCTGGATCATTTGGGTCAAAGGAAACTGCCTCTGGAAATATTGTCAGACCAATACCAGTACCTAAAACCTCCGAACTATTGGCTTGCGAATGGGGCATTGCCACACCGGGAACAATCACAATATACGGTCCATATTGTTTGACGTCTGCAATTACCTGATCAATATATTTATCCGTGACAAGATTATTTTTCTTCATTATTTCACCGGATATCCTGATGGCCTGCTGCCAATCTTTTGGGTGTTTCTGACTGATATTAATCAAGTGATTTTCTAAAAAATATCTGAGCATGATTTCCTCCTACCAAATTTTTAATGAAAAAGAGAATTATAGTAATTCTGGGAATGGTAAGTCAGGATCATTCTTAAATGCATCATGAAAGCCACGATCGTACATGTATTCAAATTTATCTTTATCTTGAGGGAAGTTAAATTCTCCACCGACTTGCCAGATGTAAGGTTTAAATTGATATTGTAAGCGATTCTTTTTTCTGTTCCACAGAGCCAAAATATCTTTAGGATCGCTGTAGAAGTTTGTCCAAATGTCATAGTGCATTGGAATAATAACTTTTGTCTTTAGGGCTTCTGCCATGCGCAAAACTTGGGAATCATCAAGTTTATCCGTAATTCCACGTGGATTTTCACCATATGCACAAAGGGCTACGTCAACTTTATTTTCGTTACCATGTTTCACAAAAGTGTTAGAATAGTGTGAATCGCCTGAATGGTATAAGTTTCCACCTGAAGTTTCTACGAGGTAGTTAACTGCTACTTTGGCCATTTCTATTGGCTTAGTACCTGCCAATTTAACGTTCGGATCATCTTCTGTAACAAGTTCAGTCCGGTCAAAAGCTTCTAAAGCCTTGATGGTTACTGAACCAACCTTGACTTCATCTCCAGGTTTAACTACAGTGATTTTTTCTGCCGGAACGCCCCATTCTTCCCATTCATCAGCTACGCCTTGAGGACCGATAAATTTTGCATTAGGGCAAAATTTGTTAACACAAGCTGCTGTATAAATATCCAAGTGGTCGTGGTGAGTATGTGTAACGCACAGTGCATCTAAATCTTTGATAGCAAATGGGTCAATTACATAAGGCTTATTACGTAAATTAGGTTGTAAAGCCTCTCCACCTGTCATTCTCATCATTTGGTGACCTTGACGCATCTTGCCATCACCATGAGTGTGTTTACCGGTACCGTTCCACATGTCAATTGCAATGTTTGTACCCTCATGTGTTTTAAGCCAGGTACCCATGCAACCTAGCCACCAGATTGCAAATGATTTTTCTGGTACCTTTTTGGCAGCAATTTGCTCATTTAAGAAAGTTCCCCATTCTGGGAAATTATTTTCTGCAAAAACTTGCGGTGTCACTTCATTAATGTTAGTTGGTTTCGTCATTTTTTCCTCCTATGTTCTTTTTATCCTTGTTTTCATGTTAAATTATATTGTAGTATGTTATCGCTTTCAACCATATTAAAGGATAATTATTACTTTTTATGATATTTTTACAAAAAATAAGATATTTTATTGATAATTATCATATTTTATGGTAATTTTTGTTACTGAAAATAAATAGTTGTTATTATGGTGAGAATTTAAAATGAAGAACTCATATCAAGAAATCAAAAATAGACGCCAAAAAATTATTGATTTACTTAACCATCAAAAAAAGATCAGCTTAGATGAATTGAGTCAAAAGCTGAACGTTTCTATTATGACAGTTCGCAGAGATTGCAGCAATCTGGCTAATCAAGGCAAGATATTGCAGGAAAAAGGCATCATCTCGTTAGTAAAGCCCGAAGAAGTTCCTTTTACTGATTCTGTCAGTTACATTAAACAAAGGCTCGGTGAAGAAGCAGCTTCTCACATTGAGAAACATAACTGGGTTTTTATCAATTCAAGTACTACCGCCTTTGAGGCGATTCCCTACTTACTCAAAAAAGACGTTAACATTTTAACCAATAATGGCTATGCAGGAAATTTAGACATGCGAGCCAGTAACAGCCAAATTATCTTAAGCGGTGGTAATGTCTCTCGCAAAATGATTATGAGCGGTGACTTGGCAGTTGAACCTTTTTTAAAAATCTTTGCCGACTGGTCAATTATCGGCTGTGCGGGTTTAAGTCTTGAACGAGGCATTTCAACACCTTTTATGGAAGAAGCAAAAGTAAACAAAGCTATTATTAGACAGTCCCGTAAATTAATAGTAGTTGCTGATTACAGTAAGTTTAACCAGTTTTCTAATTTTGTAATCGGTCAGGCCAGTGATATAGACTTACTGATTACGGATTCTTTTACGCCAAGAGATACGGTTGAAGGGTTTATTAAAGCTGGTGTGCAGGTTATTCAAATACAGTTATAAGCAAAAAAGCAGGGGTGAAAAGTTTATTACTTTTCACCCCTGCTTTAATTTGTTCAGAAATAAAGTTTGCTTATTTAAGATATTCCATTAGCTGCTTAATGCCTGTTTCTTTTTTATCCTCCGGCATATTCTGATTATTTAGAATTTCAATTGCATGCTGCACTAATGAATAAATTTGTTTATCATCATTACTGTCAATAATGAGAAAACTTATTTTAAAGTATGATTCCAAGTTTGACGTGTCTTTTTCTTCTAGCGCTTTTTTAATTAAAAGCCTAAAAATAGCCTTCATATTACGAGTCTTTTTACGTTTTACCTGTTTTTTATCATAAACAGGTAAAAATAAAGCAACGCATACAGCAGCAATTTATGCAGCTGCAGTAACCCTCTCTGACAAAGGTCCGATACTCATAATCTTCTCCCCTTGGTTATTACACAAGTATTACTTAAATGAAAATCAAGATTTTGTTTCCAAACATTTTTTCACTTTAATATATATGATTTCTATTATATACATTTATATAAAAACTTGCACTTTTTATTTCTATATGCGATATGATTATATTAAGGAATTAATTATTTTATTTGGGAGGTAAAATATGCAGAATAAAAAACCTTTTTATAAAAAATGGTGGTTTTGCTTTGTAGTGATTTTTATAACTTTTTTCACTACTTTTGTTTCTGGCAACACAGGTATACAAGATTCTCAACAAACGGTTATTGCAAAGTCAACAAAAGTAGTAAAAAGTAATGCGAAAAAAGTAGTTACTGAAAAAGTAACTGTTAAAAGAAGAAAAGCTACTCGCAAAAGGAAGGTAGCTGCAAAAAGAAAGCAAAAAAAGCGTAAAAGTGTCGCCAGACGTAATGTACGTAAAGTCTATATAGCTCCTAATTCAGGGAAAAGATATCATTTTAATCCGAGTTGCCGTGGGCTTCGAAGAGCGCATGGCAATATAACCAAAATATCATTAAAAAGGGCTATTAGCCAAGGTTACACCTTATGCAAATGGGAAGATTAAGGAGAAGAAAAAGTAATGATTAAAATCGGTTTCAGAAAGCCTAGTTTGAGAAAGTCTATCTCTGCCAGAACAAAGGGAAGAGCAACGAGGGCTATCAAAAGAGCTATTATTCCCAACTATGGTAAACGTGGCATGGGTTGGGCTCATCCAAAAAGAAAGATATATAATACAATTTACCATAAGACTACCTTTGATACTCGTAAATTATTTATTCATAACAATTCTAGAAAAAATAAATAAGTATTTGGAGAGCCAATTAATCCCAAAAAAGTTAACAACTGTTTCTCTGAAGTGAATAAAAAGGGTTAGTAAAAATATTTTCTACGCGTTAGCTAAGATTGTTATACACAAAAAGACTGATAAATTAGCGTTTCATGTAATGAGCTCCAAAAGTTGTCTAACTTTTGGAGCTCATTACATATTAATATAAGCTTTTTATATTTTCTATTAATTAGTACAAATACTTGCGTCTTTTTTACATTTACCTTCTATTTTTTATTTCCTACCATTACAGATGGAAAGCGCTTTATAAAATGGAGGTATTTAATATGATTAATAATTCAAATTTATGTCTTAATCGTAAATCAGCGCCCGGTTTACCACTTGCTGATTTTATTAAATTAGCAAGTGAATTAGGAATCAAACATGTAGAATTAAGAAATGATCTAGGTAAAGAACCTGATAATAAAAATATCTTAGATGGAATGAGTATTTCGGATTTTAATGATCTATTACAAAAATACGACGTTCAAGTTGAAGATATCAACTCGCTCGGTAATACAGATTTATTGAGCCAGAAAGACAGAAATTTAAATGATCTCGATGAGATGATTACTATAGCTCAGGGAATCGGCGCCCAAAAAATTCTTTTCTGTCCGGTAATGGACAAGTTCGATGATAGAAGTGACAGCGAAAAATTTAATGAAGGTGTTGAAACCATTAAAGAGTTTGCAAAAAGGCTTCAAGATAAAGGTATGTCTGGTTTATTTGAAACACTGGGTTTCCCTGAAAGTTCAATCAGAACACCATTTAGAGCTATTGATATCATCGAAGAAGCTAGTGCAACCAATTTTAAAGTAGTAGCTGATCTATTTCACTGGTTCATGGGCGGTGTCACTCGTAATGATTTAGATAATAAGCTTGATGTTAATAAAGTTGGTCTCATTCATATGAGTACAATCGAGGTCCAGATGCCCAAATCTAAATTGACAGATCAAAATCGCGTGCTTTTAAGTGATCCTAATCAGGATCATATCAATGCTTTTGACACTATTAAATGGTTTTCAAACAGCAAATTCGACGGTCTATTTTCATTTGAGCCATTCTCAGATGAACTTCGCCAGTGGGATTATGAAACTGCCAAGGAAAATCTTACCAAGAGCATTAACCTGATTAAAAATATTTAGGAGGATTTATTATGTTGGAATTAAATGACTTTTGTATTAATCGTTGCTGTGCAGGTGGCTTATCTCTGCCCGACTTTGTAAAATTAGCTAATGATGTCGGAGTTCATAATATCGAATTAAGAACAGACATACATCACGGTAGCAATTTTTTGGATGACTTAAGCATTGCAGAGTTTAATAATTTGCAGCGCAATTATGATGTTCATGTAGCTAATATTTCCGCCGAATTTAACCTTGATGATCGTAGTGACTGGAATACCAAATTAAAGGGAGTTACTGCATTAGCTGAAATTGCACAAAAAATTGGTGCTGATCATATTTTGTTTACTCCTATCAGGAATGCGGATGATATTCGTACTGATGAACAAAAATTTGACGATCTGGTTCACAATATTCGGATTTATTCAGATGTTCTTGGAGCAGTAGGAGTTAATGGCTTGGTAGAACCTTTAGGATTTGGTGACTCATCATTGCGTTTCCCGTGGGTTGCACAAAAGGTTTTACAAGAGGCGGATGCTAAAAACTTTAAGTTAATTGCAGATACCTTCCATTATTATAAAGCCGAGGTTACTAAAGATGATTTTGACGAAAAGGTAGATGTCAGCCGTGTTGGCTTAATTCATTTAAGTTCTATTACTTCTGCAAAATCTCCAGAAGAAGCTGATGATGCCGATCGTTACTTTATCTCTGCTAATGAAGAAGACGTGATGAAATCTATTGAACAAGCAAATTGGTTTAAGGAGAGCAACTATTTCGGCCTTTATTCATTTGAGCCTTGTGCACCTGAAATTAATAATTGGAGTTATGATAAATGCAAACAACAAATTGCAGACAGTATTGAAAAAATAATTGCCGGTTAGAAAACCAGATCTAAAATCGCTTAAATCCTAAAAACTGTTGAAAGATTCTCTTAAGAAGCTGTCAACAGTTTTTTATATCCTAAAGACATATTAGATTTTAAAATTACTATTCCAAATAGGTCTAGGTATCCAGACTTTTTATAATATACGTAATCACTGGTTATACTTTCATTACTTGAAATGGTCCACCAAACTGCTTGCGCCATGCTCTTCTAAAAAGCAAATTAGTCAAAAATAAAAATATTGAACATCTATTTTTAAATGTTCAATATTCTTTTTGAAAGTTATTTTTAGATAAACGAATTGAATTTGTTTGAGAAATATATATTAATTTTATTACTGGGCATTGATTAAATCTATGCTACGAACAATTTCTTTCTTGGCTTTTTCTGCATCCCATTTATACAAGTCTGGAGAAAATGGTTCAAAAGAATATAAGCCATTATAAGTACTTTCTTCAAACATTTTTACGTGATTTAAGGCATTCATAATGTCATTCTTAGTTACCAAGATTCGGTCAGCATCACCTAATTCTTCACGTGGCTTTTGATTAACAACTGAGCTTAAATGAACTAAACCAACCATTTTAGGATCTACTTTAGTCTCAAAGTCTTCTTTAGTAACCTCGGCTAAATAATAGTGGAAATTATCAGCTACTAACTTGAAGTTATCGACTTTGGCAGCTTTAATAATATCTTGTGCAAGCCATGGTGTTCTTAAGGATGAATCCATGAATCCCAAAGGCTCGAGCAAACCACTCATGCCATTTTCTTTTAAGAGTTTAGAATAAGCCTTCATATTATTAATAGCGCCTTGACGACATTCTGCACTCGTTCTCTTGTCATTTGCATCTCTAACTGGACAGAACAGAATATTTTTCACGTGCAAAACTTTGCCAATATCAATCATTTCGTTAAGACTTTTCAGGTTTTCTTCTAAGCTCTCTGCCAGATCCATATTTCCCTGAGCATTAATATCTACTACTTGAATATTTTTTTCATCAAGCAACTGCTTTATTTCTTCAGGTTGATAACCATCTAAAATGGTAGAATTATCGACTTCACCTGTTATATCATTACGCAACTCAATATATTTAATGTTCAGATCAGCCACCATGTTAATAAAATCTTTTAAGTCTAATCCAGGGGCAGATTTTCTATTGATACAAAAGTCATTGTATGTAAGCATCCAGGTATTCCTCCTTTCATTAAATGTGGAGTCCATCTTTAATAGACTTCAAAGTTTTTTCATTTGACCATTCTATGCGATCAGGCCACATAAACACATTATTGGTCACAATTCCATCAAAGTTAATTTCACGAAGCGTAGAATAAAAGGCATCCATATCAACTTCGCCTTCACCAGGATTTAAGTGTTGATGAATAGTTACAGGAGCACCAGGCGGGTTGATAGTATATCTCAATCCATAAGAACCAGCAAAATTAAACGTATCTGCAATTAGGACGTGACTCAGTACATCTTTTGAATCTAAAATTTGCTTTCTGACATCACCTTTACCACCATCAGAATAAAAGGCATGTGCCGAACATAATACTTGGCCAACATTATCAGAGTTGAGTGAGCGAATAAGCTGTGCAGCAGCATAACTGGATTCAATAAAGTCATTTGGGTGGGCTTGAATTTCAAGTCTAATTGCTTCCTTTTCAAAAATAGGAAGCAATTCCTCCATGGATTTATACCACTGACCTTCTGAAGCAACAGAATTATATTTATCCCCAGAAAATTCAGTATTAATGGTATTAACCCCAAGTTCAGAGGCAAGCCAAATTGTCCTCTTCATATTGCGTACAGCTGCTTGTCTTTCTTGTTCGTTAGGTGAGGACCATTGCTGGACAGGAACCAAAGATGAAATTTCAACTCCAGCATCCTTACACCATTTGCGAACATTTGTAATCATAGCGGAATTTGCTTTAGGATATTGATAAAACCAGAAGAAATCAGTTCTAGGAGCTAATTCCAAATATTTGTATCCTAGCTCTGCTACTTTATCAATCGTTTCGTGAAGTGGCGTACTATCGCGAAACATTGAAGCATCATATGCTAATTTCATAAAAATCTCTTTTTCCTTTTTAATTATTAATTCTTGTAAAGATCTGGTCTTTCAGGCAAAACTACTGGTTCTTTGACAAAACCATTGTCACGTGATTTCTCTAAAGCATCGGCAGCTACACATGCCATTAAACCATCCCAAGTTGTTGGAGCTGTCGGGTTAAGGTGATCAGCTAGTACACCATTTACCCAATCTTGGATTTCTGAATCAAAGGCTTGACGGAAACGGAAACTATCATTTTGTGGAATTGCAGTTTGTGCTCTTTCTTGAGTTTTTACTTGAGTGAAAATTGGGCTGGTTAATGCAATAGTTCCTTCTTCACAGACAACTTCACAGTTAATATCGTAACTGTTATGATTATTAACAAATACTTCTAGATCAGCATGGATACCATTCTTAGTATCAAATGTCATCACTTGGGGATCATGCAAACCTTCGTGAGTGTATTTGGTTTGTGCTCCAGGAATAAAGCATGAAACTTTGTCATAGTCACTACCAACTAACCAGTGCATAATGTCACATTCGTGAATAGCAGTTTCAACAATGGCATCATTATCGTAGTAATCAGAAACAGTTGTTTCATTTCTGTGTGTCATGTGCAAAAGTAATGGCTTGCCATAAGTGCCTTCGTCAATAGCTTTCTTAATTTGACGATAACCATTGTCATAACGACGCATGAAGCCTACTTGAACCAATCTTTTACCAATTTTGGTTTCTGCTTCAACAACGCGTTTACAATCATCTGCTGAAGTTGAAAGCGGCTTTTCACTAAAGACATACTTTCCTTCTTCAAGAGCTTTCAAGACAAAGGGTACATGAGTATCGTGTGGACGAGTAACTACCATGATAGCGTCAATATCAGGTGACTCGATTAATTCCTCACCCGTTTCAAAATGCTTGCAGTTATATTTTTGAGCATATTTTTCAGCAAGTTCTTGTTTAATATCAGCAACACCTGCTAGAGTGGCGCCATTAATTCTATTAGCGACACGGTCAATATGGTCTGAGCCTTTATAACCACAGCCAATAATACCAATTCTAAGTGTCATAATATTCCTCCTATATATTTTAGTATTAGTAAGCGCTTTCGCTCACTTATTACAAATTTCATTATAGAGCTTTCAGTTGGAGCCTCAATGTATATAAATATTCATAAAATGTAAAAAACGGCTAATTATTATTACTTTTTTTTTGCCAAAAAATGATCACAATGCAGTTACCCATTAAAGCCAAAATACCCATAACTATAAAAGAAATAGTCATTGAATATTGTGCACGTAATTGTCCCGCAAAAATGGGAAAGAGTGTCATTCCCAAAGCATAGATAGACTGAAAAACACCTGTTGCTGTCGAAAGTGCCTTCTGTGGCACGTTAGAAATCGCTGCTGCATTAAGAATGGCAAATAATATTCCCGTGCCAACTCCAGGTATAACCTGTAACAAATATATTAAATAGATTTGCCTAGCCAAAGGAATAGCAAAGCAGTAAAGCGCCAGTAAAATATAACTAACTATTAAAATACTTCGGTCACTAAATTTGGCAATATACTTTGAAGACGTTATGCGGGCAAATAAAACAGCCGAACACATATAAATGATCGAGGATAATCCTTCAGCATAAGACGGTGCATTGATTTCTTTAATCACCTGGCTGGTAAAGGACATGGTAGTAGCCATCTGTATTCCTTGTTGAATAAAAGCTAATACGCCACAGATTAGCAAAGTTTTATTTTTAAAGACATTGATTAAGTTAATAAAAGAATTCTTTCCAGAACTATAGCTGAACTGAAAAGTTGGTAACGTTATGGTCATAATGCAGGCTAATATACCGGCTAGTACGCCTAAAATACATAGGCCTTTCATGGCTATTTTTTCATAAAATAAACTAGAAACCACAAAGCCGAGCAGCATTCCTAAATTATTGGCCATTACCAGAATACCCATGTTTTCTACTTTGCTCACATCTGAACGTAGTTTTAAAAAGTAAACCATAAAAGAGAGCCAGGTTGAACTAGCTATTCCTGAAAAGATGTTACCTAATAAAAAACCAATACCGCTAGGAAAAAGTACCCTCATAATTGAAGCCAGTCCAGCTAATAACGTTCCTAACGTAATTAGCAACTTATGGTTTAAATGCCAATCTGCCAGCATTCCCAAAGGAATTCTCAATAGCATTTGCGAGAAGCCATAGGCCCCAACCACAATTCCGATAAAGCTGGAAGCAACATTAATAGCAGCTAGAAATGGTGTTTGGTAAGGTACATAAACATATTGTGCAAACCAAAACAGAATAATAATAATGATAAACTTGATTATCTGATGTTTATTTTTCATATTACTATCCCAGTTTATAAAATTAATTCTTTTTCAAGCCTGTTCATCTGCTCAGTATCAACCAATTTTTTGAATGCTTGTACACTAATAATTTCTTTTTCTGGTGAAACAGCAGTGGTATTACTCTTTTCTTGTTTTAAAACTTCTTGCTCACCACTTACTCTCGCATAAATTGCTTCTTCTTTGAAAGTTGCCATGCTATAACCCATTTTAAGCAAATCATTCCAGCTAAAAGTTTTTGCTAAATTGGCAGAATTGATTAATAGTGGTATTTTTGAAAATTCTTTTGTTATTTGCAATAATTCCTTTTCTGATGAAACGCTGTCGACGTATAACATGTCAGCGCCTGCAATGCAATAAGAACGCAGTTTAGCAATAGTTTCATTAATATCACAAACTGCTCTAGCCGAAGAATGAGCCATAATGATAAAGTCAGGGTCTTTTCGAGCTTCAACTGCAGCATGTATTCTTTTCTCCATTTCGGAAACTGACGCTATTTGTGTCACAGACATTTGACCACAGCTCTTAGGCCAGACACCATCATCAAGGTAAATTCCAGCCGCGTTAATCGCTTCATAACTACGCGTCGTTCGTGCAATATTTTCCTTTGCACCATGTCCAGTGCCCACATCACATAAGACAGGAATAGAAACATTTTCAATAATTTTGCGGGCCTGATCGAATAATATATAAAAATCAGCAAAACCCATATCAGGTTTACCATATGCGAAATTAGTAGCAGATCCGGTTACATTGATTGCTTTAAAGCCTGCTTTTGCACTTATTTTAGCTGATAAGCCGTCCCCAACTACAGGCATTTTAAGGATTTTCGTTCTGTTATGAACAAGCTTTTTAAACATTAAGCGCATCGTTTTGCCTTTATTCTTCATAATTCTTCTCCTTACTATAAAATTCGTACAGCTGTTGTTCTGAGCTTAAAGTATTTGCGATAGCAGATTCTACAGGCAATATAAATGTTGGCTTAAATTTTTGGACCTCTTTTAGATCTAAGTCCGTATTGTCCAATTCAATTCCAATTTTTGAGAAAAATTTTTCAGCTTTTAATTGCACCAATTCTTTTCGGGTTAATCTAGCAATAATAATTTGCTTAATCCCCATCTTTAAAAGTAATTCGATTCTGCTTATTAATTCTGCATAACCATATTTTGTTATTCCTTCTAATTTTGGAATAATTTGTAAATCGTAGTCCTTACCCCCTGCTACTGCTGCTTTAACCATATTTATAAAAACCTTTTCCGATATTGTTCCTGCTATTTCAATAGAGGTGGATGGCCACTTTTGATCATTAAGGACTAGGTAACGTGCCCCTGCATTTCCCAATTCCTTTGCGGTAGTCCAGGCACTAAGTTCATTGCCAAAACCGGACTGACCATCTGCAATTAAAGCTGCTCCTGTTTCTATACTAAGCGTATTAAAATATTGCAAATACTCACGCCTGGTAATTAAACCTTCATTATCTTTTCCTAAAGTCATTATGGCTAGTAATCTACCACTGACAAAAAGCGGTTGGTCACTTTCCAAGTTTTTAATTAAGTTAGCAGAGATAGTTACAGGTATTATTCCTTTTAACATTATTTTCTCCAATTATTATAAAAACTCGCAGAGATTAATTTCTGAATGTATACTGTGCCATCCTGAAAAGTCAACTGCGAGTTCTATAAATTACATTTTGCTAAAACACTATACTTTATTTATTTTTTTCTTTGGCTGAATCTAAAGCTTGCTTAACAGCTTCTTTCATAGCTCTGCTGGATGAAGATGCACCAGAAATTGCATCAACATCATAAGTATTTTTCTCTACCATAATTTTTGGTAAAGCTTTGATCGCTCTTTTACCGTAGTCTTCACTTTCGCTTTCTTGTAAAACTTCAATGTTTTTAAGGTTTTGATTGTCATCTACA
The DNA here is from genome assembly GCF_058139575.1 of Lactobacillus sp. VURO6/B1 (VP7). NCBI lineage: Bacteria > Bacillati > Bacillota > Bacilli > Lactobacillales > Lactobacillaceae > Lactobacillus > Lactobacillus sp. VURO6/B1 (VP7). The sequence continues at coordinate 53,951 of NZ_JBVOWJ010000003.1, read as the reverse complement.
GTAACGCGCACCACAATATCATTACCCATACCGGCAGAACTTACGCCAAGATACTGATTCTTGCCAAGTTCAAAAGTGTATTTCTTCTTTAAATCACTTGCTAAATCAGGATCTGCTTTAACAGAAGCACCTGTAGCAGCATCGTTGCCGTTTTCAAACAGAGCATCTTTATCGTGCTTAGCCTTAGCTGCATTTTCACCAGCGACTTTACCGAATATCAAGCAGTCAGCCAGGTTTTCTCCACCTTGATAAATTCTGACAATGTTACTACCCAGTTCCCCTGCACCATATAAGTGTGGTATGGCATTGTTAAACGGATCCATGATCTCAGCTTTGCCATTTCTCTTAGGACCACCATGAGTTTGAGCAACAGATTGAACCATTGGCAAAGCATAAATGGTATCAGATGTATCAAATCTTTCCAAAGTTGCAGCTGCTCTGTGGAAATCTAAGTCATTACCCGATTCTGCATAAGAATTGAAAGTATCAATTGTTGAAGTTAACGTTTCTGGTTTGACATCAATTTTTGCAGCCAGTTCCGCAACACTATTTGCACTAATTAAGAAGTTCTTTAGCGCACGCTGATATGGAACATGATCAATCTTTGCTAATCTTTCGTATTGTTTTTGGTCAAAGACAACATATGGCTTGATCGGGGCCTGAGGTGTACGCCATTGACCGTGATTGTAAAACCAGCCTTCAATACTGAAAATATCTTCACGACAATATCTTGTACCATCATCACCAACTGCAAAGATGCTGCCAGTGTACATTTCTTTGGCATCAATATCTGCTGGTTGAAAAACACTGCGTTCTCCTTCTTTGACAGGCAAAGTCAGGTCTCCCACAATGCCGGCAGAGTTATAAGTCGTCATATGCCATAATCTGGCACCAGCTTCAAGCGCAAGATCAATACCATCACCAGTATTATAGAGCGTACCAACAGGAGCTAAATGGTGTTCACCAATAAAGTCTTGAATCTTAATTTTACTGTTTGAAAAACCACCAGTTGACAAAACCACACCATTGCGGGCACCTATATTTCTGATCTTGCCTTTTCTTTTAATCTGAACACCAACTACAGTTTTATCAGGAGTTTGAAGAATATGTACTGCTGGTGAATCGTACCAAACATCAATATTATCAATCCTATCTAAAACCCTTTCCCTTAGTACAGTCCATAAAGCAGAATCAAACATACCATTATGAACAGTCATTAGCTCTGAAGCAGAAGAATCAGGAAATTCCGGGTGTGTGGCAGTAGTTTGGTTATCTGCTGTATGAGACAAAGGGTTGTCATCTGGATGCTCACCAAATACAAAAGGTTCAACTTCCAAGTATTTAGAAAAGTAATCTTTCATGTTTGCCAAACCGTTAATGACAGTATCTTCTACGTCTTCATCAATGTGAAAACCTTGTGCAAGGGCTTTATAATAGGTTCTGAATTTTTGTGGGTCAGGTGTATAACCAACATTTTGACCTGAATACCTAGTATTGCCTCCCTCATGGCCTTCAGGTGCTTTGTCAACAAGAAGTACTTTAGCCCCATTATCAGCAGCAAACCTTGCTGCGCTGGCGCCTGCGCCACCGAATCCTAAAACTACTACGTCATAGACTTTATCCCATTTAATGGACTTATCAATAATCATATATATTAAAAACCTCACTATTTTTTATAAAAAGGCAATTTAGGCGAAAACTAACTTAATAAAATCAAATTAAACAAGTGTGCTCTGTTATTAATTAAGTGTACAAGTAATATAAGCATGCCTTTTAATTCATTTAAATTTATCTTTAATCTAACTCTAGTTATTTTGGTATGGTGCAAATAACTCATCTTCCATATATTTATGAGCTTTTAACGCCATTTCAAATGGATTATGCTTCTTAGGGTCTTGCTCAGCCTCAACCATAATCCAACCAGTATACTTATGGTCTGCTAAAGTTTTAAATACCGGCCTAAAGTCAATGCTGCCATCACCAGGAATGGTAAACATGTCATTCATGAAAGAATCTTGGAAGGACAAACCTTTCTTTCTTGAATCATCTTCTTTATTTTTACGGACATCTTTAAAGTGAACATGAACAACGCGATCGACAAATTCATTAAGCATAGGCATGACATCACCTTCTGAAACATAGGCATGACCAGTGTCAAAAACAAGTCCAACTTTGTCAGGATCGGTGTTATCCATTAGTCTCTTCGTTTCAGCCAAAGTTTGGATACCAGTACCTAAATGGTGGTGGTATGCAACTTTAACATCATACTTTTTAGCAATTTCACCATACTTATTCAAACCAGCGCACACTTTTTCCCATTCTTCATCCGTAAAATACGGCTTGTCTTTAAAAATGTTCTTACTTGTTTGTTGAATGGAATAAGTTTGCTCTGAAACAGTTGCAATATGTGCACCAAGAGCCTGCAGTTTTTTACAATGTTCTTCAAAGTCCGCTGTTGCTTTTTCAAGTCCGTCTCTAATGATAAAGCTACTAAACCATTGACCAGCAATTTCAATGTGGCGTAATTTACGCTCATAATTAATTTCATCTGGTCCTGGGAAAAATCCTCCCATCTCTACTCCTTTAAAGCCAGCCAAAGCGGCATCACTTAAAAGTTGGGGAAAAGTATTTTCTGCACCAATTGATGGAATATCATCATTACGCCAGCCAATAGGACAAATGCCTAACTTTATATTTTTATTTACATCATATTCAGACATAATTTTTCTCCTTCATATTTCTTTATTAATCACAATTTCCTATTTGTCATATCTGCTATGGAAGAACTTCTCTATACTATCTAAGGAGGCCCCTTTTGTTTCAGGTACTCTGACTTTGACAAACCATGCACCAAGCAAACAAAATGCAGCAAAAATGTAGAATGATGAAATACCCAAAACTGATAGAATAACTGGGAATAAAAGCCCTACTACGAAGTTAGCCATCCACAAAACAAAGATGGTAATTCCTGTTCCTAATCCGCGATAACGAGCTGGGAAAATTTCAGAGTTAAGTAGCCAAGTAACAGGACCAAGAGTACCCTGGTCAATAACTATATAAACCAGTAAAATAATTAGAACTGCATAAGGAGCCCAAGAAGTATGGAGTGCGAAGCTGCCAATCAGCGCTACAACTATCAAGGCAAGGGCACAGAAAATATAACCAATTAACAATAATGGCTTTCTGCCCAGCCTATCAACTGTATACATGCCAACTATGGCACCAATGACTGAAAATACGCCGTTAGCAATATTCATATATAGCGAGGTATTACTACCAAAACCTGCAGAGGTTAGTATCTTTGTGCCGTAATACATTACAGAGTTAATACCGGCGAATTGTTGAAAAATTCCCAATAAGGAACCAGTAATAACAATTTGAAAAATCCACGGTTTTTTAAAATCCTTAAACGATGCTTTTTCAGCATTTTCCCGCTCTAGTTCAGCAGCATTTTCTTTTAGTTCATCAATCTCTGCCTCAGCTTGAGCCTTGGTTCTAACACGATACAAAGCCTGTAGCGCTTTGCCAAACATTCCCTTATTGGCATACCATTGCGGACTTTCAGGCACTAAGTACATCCCAAACCAAAGTAAAATACCTGGAATTGCTGTAATTCCCAACATCAATCTCCAAACACCTGCATTGTGGACACCGATCGTATTGCCTAAAATGGCATTAATAAGAAATGATAAGCCTTGACCACCAACAATTAGTAACTGATTCATGCTGACAAATTTACCACGCTCTTTTGCCGGTGAAATTTCCGCTAGATAAACAGGAACCAAAGCAGAAGTTGCACCAACTGCCAATCCCATGATTATTCTTAGTATTATTAAGACACCAGTATTAGGTGCAAAACCACAGCCTAAACCTGTAAGCGTGAATAAAACACCTAGCCAGATCATTAATTTCTTGCGGCCCATTTTGTCGCTCAATGGGCTACCAAAAACGGCACCAAACGCAGCACCGAAAGTAAGACCACTGGAAACGACTCCTTGCTCAAAAGATGACAAGTTTAATTGGCTTGGTTTAGCTAAGAAATCCAAAGAGCCATTTACAACTCCTGTATCAAAGCCAAAACACAAGGCACCCATACATGCAATCCATGCAACTAAAACTAAATAACCATGGTGATTATTTTCATAACTATCTTCTTGCATTTACAATCTCCATTTTTTATCTAATATGCTTTAACAACTAAAGCACACTAAAACCTTAATATGACTATTTCTTATTACGAGCAAATAATAAAAATCTAAGAAATATAGAAAAATTCTTCTATTTTCAGTGATTGCAATCACTGGAACCTACTGTAAAGTTCGTTATTTCTTTTGCAAACGCTTTTATTTATTAATAAACATATTTTATAAAAATTATATTTTTAAAAGTACATATAAATGCTTCTATTCATTATTTATTTTTAGTATTAATAAATAAAATATATATAAAATATTTTTAAAAAAGTAGTTTTTACGCTGCTAAAAAAGCAATTTTAAATTAGAAGGATGTATTTTCATGCTTAAAAAATGTACTTTTAATCTTTTTATTAAGTAAAAAAAGTATTTTTTGATCAAGTTTGCTCTTTCATTAACAAATATTTTAAAAACATATAAGCTTCTTTTATCTCTTATGTGTTGCGGTTTTCATTATATTTATTTTTCTTTTAAAAAATGAATACCCTTGAAATAGCCTGTAAAAAATGATAAAAATTACTCACGAGCCTATTTTTGGTTATTGCATCACTTATAACTTGATTTTTTAAAATTAGGAATATGGTGATTCAATGAACAATGAACAAGATACATCTCCCAATCAAGCAGATGTATACATAAATAAAGATAAGCAAAAAAGATTACAACGTTATGGTTGGATAATTACTTTAGGTGGCTTGCTATTTGGTATAGATACTGGAGCCACAAATGGGTCTCTCTCTTTCATGAGTAAACCTGATCAGCTTAATTTAAACGCTTCAGATGAAGGTTTGGTTACCAGTGGCATCACTCTAGGCGCTGCTTTTGGTGCAGTCATTGGAGGCAAACTTTCAGATTATTTTGGCAGAAAACGTGTATTAATGTATTCTGCCTGGGTCTTTATTCTGGGTACCCTAGGTTGTACTTTTGCCCCTAATGCTCTAGTAATGATTTTATGTCGTTTTATATTAGGCTTGGCAGTTGGTGCAGAGTCCGTTATTAGTCCTGTTTTTCTAGCTGAATTGTCTACACCAGAAATAAGAGGAAAATTTGTCAATCATCATGAATTGATGATAGTAAGTGGACAATTACTATCTTATGTAATCAATGCATTATTCGGAGTAATGCTGGGAAGTTATCGCGGCATTTGGAGATACATGCTAGCTGTGGGTCTCATACCCGAAATTCTGCTTTTATTTGGTATACATAAAGTACCTGAATCGCCAAGGTGGTTAGTAACTAAGCACCAAAACGATCAGGCACTTTCAGTCTTAGAGAAAATTCGTAACAGTAAAGAAGATGCTAAAGCCGAAATTGTCAGAATTAAGCAATCTTTAGCTTTGAGCAGCAAACAGAAAAAGGCAACCTTTAAGGATTTAAAAATTCCTTGGATTCGCCGTCTAATATTGATTGGTATCGGATTGGGGGTAATGCAACAGGCTATTGGTATAAACATAATTATGTTTTATGGCACAACTGTTTTAAGCAATGCCGGGTTTAGCCATTCTGCTGCTTTAATTGCAAATATTAGCAATGGTATCATTTCAACTCTTGCAACCATTGCCAGCATTCATTTAATGGGCAAAATAGATAGACGGAAAATGGTAATAACTGCTATTTGTGGAACTACTATAACGATGTTGGCAATCAGCATACTTTCGATTTTATTAATTAAAAGTCCGATTTTCCCCTATGTTATGCTTTTACTGATGGCTATTTTTCTAATGTTTTTCCAAGGAGGAGTTTCACCCATTGTTTGGGTACTTCTGTCAGAAATTTTTCCTCAAAGCATTCGCGGAATGGCTATGGGAATTGCGACTTTCTTCTTATGGCTGTCAAATTTTTTAGTAGGTTATATATTCCCAATATTATTGACTAATATTGGCTTTAGTAATACCTTTATTGTATTTACTGTACTAAACATCTTTTCGCTATTTTATGCGATTAAATTTATCCCTGAAACAAGAGGAAAATCTCTTGAAGAGCTTCAATCTTGTTTTCAGAATCGTCATGTAAATCAAAGTTCAGATAAATAAGAGGGAACAAAATGAATAAATACTCGGATTTTATTCCCCAAAATGAGTGTGGCGTTACTATTGAAAAGGGAATTTATTTTAATAATCCCAGCGATTTAGCACATGAAATATTCTTTTACCCTATGTTTGGGGCAGAATATCTAGTGACTTACCCCTATAAAGTAAAAAGAGATTTTATGGATTCTTTTTTAATAATATATATCAAAAAAGGAGAAATGGAATTTTTTTTCGTAACCAGGTGTTCATTGCGAAGCAACAAATAGTTTTGTTAGATTGTAAAGAATTTAATTATTATAAGGCTGTAACGGATAGTGATTTTTATTTTCTACACTTTAACAGCCCTTTTATGCAAAAGATTTTCAATGAAGTTATTGAAAACGCTCTTCCGGTCTTTACACCCTACAAAAATACTGAAAACTTATTTAGTCGAATTTTTCGGTTAATTTCCACAAACTCTGATGGTACAAATGATCCCTTTTTATCTAATCTAACCTACAGTTTAGTTTGTGACCTATTTGCTACTCAAGAGCACGAACTTACTAACCATTCCAGTGAATTTCATTCTGCTCCTAATTATATTAAAATTGCTATTAAATATATGGATCAGAATTACTATAAGAAAATTACTGTTAATGACATTGCTTTAAAGTGCTCAATGAGTCCCTCGCAATTAGCACGTGACTTTAAAAAATATACTGGTTTGAGTATTCATAGTTATTTACTAAAAATACGTGTAAAGCAGGCTGAAAGTTTACTTGTGAAAGATACAACTATTTCTCTAGAAAAAATAGCTATATCTTGTGGCTTTACAGATGCATCCCATTTATATAAGAAAATAAGGGAAGCAACAGGAATGTCACCTGGGCAGTTCAGAAAAAAGTATTACTAATTTTTAACTTAAACATCAAAAAATAAGCACTCCACTATTAATTTTGTGAAGTGCTTTGTTAGCTTATATTATATTTTAAAAATTACTTGCCACCTTCGGCTCTTGACTTGTAGGCACCCTCTGCAGTATTGATAACCAGTTCTTCACCTTCCTTAATGAAGTCGGGAACTTGGACTACCAAACCTGTTTCCATAGTAGCTGGTTTGCCAGAACCGGTAACAGTAGCGCCTTTAATGCCCGGTTCAGTATGAGCTACTTTCATTGTGACAGTTGATGGTAATTCCACACCAAGCAGCTTGCTGTCATTAGCGAATTCCAATTGAACCTCAATATTAGGCATCAGGTAAAGTTTATCATCACCTAGTTGTTCCGCTGAAACTTCATATTGTTCATAAGTTTCAGTATCCATGAAAGTATAAATATCACCTTCATTATAAAGATACTGCGCACTTTTTTTGGTGATTTCGACTAAATCTACTTTCTCGGTTGGACGCATAGTTTTATGAACCACAGCACCACTTTCAACATTACGCAAATCCATTTGCATAACAGTGTTGCCTTTTCCTGGTTTATGGTGATTAGCCTTTAAAACACGAATTAGTTTACCATCTTGACTAAAGACCATACCTTTTTTTAAGTTAATTGCTTGTACCATTTTTTACTCCTCTAAATCTTTTTCTGAATTAATTACTGATTTCAAGAAAACCACGCTGGAGGTAAAGCAAATTTTTTAATTAATAGTAAATAAATCTCATTCATAATGATTAGTATAACAAAATTTGGACTTTATCAACACCACTAAATCGGTGATTTATGATTTTAATATAAACCAAAAATATTTACTTGTAATGAAATTACATATTAACTTGTGTACCTACTTTGTGCCTTGCGGCTTTATCATAAATAGACTTCGTTGCCATCAGGTCTTGAGCTGCAATGCCAACAGTTTCAAAGAAAATTATTTCGTCATCGTTTTCACGCCCAATTAAGTCGCCACTGACTACTTGACCGATTTCGCCAGTAAAACTAGTATTTGCAACCATGCCCTTATTTAAAGGGATAATTATGTCACCAGATTCTGCTAAAACAGCATCTTTAGAATCAAAGTAAATTTTATTTGCTTTAGCGACTAGCTCGGCCGGGGTCTCTTCCATTTGTGGCTGGTAAGCACCAACACCACAGATTGTTGCGCCTTTTTTAATAAACTGAGCATCATAAACTGGTTTAGCCGACGGCGTAACTGTAATAATCACATCTGCATCCTTCACGGCTTCATTGCCTGTCTTAACAGCAGTAATTTTTGTATGGTATTGCGCTAGTTGCTCTTGCATTTTCCCAGCAAACTTTTGAGCACGTTCAAAATCAAGGTCATTGACAGTTACTTCATCTAAGTCACGTACGATCAGCATTGCTTCAAGCTGTGTAGCAGCTTGTCCTCCCGTACCAATTAACGCACCCTTTTTGCATTTCTTTTTCGCCAAATATTTAAGCGCTACACCAGAAGCAGAACCTGTGCGCAATTGGGTAACATAATTACCATCCAAAATAGCATTAACTACTCCTGTTTTGGTATCAATATTTAACACCTGAGCATTAATTGAAGGCAAGCCTTGATTAATATTTTCAGGAAACATGTTCAGCACTTTCACACATGCCGCATCATACTCTTCACAAAAAGCCGGCATACACAAGAAGGTATCTTTACCATTTTGCTTAAGAATCTGAGTTCTCAATGGCACATCTACTTTACCGGCAGAAAAATATTTAAAAGCATCGGCCACTGCAGCAATGCAGTCTTTTAAGGAATAACATTTTTCAATATCACTTCTGTTTAACAGTAACATTTGTTCCTCCTGTATTTACTCTTAACTTCACACTTTCAAAGCCTATTATAAGTTACTCTTTTAAAAGGTACACATTAGATTTGTTTAAGATAAATCTGATCGATAACATGACCTGCAGTTTTATGCAAAATTAAATTGGCGCGTTGCTTGGTTGGAGCAATATATTCACGCAAGTTGACCAAGTTCACCATTTGCCAAGTTTCCTCTGCAAACTTTAAGGCTTCATCCCTAGGGCCATTAGCCATCTCATAATAAAAATTATGCGGATTATTCTTATTTAGTTCCATTACCCTGACAAAACGCTGCATAAACCACTTTTCAATCAGGTCTTCAGGAGCATCAATATAAATTGAAAAATCAAAAAAGTCACTCGTCACAATTTGGCCATTGGTTGGCAGCTGCAACGTATTAATGCCCTCAATAATTAAAATATCGGGTTCGCACACATGACCATATTCCCCAGGCACAATATCACTCAATTCTTGAGAATAAAGGGGATAAACAATATCTTTTTTGCCTCTCAATACATCTTGCAGAAAGTCGGTAAGTAATTTCATATTATAGCTTTCAGGAAAGCCCTTACGATCAGTCAGATTGCGTCTTTCCAATTCCTGGTTAGAATAAATAAAACCGTCTGTGGTCATTAAGTGTACTTTCAACCCAGGATATGTCCGGCTGAGCAATACTTGTAAAAGTCTGGCAGTGGTAGATTTACCCACCGCAACTGAACCGGAAATACCAATAATAAAAGGTGCGCTAGCAATTTTTTGATGCAAAAACTCGCTCTGCTTTTGCTGCAGAGACCGTTTACCTTGATAAACTAAATAAAGATACTTAATTAAACTGCTGTAAACTTCTTGAACATCAGTTAAATTAATAATATCACCCAAAGATTTTATCTTTGCCAGTTCTTCTTTAGTAATTTTAACCGGTTCAGCGGCAGAAAAAGACTGCCATTTTTCTCTGTTAAATTGTAAATAATTTTTCATCCTAATGTCCTTAAATTTTATGTTCATTAATATAGTAGAATAAAAGTATAATGTTTTCTAATTAATTCTTCTAATCAAAAAGAAAGGCAAAACTATGAAAAAGATAATTTTATTTGGCGATTCTATATTTAATGGCTACCATGCTGGTCATGATACTAACGTCATAACTGTAGGTGTGCAAAAAGAACTAGACGCAAATGCGCAAATTATAAACTTATCTTTAAGCGGTGCCACTACTGCTGAAGGCAAGAAACGCTTAAATTTAATTCCGCAAGATGCAAACATAGTAGTGCTTGAATATGGTACAAACGACATGTCAAGTGCTTGGGGGATTAGCAGCACTAATTATGCTAAGAACCTGAATTACATGGTTGAAAATATCGGTGCTGCTAGAATGATTATTGCAGGTCCCTCTTATGAAGACCCTAAAAACAAGGACATCATGCAATACTATAATCTTGAAGATATGAAAGCATACAATCAAATTGCCGCAGATTGTGCTCGCAAGTATAATATTCCCTTTATTAACCTGATCGCCAATTTTTGCCAGTTAGAAAATTTATCTTCATATTATCAAGAAGATGGGCAGCATCTCACTTCTGCCGGAAACAAAATTTTAATTGATCTGGTAGTGACGGCAATTAAAGAAAAACTTGCACAAATATAGTGCAAGTTATCATTTTTATAAATCTTTATACATCATAACATGCTTAATGTCAGCCTCTACAAATGGCTCGCCTTCAGTGTGATAGCCTAAAAAATCATAAAAGGGTTTTGCTTGCCATTGTGCATGACAATAAAGCCGGTCGGCACCCTGATCACGCAGGTATTCATGAACCTGTGTCATCATTTTGGTTCCTAATTTTTGCCCACGCGTTGCTGCAGCTACTGCTACTCTGCCTAGCATCCACTTACCATTTTCTTGAAAAATACGACAAACGGCCAATGCATTTGTTTTTTCAGCATTGAGCAAATAAACCTGAATTGAGTCCAAATCTTGATCGTCAAGCTCTGGTACTGTTATTTCTTGTTCGGTTACAAACGTATCTATTCGTAAACGAGCTACACAAAACATTTCGCAGCCTGTCATTTGCGCAACTTGTTTGAAGGTAAATTTTTCACTGTCAGTCATAAAATCTTCCTACTTTTCTATATAAGTTTCTGGGTCTACTTCAAGAAGTGGACTCTTTTCGTTAGTATAAACAATATCAAGCTTGTACATCGCCCGCGAAGTTATTGTATACACAAGTTGCGTTTCATCAATGCGATGATAATTTTCTTTTGAGGCAGCCCACATAATGACGGCATCAAACTCCAAGCCCTTAGCTAAATAAGATGGAATGACCAACGTGCCATCAACTAGTCGCTGATTGGCAGTAGCAATTAACGTTGCTTTCACTTTGTCTTCTTTGAGCTTTTCTGCCACAATTTTGGCACTAGCCAAGTCCTTGGTAATAATTGCGGTTGTCATGTTAGCTTGACTATTTTCATTTAATATTTGTTCCAGTACATTGATTGCAGCAGCAGCATCAGAACGTTGCCAAAGAGCTGGTTTGGGACCCTGACGGTTAAACGATTCAATTTTTTCACCTTGCCGCAGGATTTGCTTAGTAAATTCAGTCAATTGTTTTGTTGAACGATACGATTTGGTTAATTGGACGACATCAGTTTTTTCAGGATCAAATAAGCCACTGATCTGTTTAAGTAGACTTCTACTTTCATCTTTGGTAAAAATAGCCTGGTTTAAATCACCCAACATCGTAAATTTAGCGCGAGGAAAATTATATTTCAGATAGCACAGCTGAAACGGCGTATAATCCTGAATCTCATCAATAAAAGCATAACGCATTTCATAATCTACATGACGGCCTGTGATCAGATCATAAAGATACAAGTAGGCTGAAACATCATTCATATGAATATAATGCTTCATAAAACATTGCTTAACTTCTTCGATGTGTTTTTGCCAATCTGCTTCTTCAATTTGCCATTTACTTAGATCAGTCATTTTAGGAACAGCACGTAAAAAGCTTAAATATTGTGCACGCATATTAATAAAATTATTCCGCCTAATTTGCTGGAAAACCTTATCAAGTGCCTTAACGACAATTTTACGGCTGAGGAACTTTTCCTCTTTTTCCTCTGATTCAAATTCTTGGTCTGGACGATCATATAAAGCATTTAGCTGCTCTTGACTAAGATTTTGGATGGCGTCTGACACCCAGGCCTTTTTTGTTTCGCTGTTAATCTTGCGATTGAGTGATTTTATTAATCCTTCTCGCGTAGCATCAATTCTATTGCTCAAATTATAATTGGAATTAAATGAATAATAGAGTTCACTAATTTTTTCTTTAGTAAAAAATGGTTTCTTTTTATTGCGGAAGTAAATATTTTTAAAAATTACACCATGATTGTTGAGGTGTTTAGCATAATGATGCAGTAAATTAAAGAAATTTGTAGAATCTTTAAATTGACTAATTGCGGAATCAGCCTGGCTATCTTCAAATTGATCAAACAAATTTTCAACGGTCATACCCGGCAGTCTTCTAGCCACAAACTGCCAGTAAGTCATTTGCACCATGTTTTGTTCACCCATCTCGGGCAAAACATTCTTGATATAATCGTTGAATAGTTGATTAGGGCTAAACATGATGACGTCACTACTGGTAAGGTTGCCACGATAGCGATACAGCAGATAGGCAATCCTCTGTAATATTGCAGAAGTTTTACCTGAACCGGCCGCTCCTTGAACAAACAGTAAGTCGGCACTGGTATTTCTAATAATTTTATTCTGCTCACGCTGAATCGTCGTCACAATTGATTTCATCTGCGTGCTGGATTTTTCACCCAAAACTTCCAGCAGCATCTGATCACCAATAGACTCATTGGTGTCAAACATGTTAATAATCTTGCCGTTTTCAATCATAAACTGCCGTTTTTTGGTCATATCAACGGTAATTTCACCTTCAGGCGACATATAAGAAACCTTACCAATCTTACCATCATAATAAATTGATGAAATTGGTGCCCGCCAATCATAAATCAAAAAATGATTATTTTTGTCTGCAAAAGAACCTAGACCAATATAAATAGTTTCCGGCTTTTCATTAGTCTCTTTAAAATCTACTCTGGCAAAATATGGCTTTTGCTCTAATTTTTGAACTGTGCTTAGTTGCTTTGCTGCATGCTGCCAAGCATTTTGACGTTCATCAAGCAGTTGCTGTTGCTGGTGAATAGACAACGCAGTCTCCATAGATGTTGAATAGCCGTCATAATCTAATTTTACATCATCAAAAAAGTGTGAATTAAGATCTTGGGCCTCTCCTTCAGCGGACTTAATTGACGAGGACAACTCGGCTTTTTTAGCCCGTATCATTTTTAAAATCTTATTGAGATGCTTTTGCTCAAATTCTTTATCATCCATCGCTTTTGTCATAAACTCACCTAATTTTCCAAAACTTGCATTCTATTTTACCATGAAATCGGTTTATATTAAAACCTTGGATTCGTTTTTTGCTAAACAGTACAATCTCCAAATTTTTTTGATAATAATTATAATTTATGCGTTAAAATCAGTAAATTATGAAACTTTTACTATTTTTCCTATATAATGTAAGGTAATGGAGTTGATTAAGGTATGAAAAAATTTGGTCATTTTTTATCAAAATTAGCATGTGCGCTGGTTGTAACTTTTACAATTGAAAGTACAATTGCTCCGATTGCTGAAAATTCAGTATTCAGTTGGCCTTCTCAGACTGTTTATGCCAAGAAAACTGCTAAAAAGGCAAAAAAAGCTAAAAAGAAAACAAAGAAAACTAAAAAGACCAAGAAAAAGAATACAGCTGCTATAGCTTCTTCTTGGCACTGGAAAAAGCCTAAAGCCACTGTTTACATTGATCTTAATGATAATGAAGAATTAATTTCAGCTACTAAAGACGCAATTGATGCATGGAATGATACCAAGGCCTTTACTTTTACTGAAACCAAAAACAAGAAAAAAGCTAATATCGTAATTGAGCAGGTTTACAGCCCAAATACTAATTATGCGGGGTATACTACTTTTCATTATTATGTGAAAACCGGAATCATGTATTCCGCAGTTACCAGGTTAAATATTTATTACTTACAGAATTTTTCACCATATAGTTATACTTACCAACGTATTTTAAATACTGTAGAACATGAATTGGGACATGCAATCGGACTAAAACATAATAATGGAGTGTCTGTAATGTATCCTACCGGTTCTTTGTATCCAATTGAGCCTGTCGATGTTGAAAATGTTCAAAAATTATACAAGAAATAAAATATTAGATTTGCGAGGAGTAAAATGAAAAGAATATATATAGTGCGTCATGGTGAGACCTTTATTAACCGCTATAACAAAATGCAAGGCTGGTGTGATACGCCACTAACAGAAAAAGGAATAGCAGGTGCTGACCAAGTTGGTGAAGCTTTAAAAGATGTGCCTTTTGACATTGCATTATCAAGTGATATGAAAAGAGCCAGCGACACTTGTGATATCATCATTAAACACAATGTTAATCGTGATGAAATTCAACATATCGCAACCCCTTTTTTCCGTGAACATTTTTACGGCTATTTTGAAGGTATGGATTCAGATGCTGCTTGGCAAATGATTAGTGGTCCTCACGGTTATAAAAGCCATGCTGAAATGCTCAAAAATGAATCATTAGACACGGTGAAAGACTGGATTAAAGAAGCCGACCCTTTTCATGATGCAGAGAATGCAAAAGAGTATTGGGATAGAATAAACAAGGGATTTAAATTAATCAGTCAATTAGATGGGGCTGAAAATATTTTGCTCGTAACTCACGGTTTTACCATTCATAGTATTGCCGATCGTTACAGCGATTTTGATATTAAAGAACGCCCTCGTAACGCTTCAATTACAGTGATGAATATGACAGAGCAAGAGAAGAAAATTGTTTCTTATGACAAATTAAAGCTTTGATGCCCTCAATTAACAGGAGAATATTTTATGCAATCAAAAAATGATATATCTGACGTTGCTGACAACTTGAATAACTGGAATGATCGCGCTGATGTACATGCTAATGGTGGTTATGGCGATCTTACTCAGTTTGCTAAAGACCAAAATGCTATAACTACAACTGTTAAACGTGATTTAGACGTACTCAGACCATTTTTGGCTCATAATTCAGTTGTAAATAAGCGACTACTTCATTTGCAATGCCATATTGGAGATGATACGCTCAGTTGGGCGCGCTTAGGAGCTAAAGACGTTTACGGCCTGGACTTTTCACCTGCTGCCTTAAAGTATGCACGCAAATTATCCCAAGAGGCTAATACTTCAATTACCTACGTTGAAGGCGATGCCCGCTATGCCGCAAAAGCTATGCCGGAAAAATTAGGACAATTTGACATAATTGTGACTAGCGCAGGTACAATTACTTGGCTGCCAGAATTAAAATCATGGGCAAAATCTATTGGTCAACTCCTGGCTCCTGGTGGAATATTCATGATTCGTGACAATCACCCTTTGTTATTTGCACTTGATAATGCCGGGTTAGAAATTAAGCTGGGTTACTTTAGTGGCACTGAAATTACTTATCAATCAGATGCTTCATATACACCAAATTCTAATGGGAAAATAAAGCATCAGACAAACCATAATTGGGCTCATGATTTTGCAGAAATTATTAATTCATTAATTGCTGCTGGTTTAACCATTAAAAACGTAGGAGAGCATAAAATTAGTGATTGGAAGTCTTTGCCATCACTAATCTATGATAAAAGCCTAGAAGGTTGGGTACTTCCAGCTGATTCACCACAGATTCCATTGACTTTTTCAGTAGTTGCACAAAAATTGTAAAATCAGTATTAATACAATCAAAAAGGTTAGCTTTCTAGCAAAGCTAACCTTTTTATTACCTAAAAATAAGTCTTATTCAATTTTAAAAGTTTTACCCACTTTACCATTAATTAATTCTTCTACAGCAATTGGTTTTTCAGGATTATGATCTTTATCTACAGTGATTTTTCCAGTTACGCCAGTAAAATCTTTAATTTGTTCCAGACCCTTCGTGATTTTTGCAGAATCATCAGATTTTTCATTTTCAATTGCTTCTTTAATCATATATACCGCATCATAAGCTAAAGCAGAAAAAGTTGGTGCTTCTTCATGGTAGCGGTTTTTGAAATCACGCATAAATTTAGAAGCAGTTGGATCCTTGGCAGCTACCTGTGTTGAAAATGGCGTAGTATAGTAGATTTTACTTGCATTTTTAGCACCAGCAATCTGTACCAGCTTCGGATCAGCCATGCCATCACTACCGACAATTGGTGCCTTAATTCCAATTTGACGCGCTTGCTTAATTATTAAGCCAACTTCAGTGTAGTAGCCGGGAACGTAGATAGCATCGACTTTCTTAGCTTTAAACGAAGTTAATACAGCGTTAAAATCTTTGTCACCCTCTGAAAATGTTTGACTATCAACTATCTTGCCTTTATAAGTTTTCTTAAATGCTTTAGCAAGACCGTTACCATAGTCACTTGAATTATCAGTATAGACAGCCACTCTCTTTGCCTTAATGTTATTCATTACGAACTTGGCTGCACTACCACCTTGAAAATTATTTTGGTAACATGCCCTAAAAACAAATGGCTGAACTTTACCATTCTTTTGTAAAGTGTAATTTGGATCTGTCGCTGAAGGGCTGACACTTGGTACCTTAGCTTTAGTAATATTAGGAATTTCAGCTGTGCCGGCATTAGTAGTTGCTGGTCCTACAATTGCTGCTACCTTTTCTTTTGTAGCTAATTGGGCGGCAACTGAAGCAGAAGTAGAAATAGCAGTTTTATTATCACGCATGATCAGTTTGATTTTTTTCTTACGACCATTAACATCAATGCCGCCTTTTTTATTAATTTCACTAACTGCTAATTGAATACCTTGCTTTTGAGCGTTGCCATAACCAGCTGCAGCTCCAGACAACTCCATGTTGACGCCAATTTTGACTGAATCTTTATCTTGCTTAGTTCCATCCCCACTACTGCTTTTAGCAACAGTACAGCCTGCCAGCATAAAAGCTGCCATGCCAGTGATTACAACATTCATTACCTTTTTAATACCGCTAATATTATCCATCATCTTGTTCCTTCTAACTATTCTTTAACTAAAATTGCCAACAAAAAAGCCTCATTCAAATCAATGAATGAGGCTTAAATTATCAATTAGTTAAACCCCAATCATTGGCACGCAAACTAGGGCTTAACTACTTTAAATTACATCACGTAATTCATGTATGTTAAGTCCTGCGCTCCAACAACAAGGCAACTAAATCCTGAGTTTGAAAGATATTCATATTACTTTTTTGTTTAAAATAGTTCGTTTCCATCACAATTACCTCCTCAGAATTTTATGTAAACTCTATAGTTTTCACTATCTGACTTAACAATGAATTAACATCATTGTCATTACAACAACTTGATTACCACTAACCACCAAAATACACTTTCTGTACTTCCGGGTTAGCCAACAATTCTTGACCAGTACCACTTAATTGCACTACTCCTGTCGCCAATACATAACCACGATCGGCAATAGATAGAGCTTGTTTAGCATTTTGTTCTATCAACAAAATAGTTGTACCTTTTTCGTTTAGTTCTTTAATAATTTTAAATATTTCTTGAATATACAGGGGTGACAAACCCATTGAGGGTTCATCAAGCAGCAATAATTTTGGCTTTGCCATTAAGGCACGACCCATGGCCAACATTTGCTGCTCACCACCAGACAGGGTAGCTGCATCTTGATTACGTCTTTTTTGCAAAATTGGAAAGCGTTCAAAAATATCTTTGTAGGTTTTTGAAACTTCATCATGATTCTTTTGCAAAAACGCACCCATCTGCAGATTCTCCATTACAGTCATCCCGGCAAAAATATGCCGACCTTCTGCTACTTGGGAGATACCCGCGCTGACAATTTGCGGAGCACTTTTGTGATCTATTTCTTCACCAAGGTAGAAAATTTGACCACTTTTTGGCTTAAGCAAGCCAGAAATTGTCTTGACAATAGTTGACTTACCAGCTCCATTAGCTCCGATTAGGGTTACGATTTCACCTTGGTTAATTTCAAAACTGACATTCTTAACAGCTTGAATAACACCATAATTTACAGACAAGTCACGAACTTCTAACATTGCCATCTAGTCATCACCCTCTCCTAGATATGCTTCAACAACTTTAGGATTTGCCTTGATTTCTTCAGGAGATCCGGTAGCCAATATCTCGCCCTGATCAAGTACATAAATTCTTTCAGCCAGGTTCATAACTAAAGACATGTCATGCTCAATTAACAAAACTGTGATCTGAAATTCTTTTTGAATATATTTAATAAGATTAGTCAAATCCGCTGTTTCTTCTGGGTTCATACCAGCAGCAGGTTCATCCAGGAAAAGAATCTGCGGGTGAGTAGCCAAAGCACGTACTATTTCCAAGCGTCTTTGTGTTCCGTAGGGCAAGTTCTTAGCCAAGGTTTGTTCATTATCCGTTAAATCAAAGATTGCTAATAGCTTTTGCGCAGCTTCTTTCATTTCCTTTTCCGTTTTATAAAAACTGGGTAAACGAAAAACTGTTGTTAAAAAGTTTTCTTTATATTCATTTGTCATTGCAGTCAGGACATTATCCATAACAGTTAAGTCTTTAAATAAGCGAATATTTTGAAATGTACGGGATAAACCTAAGTCTGCAATTTGCACAGCACTTTTATGCGTTAAATCATAATTTTGATTATCAACTTGCAAGTTGATCTTTCCACTAGTGACTTGCACCATTCCAGTTAGCAAGTTGAACAAAGTGGTTTTACCTGCACCATTAGGACCAATCAAGGCAACTAGTTCGTGCTTATCCAGATGAAGTGAGACATCATTAACTGCAGTTAACCCACCAAACTTGCGCACTACGTGGTCAACATCTAATAAGTGTGGCATATACTAGCTCCTTTCCTTTTTGCCGAAATGGCGTGTCAAATTTTTAAGTGAGAATTCCCAGTTACCTAAAAGTCCTGATGGCTTGAAAATCATGATTAGTATCAGGACTATAGCATAGATCACCATTCTTAACGCACCGAAACTTTGTAAAACGGTATCTAAAACGCCTAAAACAATCGCTGCAACAAACGTGCCAGTCATACTGCCAACACCACCCAAAACAACAATAACTAAGATAGAGATAGATTCCATGATACCAAAGTTTGAAGGAGATATTGTTTGCAAGAATGAAGCATGGAGACTGCCAGCTATTGCAGCAGTTGCGCCACCTAGAACGAAAGCTGCCAGCTTCCATTTAGTAGTATTAATTCCCATTGCTTCAGCAGCAATTTCGTCTTCACGAACTGCTTTAATTGCCCGACCATTTTTTGAACGAATGAAGTTAGTCAAAATGATTGTGGTCACACAAACCAAGATATAAACAGTTGGCCATGAGCATAACTGAGGAATATTGTATAACCCTGCCGCTCCACCAGTAATTTTCAAATTATTAATGACATTGCGGATAATTTCAGCTGCTCCTAGAGTTGCGATTGCTAAATAGTCACCCTTTAAGCGAATGAAAGTTGCCGTACCAATAACCGCAGCAATTACAATTGCTATCAGGACACCTACGAGCATTGAGATTAAAAAGCCAGCTTCGCTACTCATGCGTTGAGTAATAATCGCCGTAGCGTATGCTCCAATTGCCATGAAACCGGCATGACCCAGAGAAAATTGACCACTAAAACCGATAATCAGGTTTAACCCGGTAGCTAAGATAATATTTATTCCAATCGTGACCAGCATGTTTTCAATAAAATCATCTATCACGCCAACCATAATCAACGCATTGATTAAGTAAAAGCCGCCTACCATTAATAACAGCCACGACAAAATGTATTTCCAATTAGATTTCATTTTGCCACCTACACCTTCTCTTTAGCATTTTTGCCAAAAATACCAGCAGGTAAGAAAAGCAAAATGACTATTAATACTAGATAAACAACTGAGTCTTTATATGCCGACAAACCGATAGACTGGAAAAATGTTTCCAAGATACCGATTAAGAAGCCACCAATAGAAGCTCCTGGCACTGAGCCGATTCCACCCAGTACAGCAGCAACAAAGGCTTTAATTCCTGGTGTCATCCCCATTAAAGGATCAATTTGGTTATAATACATTCCAATTAATATACCTGCGGCACCGGCTAAAGCCGAACCTAAAGCAAAGGTAAATGAAATCGTATGATTAACATTAACACCAACTAATTCAGCGGCAGCAGGATCAACGGATACTGCACGCATTGCCCGACCCATTTTGGTCTTTTGAATAATGACCTGCAATGAAACCATCAAGATTAAAGCAGTAGCCAAAATCAAAATCTGAACATTTGAAATTTGTACTCCACCAATATTGTAATTAACCTGCTCAATTACTTGGGGGAAGCTGCGAGCATTTGATCCTACAAAGTATGACATACCATTTTCCAGTAAAAACGATACGCCGATAGCCGTAATCAGTACAGCTATACGAGGCGACTTACGTAGTGGCCGGTAAGCAAAATACTCAATCACTACGCCTGAAACTGCACCAATAATCATTGCAGAAAGCAGTGCTGTAATAAAGTTAAAATGCCAAGCATTAATCACATAGTAGGCAAAGAATGCACCTAGCATATAAATATCGCCGTGAGCAAAGTTAATTAAATTAATAATGCCATAAACCATGCTGTAACCTAAAGCCAACAGGGCATAAATCGAACCTAGCGACAAGGCGTTAATGATTTGCTGTAAAACTGTTTGCAAATTTAAGCACTCCTTTCTTTTTCTTATTTACTCAACACGGAATGAGTCGCTTACTTTACCGTTAGTCAATTTTTCAATAGCAATTGGCATTTCTGGATTGTGGAATTTGTCCATAGTAATTCTGCCAGTAACACCGTCAAAGTCTTTAATCTTAGCTAGACCTTCAGTAATTTTAACCGAATCATCTGATTTTTGTTCTTCAATAGCAGTTTTTACTAAGTAAACTGCATCGTATGCTAATGCTGAAAATGTAGGTGCATCTGCATGGTAGCGAGCTTTATATGCTTTGATAAACTTAGCAGCTTTTGAATCTGGATTCTTGGCAGCTACATTAGTTGAAAATGGTGTGGTGTAGTAAATATTGGTTGCATTTTTAGCACCTGATATTTGAACAAGTTTAGGGTCACACATACCGTCACCACCAACGATTGGAGCTTTAATACCCATTTGCCGTGCCTGTTTAATGATCAAACCCAACTCTGTGTAGTAGCCCGGTACATAAATAGCATCGATTTTCTTAGATTTAAATGAAGTTAAAACAGCATTGAAATCTTTATCACCTGCAGAATACGTTTGGCTATCAACTATCTTGCCTTTATAAGTATCTTTGAAGGCTTTTGCTAAACCAGTTCCATAATCACTGGAGTTATCAGCATAAACTGCTACTCGTTTGGCTTTTAATTTATCGGTGACAAATTTAGCAGCGCTCTTTCCTTGGAAAGTATCCTGGAAGCAAGCTCTAAAGACATAAGGCTGAACCTTGCCATTTTTCTGTCTGGTATAGTTTGGATCCGTTGCAGATGGACTAATGCCGGGAACAGAAGCCTTGGTAATATTAGGAATTTCAGCGGTACCACAATTAGTAGTAGCCGGCCCTATAACTGCAGCCACTTTATCCTTGGTTGCCAGTTGTGCAGCAACCGAAGCCGAAGTAGCAATTGCGGATTTGTTATCACGGATAAGTAATTTAAGCTTCTTTTTATGCCCGTTGACGTTAATTCCACCAGCTTTATTAATTTCAGAAGCTGCTAACACTATCCCTTGCTTTTCAGCACTACCATATCCAGCAGCAGTACCAGACAGCTCTATGTTAATACCAACCTTGACAACATCTTTATCTTGGTGCGTACCCTTGCCGCCCCCACTTTTTGCAACTGAGCAGCCAGCTAGTGCCAAGCCAGCCATTCCCACTGTCAGAACACGCAACAATCTTTTTGAAAATTTACCCATCATTTTCTCCTTTTCAATAGTCTGGTAACTAAAAACCTCATTCATTTAATGAATGAGGCTTAGATCAGTTATTAGATAAGCCCCATTCATTAAGACGCAAACAAGGGCTTTTCATGTAAAATCACTAAAAGTAATTTAATCATGCTAAGTCCTAGACGACAACAACAAGGCAATTAAACTCTGGGCAATAATATTTTTAATGTTAGTTCGTTTACTTAAATATTTAGCTTTCATTAAAATCGCCTCCCAAAATTTAATTTAATACTTAGAATTATAAAAAAAGAACATTAGCATGTCAAGAAAATTTTGCAATTTTTTTATCTAAGTTCTCAGTATTTTTTATTAATTTTGTTGCTTTGCCTGTGAAAACAAACGCACGCTGTTGACGGCGTGCGTTTTACTAATTAGATTTTTTAAAATACAGCTTTTTTTCGCCAAAATACAACAATGACGTATAAAACGAAATAACTTATAATCATGAGCACCATTGGCAGCCAAACTTCATAATATGCTGTTGGCAAAACCTGATTAAAGATTTTTAGACCAAACAAAGCATCAAAGACACCAAAAACCGCTGGAATTAAGAACAACAGTCCCGTTCCATAAGTGCTGCTTTCCTGCGATACTTTTTGGGTCTTTAATTTTTGATCAACATCCCGGTTTTTCTTAGCAAATTTTATTACCTCTATTATCAAAATAGCAAACAGAGTTGCACCAAACACAAATGCCATTGAGAAGCCCAAAATCTTCATTTCTCTGGTCATCCCCAGTGCCAGCTGATAAGAAGCAGCCTTCGAGCTGCTATAGAGACGACTATAGACGACACTACTTTGAGCCCGTTTATGTTCAATTTTTAGTAAAAATGGCCAATCTCTATCAAAACTGTTTAGCTGCACCAAAGTCAGATATTTAGTTTTACCATTAACCCTATTTAATTCTGCAGTTGAACGAAGTGCAATTGTTTTATTTTTAAAACCGTTGGGAACGAGTTCGCGGAAACTGTCACTTGTTATAGAATCAGCTTTATTCAGTTGATTTAACTTGATAGATTTGACTTGAAAATTGCGTCTACCGGTGCTTTTGACATACTTAATTGGATTATCTGCCAGTTCATTACGAACAAAATAAAAGTGCCCGTTTGTTTCTTTATAATGGTAAGTTTGCTGCTTTTTAATTTTTAGTTGAGCAACATCGTTTTTAATATTGGCGGTGTTGCTGACAATTACCCCATCATAATAAGTTCCCCTTTTAATATCTTGGTGAAAAGCATTAACGTCATGACTTAAAGCAAGAGCGCTCATAGTCAAGGCGAAGAGTAGTGAAATGATAGTAAAAACGCCAGCATAATGATGGAGTCCCAGCAACGTTTTTCCTTTAGTTAACTTAATTTTGTTAAACCAAGTTGCAGGCAGCAAGCTTAATAACGAGTGGCAAAGTAAATAAGTACCTGACACAATTGTGACAAATGCCGGTAATAAAGGATTAAACAGATTTTGGACGGGCAAATTCAATACGAAATAGCCGCCACCTATTAGAGCTAGCCCAGCTGCCAGTGCAATTATTTCTAGCCACTTCTGTTTATGAAAAGCAGGAATATCTTCTTTTTCTAAACTGTTTAAAATAGTTCTGGTTAGCCTATAAGTTACTACTATGCCGCCAACAATTATTAGAACTGCCAGTAACATAACCACTTGCATGCCTGAATTTATCCGCAGAAAACTGTTAATGACGTTAAAATTCGGCACATTTGGTTTTATTAAACCGCTAAATAACTTAATAATTAAGGAAGCTAAATCCAAGCCTAAAATAGTGCCGGCAATTATCATCAAACCGCCAATAATAAGTGTCGCACAAAGTTCTATTAGTCCAACGCGCATATTTTTTAATTTTTGCATCAAGATCACCAAACTTTCTGTTCAGCTCCTTCAAGCAGACCACCTTTTAACTTAATTATAGTTAGCGCTATCATTTTTCAAATACCCTGATCAATTTTTTGAATATATTTTAATATTTAGTTTTAAGCCATTATTCTTTTTTAAATAATGTTTTTGGTGGTGTCAATCTCGTCTAGCTAGATCGCCAAAGGCAATACCAGCTTTTAAAACATTTTTCTACCATCTCCTTTATAGAAAACTTACTTATCTTTATAATTTTTTCCTGGTCTAAACTTTATAAATAATCCATCTACAAATGCTTCATAAATATGATCATCTACTTTAGACCTAATTTTTAAATCTTCGCTTAACTTACAAAATATTTTTCCCATGTTTCTAATTAATCTAAATTGAGCCCAATAAGAATTAATTTATGTAATAAATTTTCAATTTTCTTACTCCTTTCTATTTACTTCAAGTTTATTACGATTTTATATAAGCATATAAAAAATGTCATGTTTAACTCTTAATGTTTTAATATGACATTTAAAAATTTTATTTATTAGCAATCATTAGTTCTTCAAGTTCTTTACCATAACTGGGCATGCCAGCAATTTTTACACATTTAGTTATTGTTTGTACTTCATCAAGATACTTGGGATTTTGATCATAATGATATTTGACTATATTTTCAAAAGCTGGAGCAATAGTCTTATAAAAAAATATATCTGGTTTTGTTTTGATTTGTTTTTCACTACTAACATAAAATTCTGTTTCTTCAAATCTTTTGTTACGAATACACAAAATCATCATATTAATAATTATAGACAAAACTAGCTTTTGAATATCAATGCTACTTGAGCCAATAAACTGACGTATTACTCTTTTTGAAATCAATAAATTACTATCTAAATCATAAAAACTCATAAGGTTGCAGTACAGTCTTAAACTATCAGAATTAAAATGAGAAACATCAAACGTTCTTTCTTTCAATCTATCTATAACGCCACTATCAATACTGGAAAGATTTTTGTTGATTATTGCAATAAAGATATCAATTATATCTAATTTATCTTCTTTATTTGGAAAATCACTTTCCGCAACAAAATTTCGTATTTGTTGCAGATCATGCACAGAATTTTGATAATACGCTTCATTAACCATTCTATCAATCTCTAGGTTCTCGTCATGTACGGTCTTCGCCTGGTGGTTTAACTTACCAAAGAAATCAGTTAATGAAATTTTGTTAACGTTTAATAGTTCAATTAAATTATCTGCTGAAATGCTGCTTAAATTTTTTTCAACTTTTGCATAAAATGACGGGCTTACCACATCATTAACCCATTGTTTTTGTGTTTTCTTTTGCTGAATGCGACAGTCTTTTAGTAATTCACCAATTGTCATTTTAATTTCCTCAACTATTTGATTAACTATCAAATATTAAACTTTTTAATTTTATTATAATCAAAAAATATAAAAGTATCATAAAATTAAAAATAAAAATTATATAATGCTGAGGTAAATTGGGTTATTATCTATCTGACTACGACAGGCTCTTATCGTTAAATTGGTATTGATTAAAATCAACAACTACATCATACTTTTGCAGTTCTTCTGGATCGTAATGATGAATAACTTCAACAAAAGTAAAGTTTGAATCAAAAATATATTGGTGAATTGCCTTTGATGAAGTTTTATCAAGTGAAGCATTAATTTCATCCAGTAATAAAATTGGTCGATTGGCTAAAATAGCCCGTGCCACCTCAATTCTGGACAATTGGCCACCAGATAGTTGATCTGCATTGTCACCTAATTGATAATCAAATCCCTTTTCTTTAATTAATTGTCCTAACTGTAGTCCTTGACATACCTCAAGAACTTTTTCTTTAGCTATATCAGCTCCTAGAGTTAGATTAAACCAAAGCGTATCAGAAAAAATAACTGCACTCTGGCTGGAATAGGCAAACAACTTAGTAAACGATCCTGCCGCTACTTCTTTATGATCAAGTATAATTTTTTTAGATTTACCATACTTACCATACATTAGAAACTGTAACATCGTAGATTTCCCTGATCCTGAGGGTCCGATGACCGCAACTTTTTGACCAGACTTAATATCAAGATTAATATGTTGTGCTAATACCTTATCCTGACGCATTAAATCTAGGTCTTGCACTTGTAATTCATTAAATGTAGGATTATTGGTTTGCTCACGCTCCACATTATCTGCTTTTTGTATATATTGCTTTATCTTTCGCACAATTGGCTTTGTAGTAGACAAATTATTTCGTTCTTGCAGAATTTGTAAAATTGGATTTACAAATGAATTAGATAATTGCGTTATTGCAAAAAGAGCACCTAAAGTAGTTTGACCTTTAATTACTAATGCAATACCAATTGCAAACGGCAATAAATAAGTACCCATAATTGCAATTGCATTAAGAAAAGCACTGGTATTAGTATTAAGCACATTCATCTTGGCTAATTTTTCTTCTAATTGGTTAACTTTATACTGATTTTGTTTAACTGCATTATCCTGCTTATCATATAAATTAAAGGTAGCAGTACCAGATAACAAATTTTTAGTTTGATTAACATATTTATCATTAGCATTTGTCCAAGCCTCTGCAGCATTTTGAATAGGCTTTTGGAAAAAGGTGGAAACAATTGTTGGTATAACCGAACCAATAAAGAATATTATTGTAAGCTGCCAATTTAGATACAAAGCGAATGCCATAGCAAATACGACAGTGTATGAATAAATCAAAATTCCTATTTCAGCATCATAGCGATTTGTTTCCAAAAGTTTAAAATCATTAGTTAAAAAACCTAAATTAGAAGCATTTTCTTGCTCATCCGAGAGCATACCTCTCATCACTTTAAGCCTTAACTTAGTATTGACCTGCTTAGCAGCATCTGCTTTAAGATAATCAAAAATTAAAGTGGCGACTAAAATCAAGATCAATAACAAAATGTTTTTACCAAAAAAGACTGGAATAGCTGCAAAATTTTTAGCCGTTGCCAAATTAATTAACGAACCAACAATGTATGCTGTAACAATATTCTGCATACTGGAAATTAATCCGAAAATATTTAAACAAAAAAACTTAAAATGCGAATAATATTTATAAACCATGATTTTCTTTTCCTTTCAAAAGACCTTCGTTATTTATATAAATAATATAATTGCCTTTTTATTTTTATTAATAAAACTGTCATATTTGACGCAAATAAGGTGGATATGACAAATCCAAAAGCTAACAGAATTTATTTCCTATCGACTTTCACCTATACCAAAGTAGCTTAACATAGTATATTAATTGAAATAGAGCTAAAGCCAAGTAGCTAGCAACTTTAAAAGGTACATAAAAAATAAAGCAGTAATCAAAAAGAGGTAGGACAAAAGTCCATTTCTTTCTGATTACTACTTAAATAACCGAAGCATCTTTTCGATTAAATTGGCTAATTTATCAAAATCTTGTCCTAGCTTGCGCAATGCAGGCGTTAGACTGGTTAGTAGTAAACACTTCAGAAGAAATAAAAGTACAACCCTTCCCATGCTATCACCTTTTTTCGGAGAGGATCGAAAGGCGTACTTCACTATTCTCTCATGTGTTCTTATGCTATAATTTCAGTAGAAGAAATAAAGTGTGATCTTTGCATGCAAAAGAGGCGTACTAGGCGTCTAGGCAATCCAGTGGATTGCCTTTTTGTATATCTACACTTTGACAAGACAGTCGCTTACTGGACTGCACGAACAATCGTATTTATTTATCTTTAAAATAGTTTAAAAGGTGTGACTATAACATGGATACTACTTTAGTAATAATAATTATTTTAGCTTTAGAGCTTCTGCCAATTGATACTTGGCTTATTAAGTATAATATGGCGATTGCTAAACCTATATTTTTTAGTTTAGCGTTGATTGCCGTGTTTGTTCTCTCTCTAGTAGGCTTTTCAAAAGCTTTTCATTGGTATGATTATCTAATAGCGGTTATTGCATGTATTTATGAGTGGATAATATTCTTCAGAAATGCCAAAAAATCCGTAAAAGCAAACTAATTAGCTGTGCCAAAGATGATAGATTTCAATTTTATCTTGTTTAGATAATTTAGACATAAAAATACCCCCAAATTTGGGGGGGTCACTTCAAAATCAAACATGCCATTTTTAAGTTTATTTATTTGCAACTAAAAGCTCTTCTAACTCCTTACCATAATCTGGCATTCCAGCTAATTTGATACTTTTAATTATTATTTCTGTTTCATCCAGATATTTTTGATCATGATTATCTTGATATTTAACTATATTATAAAATGCCGGTATCAGCAGCTTATAAAAGAAAACCTCCGGTTTTGTTTTTATTTGATCCGCATAATTAACAAATACCTCAGTTTCTTCAAATCGCTTATTTCTAATGCAAAAAATCAGCATATTGATAATGATAGCCAAAATTTTGTCTTGTATTCTGACACTGCTTGATCCAACAAGCTGTTTTATTATCCTTTTAGATAGCAATAAGTTGCTATTCAAATCATAAAAGCTCATGAAATTACAATACATAATTAATCCATCTTCATCAAAATTAGAAATATTAAAAACTTTTTCTTTCATTCTGTCTATAACTTCTTTATCTAGCATTGTAAGGTCTTTACTAATTACCGCAATATAGGCATCAATAAGAAGTAATTCATCATTTTTATTAGGCAAGTCACTTTCAGCAACTACATCTCGTATTTGTTGCAACTCTTTTTTGGAATTTTGGTAATATGCTTCATTAATAAGTCGATTTATTTCTAATTCTTGTTGATTAATCGACTTATCTTTTTGATTTAATTTACTGAAAAAATCAATCACTGGAATTTGATTAGAATGTAGTAATTCAATTAAATCTTCGGCAGAAATCCGACTTAAATTTTTTTCTACTTTCGCATAGAATGAAGGGCTTATCACATCTTTTGCCCATTGTTTTTGAGTCTTTTTTTGACTTATCCGATAATCTTTTAACAACTCCCCAATTGTCATTTTTATTCCTTCTAACTTTAAACTGTCAAATATGACATTCCTCTCTTTTTCATTATAACCAAAATATACTAAATATATAGTTAAGAAAAGAGGTAAAAACATGAACATTTTTTTAAAGAATAAAAATTACAGAAAATTCACCCTCGCCAGCTGGTTATCCGGTGCAGGCAACATCCTGTTCTACCTGGCCCTCATGACTTATGCCAGCAAGTTAAAAAATTATTCCCTGGCATTATCTTTAATTGCAATTACCGAGTCTCTGCCTGATTTAATTCAAAGCTTCAGTGGCTACCTGGCTGACCGGACACACAATAAGTATCGCGTAATTGTCTGGCTGGCAGTTATTCGCTTTGCGTTATACATGCTGGTGGGTCTGCTCTTTGCCACCAATATTGCTGGCTGGAACCTGGTCTTAATGGTTATCGGACTCAACTTTGTATCTGATCTTTCCGGCATGTACTCTGGCGGTTTACAAACACCGCTAATCGTTGGCCTCGTCGGTGAAAACGAAATGGCCGAAGCTCAGGGTTTTACAAGCGGCGTATCACAACTAATTACACTAGTTGCACAATTTGTTGGCTCCGGGCTCCTGCTCTTCATGTCATACTCAGAACTGGCTGTTGTCAACGCACTAACCTTCTTAGCAGCAGGCTTACTTTATGCCAACATTGGGATGAACGTTCATAAGCAACAGCCTGAACAGACGGAAGAGGTAAATGACCAAAACTTCTTTGCCACAATTGGTTCATCATTCAAGGAAGTAAGGCAAGCCCACGGACTTTTAACGATTGTTTTAGTTGTAGCTATGCTTAATGGCTTGCTTAGTTCTGTCCAACCATTAATTTCAATTGTTATTGCAGGAAACAAAAGCATGCTTATCGGCAGCTATAGTTTCACCATCGCACTTCTAGGAGCCGCTGCCGCAATTGGTTTAGCTCTTGGCAGTGTAGTCGGCACCAAACTCCTTAAAAACACATCGCTTTTCCAGCTATCTTTATTATCTACTATTAGTAGTGCCATTATGGCTACTGTCATCCTAAATAAGAATATAGTGTTCTGCCTTATTCTAATGACCAATCTTGGTTTCTTAGCTGGTACGAGCAGTCCTAAATTAATGCAACGGTTGGTTGTCTCCGTAGATCGCAAAATATTATCTTCTTCAGCAGGGCTTTTAAACACTATCTTGGCAATCGCTGGTCCATTAATGACGACATTATTTACCACCATAGCTGGTACAATCAACGTTAATTATGCCCTGTACGGTGTCCTGGGACTTAGTGCAATCGTCTTCACTGTTACTTTAATTGTAATGATAAAAGTCAACAAAACAAAACAAGCTAAAATTGCATAAAAATTTACTGATGTTTTTACCTAAAAAATCCAGACCAATCCAACATAAATTATTGGAAGCTATACCAATTTTTTGCATACTAGGGATAAAAGCGTTCTCCAATTAAGATTTTGTGAAATTAAATTTATCCACAAGAAAAAGCCCAAAATATTGGGCTTATTTTTTCATGAGATGTTGCGTGAATTCCCACCAATTAAAGAGTTACTATTTTTATTTTGAAAATTTATTTCAAAATCCGGTCTTTTTATAATTATTTATTTGTGAGCACAATTTTTTCATATAACGTAACTGTTAACAAGTAATAACCCAGATAAAGCACAATAAAAATTGTAAATGGAATCCAGATATTATGGTATGGAGATATCAGCAATGTTTTAAACAGTTTTAAGCCACAAAGGACATCTACTATGCCTAAAATAGCAGGCATGGTGAACAAAGTACCAATTTCTTTTCTGATTGAACTGCGCAATAATTGTGGCCTGGCTCCAATTTCATGTAGCATCTGGTAGCGCACCTTGTCGCTAGCTGCACCACTTAAAACTTTAAACATTAACGTCGAAGCGAGCATAGTCAGAAATGCTATTCCTAAGAAAAAGCCCATAAATTCAAACGCACTGGTAAAGCCAATCATATTGCTATAGTTATATGATTTTGAAGAAAGGTAAATATCCTGGTAATTGCGATTTTCCTTCAGTTGCTCTTTTTGAATTTGTTTAATCACTGGAAAATCATGGGCAAAGTCTTTGACATTAATATAACTGACGAATTTTTTCTGACCATTAAGTGTATTCCATCTTTGCTGTGAAACTAGCTTAATTTTTTTAGGAATGCCGTTAGGCACCATTTGGCTAAAAATGCTGTTGGCAGCTGTTTCAGGTTTATCCAGTTCGGCAGTAACCAGTGTTTTCACTTTATATGTAGGTAAATTGTCTTGATTGTTATGAAAATAGATTTCTATTTCTTTCAGCGGCTGTTTTTCAAATTCCGCGCGGTTAAAGTAAAGATGCATCCCCTTTTCTTTGTAGTGATAAGTCTGCTTATTAGTAATGGCTAATTTTGCTTCTGCTTTTTTAACTGCTGGCGTCTGACTAACAATTGTAGCATCATAATAAAAGCTTTTTTGCGTCTCATCCTTCATGGAGCCAAAATTAAGTCCCACGGTAATTGCACCTAAAGCCAAGGCAAACAGAATTGAAATCATAGTTAATATCTTGGTGTAGCTTTGCAAACGAAATTTCAACTGACCAAGAGTAAATTCATTAATACCACGATATGAAAAAGATTTTTTATTAAGTAAATAATTAATTATAGCTGTAAAGACGCCATTAAAGACGAAGAAAGAGCCAGCAATAATTGTTACTAAGGCGGTGGGAATAAGAAAGTAAATATATCTGGTGGACAAAGTCATTACATAGTAACCGACTGCCAGCAAAAGCACACCGCAAATTGCTTCAATTCCCCGCAAAACGGGATGATGATTAAGATTAATTGGAGTTTGATCTTCGTGTAATAGGTCAATTACCGGAGTATGTGTAAGTTTGTGGACATTGCTCAGTGCACCTAAGAGAAAAATAATAACAAAGAAAAGCAAAGTCCCTATTATGGCACTCGGCAATATTGCCTTATAGTGAGTAATTTCTACCCCTAACTTACCTACCAACGCCTTGGTAACTATTGTGGTCAACCCAAGCCCTAGTATTATGCCCAACAACACAGCCAAGAAACCAGTTAACAGAGTTTCAGAAAAAATTAGTAAACCAATTCGCGTGCTTTTGGCACCGAGCATCATATACATGCCATAGTCATGCTTACGCATACTTAACAAAAATGAATTGGCATAAATCAGATAGACAGATGTAATGATTACTAACAAAATAATGCCAAAGGTAAAAATATATGTCAGGTATGCCGTTCTACCGTAGACATCTTTACTAATAAATACAGGGTTAGTAGCAATTGACAAGAACATGTAGAAAATCATGCTGGCAACAATTAAACCAGAAAATAATACCAGATAATCTTTTAGCCTATTTTTAATCCCCGTCACAGACAGTTTCCAAATCATTACTGCTCCTTTCTTTAATTAAAAACAAGGATCTATTTACTGCTCCCATTTTACTCACGTTCCAGGACGATTTTTTCATACAGTTTTACGGTTAATAAGTAATAAATCAGGTATAGCACGATAAAAATTGTAAAAGGAATCCATAAGTTCTGGTATGGGTGTGGCAAGAGCAACTTAAACAGCCTCAAGCCAAAGAGCACATCGATTATGCCTAATACGCCGGGCAGAAGAAACAGCACCCCAATTTCATTTTTAATAGATTGCCGCAAAACTTTTGCCCTTGTGCCAATTTCAAATAACATTTGGTAACGCACCTTGTCACTAGCTGCGCCACTTAAGACCTTGAACATTAAGGTTGAGGCCAGCATGGTCAGGAAAGCGAAGCCTAAAAAGAAGCCCATAAATTCAAAACCGCTGCTGAAATTCTTGATTAACTGGTAACTGCCCGCCTTGCTGGAAGTATAAATATACGAATAAGCAGAATTTTCCTTCAGTTGTTGTTTCTGCAATTTTAATATGGTGGGAAAATCCTGATCAAAGTTTTTCACTTTTACAAAGCTGACAAACTTGTCTTGTCCTTTTTTCTCGGTCCATTTTTTAGGTGAAACCAGGCGAATAATTTTAGCAATACCATCAGGAACCATAGCGCCAAAGGCATTATTAGCGTATGTTGCTGGCACATCTAATTTTTTTGTAGGCAAGTTGATCGTCTTGTATGCCGGTTTGCCATTTTTCATGTAAAACTTGACGTTTTTGACTGGGTTATTGTTAAATTCACTGCGGTTAAAATACAAATATTTACCCTGTTCTTTATAATGATAGGTTTGCTCACGAGTAATCGTCAGTTTATTTTTAGCCTGCTCAACTTTGGGAGAATCACTGATAATAGTAGTGTCATAATAAAAATTGTCTTCAAGTTGCTCACTGAGCGTGCTGAAGTTAAGCCCTACAGTAATAGCTCCAAGTGCCAAGGCAAAAAGCAATGAAACAACTGTCAAAATTCGCGTATAATCATGCAATCGAAATTTCAACTGGCCTAGAGTAAATACCCGGATGCCATGATAAGAAAAGCTTCTGCGGTTAAGCAAAAATCCGATTAAGGCGCTGAAAAAAGCGTTAAATGTGAAATATGAACCGGCAACTATGGTCACTAGCGCTGCTGGAATAATAAATAAAATAGCACCGCCTGGAAGACCCAGAATAAAGTAGCCTGCAGCTAAGAGCACCAGCCCTAGTATTCCTTGAATCCAGTGCAAGACCGGCTGGCGCTTGTAGGCAACCGGCTTTTGGTCATCACGCAATAATTCAATTATCGGTGTCTTGGTTAATTTACGGACATTTTTCAAAGCACCGAATAAGAACATGATAATGAAGAAGATAATCGTCCAAATGATAGCGTTGGGTAAAACAACTGCAAAATGTTTCACCGTCAACCCTAAACGAAATATTAACAGCTGTGACACTATGGCAGTGAGGCCAAACCCGAGCACAATACCCACTAGTGTAGCTAAAATGCCAGTTATTAAAGTTTCCAAAAAAATTAGTAACCCAATTTTGGTACTCTTAGCTCCCAGCATCATGTACATGCCGTAATCGTGTTTGCGCATGCTCAACAAAAAAGAATTGGCATAAACCAGGTAAACCATAGTAATGATTATCAGCAAGATAATACCAAAGGCAAAAGTGAACCGAACATAGTTACTTGGTGCTGCAATATCATTTTTGATAAAAGTGGGGTTAATTGTGATTGTAAGGAACATGTAAAAGATCATGCTGGCAACAACCAAGCCGGAAAATAAAACCGCATAATCTTTAAAACGACTTTTGATTCCCGTTAAGGACAACTTCCAAACCATTTTAGTTCTCCTTATTCGTCAGTATCTAAGTGGTCGATTAACAGATGATAAAATTCTTGTCTGGACTGACCGTTTTTCAACATTTGCTCACCAATCTGGCCGTCTTTAATAAATAAAATACGACTGGCAAAACTGGCAGCAAACGGATCGTGCGTAACCATCAGAGTGGTAATACCATCGTTTTGATTCAAATCAGCCATAGTATAGAGCAATTCGCGGGCGCTCTTTGAATCTAAGGCACCCGTCGGCTCATCGGCAAGCAAAATTGCAGGTTCATGTACTAATGCCCTGGCAGCTGCCACTCTCTGTTTTTGCCCACCTGATACTTCAGCAGGATACTTGGGCAGAATTTCTTTAATGCCCAGTCTAGTTGCAATTTTGTCAACCAGCGGATCAATTTTTCTGGGAGAAATACCCCTTAAACTTAAAGGCAAGGCAATATTTTCCCGATTAGTTAAATTTTCCAGCAAATTAAAGTCCTGAAAAATAAAGCCGATTTGCTTACTTCTAAAGTCAGCTAATTGATTGGCATTTAAAGTGCTGTTATCCTCATGGTTAATAAAAACATTGCCTGTTGTCGGTTTGTCCAAAGTTGACAAAATGTTAAGCAAAGTTGTTTTACCGGAACCAGAGGCCCCCATAATGGCCACAAATTCACCTGAATTAACCGCGAAATTAATGCCTTTGAGAGCCTGGTACTGCTTTTCGCCACGCTTTCCGTATGTCTTAGTAACTTGGTCTACTCGTAAAATTTCAGTCATTTGTAAGATCCTCTTCGCAATACTTCTGTACTATTCATCTAATACACTAATTCTATTATTAACTTTTGTCAATAAAAAAATAAGCCTCTCCGACTTTGAAAGACTTATCTGCATACTTTTTCCTTGTTTTTAGCGGTCAATTAAGAATATTAAGTTTTTCTTAAAAACACTGCTATTTTCTTAGCCTACTCTGCGTAATACCTTGTTGAGCGGCGTCACAATAATTGGCGTCACAATTGCAGTGAATACTGCCTCAACCAGACCATTCAGACCTAGGGCAATTATTAACGCTGTAATTAAAGGCGTCCCCTGAGCGAAGCTGCCCAAATGGCCTAGCAGTTTGGCAGAGTTACCCATGAAAACCAGACTGGTTAGTAGAATTACAAAAACAGTGTTAGTTAAAGAAGTCACTGCTCCCGCAACCGTGTAGCTTACTTCTTTAATGCTATTTTTCTTTTTAGCAGTTAATTTTCCAATCAGTCCTGGAAAAAGACCCGCCAAAACACTAGGAATTACGGCAATCGCAAAGTTCTGAAAGAGCATCAAGCTGACAATATCGCCTGGTTGCGTATATGCCTGCACCATACGGGCAATACCCCAAAAAATACCGAAAAATGTGCCGGCAATTGGTCCCATAAGCAAAGAATAAATGGAAACAGTCAAAGGAATAGTAGTTATAGCCGGCAAAGTTGGCAATATGCGAATATAACCGATATTAGGAATGAAAGTTTGCAATAAAAAGATTGCGACAAATATGGCAGTAATAGCCAGGTTCTTAGTTTCTTTTCTGCGCATTTGCGTCCTCCTTAAAAAAACACCTTGCTATTATATTGCTTAGAATTATTTGTCGCAAATATTATCTCTGCTAAGTATTAGTTTTAATAATAATTA
Organism: Lactobacillus sp. VURO6/B1 (VP7); assembly: GCF_058139575.1. Classification (NCBI taxonomy): domain Bacteria; kingdom Bacillati; phylum Bacillota; class Bacilli; order Lactobacillales; family Lactobacillaceae; genus Lactobacillus; species Lactobacillus sp. VURO6/B1 (VP7). Next base: position 18,128 of record NZ_JBVOWJ010000003.1, on the reverse strand, counting down.
CTTTAATAAAAACTATATTTTAAATCCTTTCTCTAAAACTGATCCAGACTCAAAAAAGCGCTTAAATTTTTTAGCTTCAGTTAGTAACTTTTCCCGATTATCTACCTGTGAAAGCTTATAGCCGACAAAATATGGTGAAGCTGTGTAACGTAAAATCAATTTCGCACAAATTCCCTGATCAAAACGCGGATAAAAGAACAAATTGTAGGAGTCATAGTGACCGTTGGACAAAACTTCCAGCATGTATTTAGCACCACTTTGAATCCAGTCGGACCAGTCATCAATACTTTTTTCATCAAGCAGGTTGAAATCTAATTCGATATAGCCTTGAATCGGATGGGTGCCAACGTTAACCTCCAGCCCGCTTTTGTTAAAAATACTAATGCCTTCAAAATTATTGGGCTGAAGATACTTATAACCGTTCATCTTTTTCAAGCCAACGATTTGCATGTGCGGGTGCTCAAGTGATCCTCCAGAATTTTTGCCAAAATTCTTGTACCATAATACCGATCCGAACTCAGGTGAATCATTCATTTGCTTAAAACATGACAGTGAAAAGCGCATCAAAGCCCGATTATATTCAGGTGAATAGGTAGTGATATCTCCCGCATGTTTATTAGATTCAATCAAAACTGTTTGAACAGTATCCAGCAATGTCGGATATTTATTAGCTAGCCAAATCATGTCGCCTTGCCTTTTTATAATATTAGTCAATTCCGCCACATTACAAAAGGGACAACCAGAATTGTTTTTCACTTTACGGTAAGAATTAGGCTTTTCTTTAGCTATGTTAACATCAAACACTAATGGGTCATTTTCCATTGGGCAATCCCTCCTAAAAAATTTTCTTAAATATTGCATTTTACTAGAGCCGCAATAGATGGTAAACTGTAACCGCAATTATTTTTTAAAAATTCCAACGGTGGTAGAACTATGCAATCAAAAAGAAATTTAAAAAAACACAACAACCGCAATAACTTGTTTCTGATTATTATCGGAATAGTTCTGATTTTAGCAGTTATATTTGGCGTGGTTCTATATAATAATCACGTTGAATCGCAAAAGCAGGCTAAAGCATTCGCTATTAATCATTTTAACCCTAATGTTAATATTTATGGAGTAGAAGTTGGAAACTTAACAATTAATAAAGCAACGGCCAAGATTAATCGGAAAGCCAACAATATCGTCTCCCTGGAAAATGGTAAAGTTGCAATTGAACGCGATCCCAGCATTGATACGATTAAGAAAAAGGAAGTTGCTAACTACTTCAAAAAGCAGCATACTACAATGCCAGATAAGCAAAATTATGAATACCGCAATACTGACTTAGACGCTGCCAATAAAAAAATGCAGGCTGTGAGTCACGCTGTGGTCAATTACCATGTAGCCGGCAAGGATTATCAGCTTAAAGCTCAAAGTCTGATTAATCAGGCAATTTACAAAAAAGGCAAATATTCATTTCTTAATTCAGAAAATTTAACAGCAAAACTCAATAAAATTGACAAGGAAGTTGCAACTATTCACCAAAGTTACAAGTTCACTGTGCCAAAGGGCAAAAAAGTTGCAGGAAGCAAAATTACCGTCAAAAACCAAAGCTATGGCTGGGGTGTTCATGTCAAAAAGGCTCAAGCCGCTGTCGAACAAGCATTTTTAAATGGGACTAAAAATCTTGATGGTAAAGATTACATCTATGGCCTGGGTTATAGCACTTATGGTTTAGGATATGGCAAAAACAATCATGGTATAGGAAATAACTATATTGTAGTTTCACTTAAAAAGCAGGAAATGTGGATTGTAAAAAATGGCAAATTAGTCGTACATTTGAATGACATTGTCACTGGTACGAGAGATGGCGTTAAGGGTAACAGTACCCCTCAAGGTGTTTGGTATATTCACTATAAGCAAGGTCATGCTGTATTGCGCGGACGCAATAACGACGGCTCTAAATATGCTTCACCAGTCAGATACTGGATGCCATTTACTTTAAGTGGCTGCGGTTTCCATGATGCGAGCTGGCGTGGCGATTGGAGTAAAAAAGCTTATTTACGTGGCGGTTCTCATGGTTGCGTTAATATCAAGCCTAGAGAAATAAAACAAGTTTGGCATAATGTAAGCAAACATGAACCTGTAATTATATACGATTAAATAATTTAATAAGCAAATTAAAGGACAAGAATTTAAAAACTTGTCCTTTTTTGCTATGAATGCATGTTACGAATATTATTGCAACCATTGACTTTCACGCTAAATAGCAATAGTATTAAATTACCTAATAGGTAATTTAAAGGCTTGTGGAGGAAGTATGCTTATTAATTACAAATATAAAAAGGTTGAAAAACAGTGTGAATCTCTGAAACAAGCAAAAAAATATTTACCAGAAAAGGTCGCCAAAAAGTTAATAAACAGAATTAATTTTATCAAAAGTTCAGAAAATTTAGCATCAGTGATATCCTTCAGACCTTTAAGATTTCATAGCTTAAGAGGTGACAAAAATGGTTTTTATGCAATGGATATTGATGGCAAAAAATGTGAATATAGGATAATATCTACTTTTGATGGGTATAAAAGGGAGCAAGTTTTTACTGAGTCTAAATCTATAACTATTATTGAGATAACGGAGGTTAGTAAGCATTATGAGTAACGAAATTGAATATAAAGATCTAATCGCTTTCCATCCGGGTTCTTATGTAGAAGAAATCGTGGAAGACTTAAATATTACACAAGCTGAATTTGCTGCTAGACTTGAGGTATCGCCTAAAACTATTAGTAAAATAATTAATGGAAAAGAAAATATTACATCTTCAATTGCCAATAAACTGTCTAAGGTGACTGGTATATCAATAAAAACATGGTTGAATTTGCAAGCTAACTTTGATTCAAAAATTGAAGAAATTGAAAATGAAAAGAATAAAAATGAAAAGAAAGTTTGCAATTGCATTAACTTTTCTTATTTAGAAAGTAATGGCTATATTGCTAAGAAAAGATATAAATTAAAGCAAAAAATTGAAGTTCTACATAAATTACTTAAGCTTTCAAATTTAACTAGACTAGAAGACTTCAATGCTGCAGTGAGCTACCGGCGTTCAGCCTCAACCAACGAGAGAAAATCTATAATCTGTTCGAATGTTATGCTCGAGCTTGCGACTAACAATGCTCGTAACAAGACAGCTAATAAATATAATAGGGAAAAGTTGTTAAAAATACTACCGACTATTAAAAAAATGATTTTAGAGGATCCTGATCTGTTCTACCCTAAACTAAAAAAATTATTATTAACTTGCGGTATAGTTTTAGAAGCTCTGCCAAACCTTCCAGGAGCAAGACTAAATGGAGCTACTAAAAAATTCAAAAACGGTAGTGTATTGCTTCTAATTACTGATAAAAATAAGTATGCTGATATTTTTTGGTTCTCATTGGTTCATGAATTGGGACACATATATTACGAAGATTTTTATTCTGGATACAAGGATAAAAATCAATATCAAGAAAAAGAAAGGAAAGCTGACCAATTTGCTACAGACTTCTTTATCTCCCAAAAAGAATATAAAAACTATGTAAGCGAAGGAATATTCACCAGTCGCACAATTAAAACATTTGCTAAAAAAACAAAGGTATCTGCTGGAATAGTAGTAGGTCGCCTGCAATCTGATGGATTAATTAACTTTAGTCAATTCAACAAACTTAGAGATAAGTATGAGATCTCATTAAATACGTCAAAAGGATAACAAAACGCACACAAAAGTATTTTAAAACATTGTGTGCGTTTTTATTATCAATTTTAAATATTAAATAATTTTTACTTATAAAGCTTCCTTAACAGCCTGATTGACAGCATCCTTTTCAGCATTAATTACGTCAACCTTGGACTCGATATTCTTGGTATCCATTCTGATCTCACGACCAAGACCCGGCTGATCAACCTTTGGCTCAAAGAATTCTTTGAATTCTTCCAGTCTCTTTTCAGTATGGAAAATGTTTGAAGCCACAGTAATATAAGTGGTAAATTCCATATCACCACCGACTGTCTTTTCCAGCCATGACCATTGATCCCGTAACCAGTCCCAAGCAAATTGTTCGCCTTTTGGATTGGCTAAGACATTTGCAAACCAAGAACGCAAATCTTGAGGCTTAACGATTGCAGCATTCTCAAAATTCTCAATCAGTTTCTTGATTTCAGATGGATTCTTGGTGTTGGTAATACCATCAGTAAGATCGTCCTTATAGTTAGGATCGATGGCAGCTTGATATTCTTTCAGCAAACGATCAACTAAACCTGGTTTATTATGATTCCTAACTTCATTCATTAAAACATACGGCCGAACTGAAGCATCAATTTCGTTTAAGTTTTGATCGTGCTCAACAAAAATTTGGTGACCATCTTTTATCACAGCAGGATTTTCGGCATATAAGGCTAAAGAAATTTCCAATGGTCTAATTCTCTTATCATCATCTGTATCAGAATCCTTTGCTTGCCAGCCTAAACGTTCAACTTGCTTTTGGGCTAATTTATTAACAAATGCCTTCAAGTCTTTTTCTTGAGCTGAATCAGGTGTAACAAATTTAAATAATGAACGGATACTAGATAACAAGGCACTAATGACAATGTATGATTTAGAATCCGCAAATTTCGGCAGCAACGGTACAATTTCAGCGTATAAGATTTGCTTGCCTTCTGCTAAAAGTCCCAAATCTTGCAGTAATTGTAATTGATCTACCGGTTTAAGCTGATCAAATTCAGCCATAATATCGTTCATCAAGGTTTCATCATAATTGACAATGAAGTGTGAACTATTGCCTACGTTTACACGCAAAGCGTGACCAGCTGCACTGCGTAATTCTTGGTAATCTCCCAGATCCAGTTCTTGTTCAGACATAATCTGCGGTGCCTTAAAGTTTGCGTTCAAAGGAATAGCCCACTTGCGTCCAACTTCTTTGCCTTCACCGACGAAGAATTGTTTTTGACTCAAAATTAAGTGACCATTCTCATTCACTTTTGCGGAAACTACAGGGTAACCGGGTTGGTCAAGCCAAGTATGCATGATCTTGCCAATATCCAAATCAGTGGCAGTCGAAAGAGCATTCCATAAGTCATCACCCGTAGCGTTGCCATATTGGTGCTGCTCAAAGTAATACTTAAGTCCCTTACGCAAAGCATCGTCTCCTAAGAGTGCCCGTACCATAACCAGCATCCTTGAACCTTTAGCGTAAACAATTGCACTATCAAAAATCGAATCAATATCAGCTGGATGTTCCACATCAACGTGAACGGATTGGACACCATCAGTGGCATCACGTTTTAAAGCTGCTGGTACTTCCGAAATTTGGTAAAGATTATCCCAAACATGCCAGCTTGGCTCCAAAGCATCAACTGAAACATATTCCATCATGTTGGCAAAACTTTCATTGAGCCATAAGTCGTCCCACCACTTCATAGTAACCAAATCACCAAACCATTGGTGCGCTAATTCGTGAGTGATAACAGTTGCTACATATGCTTTTTGATAAGGAGTAGCATTATCAGGGTCAAGCAAAATTGCGACTTCACGGTATGTGACTAAGCCCCAGTTTTCCATTGCTCCAGCAGAAAAGTCCGGCAGCGCTAATTGCCAAGAATGTGGCAGCGGGTACTTGGTTTGGTAAAATTCTTCGTAAAATTCAATTGCCCGTTTTGCGATATCCAAGGCAAAGTCTAATTCCTTTGCTTGATGTGCTTTAGTCGCAAAAACTCCTACTTTAACACCGTCTTTGGTTTCGGTAAGCTTTGATTGTAATTCACCAAAAGCAAAGGCAATCAAGTAGCTGGACATTCTAACGGTTTGCTCGAAGTAGTGCACGCCATCTTCAACTTTAACTTCCGGCATGTTGGCAATCGTAGTTTCACCTTCATGCTCATCATACTTAAGTGCTAAAGAAAAAGTAGCTTTGGCTTCTGGTTCATCAACACATGGAAAAGCCTGACGCGCAGCTGTTGTTTCAAATTGAGTACCGATAATCTGTTTTTGCACACCATCAACTTGATAGTATGACGGATAAATTCCCATCATAGAATCAGTCAGCGGTGCCGAATACTTAATCTCAACTGTAACTTTACCGGTTTGACCCAGTTCAATAGCAATAGCTTCTTTGTCCTCATTGACAGTGAACGGCACATCCTTGCCCTCACTGGTGACAGAAGCAATTTTCATATACTTCTGATTAATTAAAATAGTATTTTCAAGTGCCTCACCTGTAATTGTTGAAGTACCGTTAATAGTTTTCTGTGCCCGATTAATGTCTATGAACAAGTCATAGTGTTCAGGGTGAAAAGTTTCATAAAAATGTTTAGCAGCCATATTTACCTCCTAAAATAATAGTTACTATCAATTTTAACAGACATATATGGAAATAACATTAAAATTTAATTGCAGCTAGGACTTGCTTTTCACATAATAATTACCATTACGGTACTTTCGTGTAGTAGACTGATAGAAAAAGATAGCAGTTTACTCTCAGTTCGGTTAGATGCCTTTCTGCCTGTGAAACAATTAATTTTTTGTTATAAGGAGTAAAGAATGAAAAAGAATAAATTATTCCCCAAATTAGCAATTGCTCTTTGCGGTGTGACTATAACTACAGTTAGTGTAACTGTTATCATTAATAACACTGTCCACATTATTAATGCTACAACTAACCACAAAGGCTATAATAATTGGATTCAATATGGAACGTTAAAATATGCTCTCAAGGGACCATCTGGCATAGTTTATCCTGCTGGTACACAAGTTGCACGGTACATGGGTACTCTGAAGAAACCTACTAAACTTTCCTATCCTGGGCGAGCCTTTTTATTATCATTAAGCATCACTCCTTCCCCAGTAGGTATTACACAATTTGGTGGTGGTGAAATTGCAGAAACTTATGTCAATTATGAAGATTGGCAAACATTTCCTGACCCAGATTTAGACAGCTTTGGTATTGATATTGTTGAAAGCTCATCTGATATGACTGATCTGGCTTCTGGTGATTTTCACCCTGTAGATAGCAGCAAGCCTGATGTACCTTATGCTAATACCGACAAATTACATGCTGCATATAACAATTTGGATACAACAGTTAAAAAAAATAATACAAAAAAGGATTATAAAATTCGTACTACATTAACTAACCGCTATTTTGCGGCTACAGCAATGGGAGTTACTCAAGAAAGTGTAGATAAGTTAACACAAGATATTACTAAAGCTATTGCACAATTCAAAAAAACTGGCCATTTAGTCGGTTACAATAAATATAGTATTTCTAATTCAAATACAAATACAAATAAGTCATCTAAAAATAAGAAAAAATCGAAAACTATAACTAATCTTGTAAAACACAAAGTAAAAACTCGTAAAGTAAGATTACTTAAGTCCTCTTATTGTTATGACCACAATGGTAAACGTGTATCCGATAAAAAACTCACTAAAGGTATTATCATTCAAATTAACCGCAAGATTTACCACATTAAAGGTAAAAAATACTACCGTATTATCAAGAACCTATACATTCGCGCCGTCAATGTTGTAAAAAAGTAAAATTTAAATAAAGCAGACTACTACTATAGTTAGGCTGCTTTTATTTTTCAATAGTGGAAAAATTATTAAATTTTTAAAAAATATTGTAAGAGTTGCGTGTTCTTTCTGTAACAACAATGACACATTGACTGTGTATGATTATCCATAGAATTAATATAGTTAATTGTGGGGATTGAAATATATTGAAGAACAGTAAAAGTTTAATACTTAAGTTAATTACAGCACTGGCGCTTTCATTCAGCTTTGTCACTGCGGTAGAAACAACTAACACCGGCTCATCTACACAAACAGTACAAGCCGCTCGTAAGAAGTCAAAAGCTGAACGTGCAGCTAAAAGATGGATTGCCATGCGTGAATCTGGCGGTAATTACTACGCACGCAACGGTGTTTGTTATGGTAAATACCAACTTAACATTGCTTACCTAAACGGTAATTACTCTAAAAAGAACCAAGAAAGAACCGCTGACACATATGTTTACGGTCGTTATGGTTCATGGGTTAACGCCAAGAACTTTTGGCTAACACATCACTGGTATTAGAAAATACTCTTTAATACAAATATCCCATTACAAAAAAACAGCTTAACAATTAGTTAAGCTGTTTTTTGTATGAATTTAGATGTGAAAATAAAAAGATTTAATTTTCTTCATTATGAGTCTTTGACAAGAATGGTGCCAAGGTCTTCAAATCTGGACCTTTACCGCTGGGAATATTTTCTGCACGAGAAACAATAATTGGATTAAGTCCTGTGTGAGTCAAGATATAGAATTTATTTTCTTCTAATGCCTTGAACACAATTCCAGGTATTTTATCTATTGGCATGCCCGTCACAATATCTTGTTTAGCACGTTCTTGACCTTCCTTAAATGCTTCACTTGAATAGTAAGGATCATTCTTATCAGTGTATTTAGCTGGCCTATGATTTTCCGTATGATATAAGTCTGTCTGGACAAACGCAGGACAAAAGACGTGCATGCTAATGTTGGCTTTTGCAACCTGCATATCATATTCGACTGCCTCAGTCAGTCCCACAGACGCAAACTTAGAAGCAAAGTATGATGGCATTGAAGGACTGGCAACCAGTCCAGCAATTGATGCAACGTTTATAATGTCACAATGATCTTTTTGTTTACGCATAATTGGTATTACACGCTTTAATGCCCAAACCTGACTCATTAAGTCAGCATGCAAAATCCATTCCCAATCACGGGTAGGAAGTTCACAAATACCACCAGGTACCGCAATCCCAGCTGAATTAATCAATAAATCAATTTCATGATATTCAGCTACTGTCTTTTTGACCATGGCGTCAACTTCATCTTCATCGGTTACATCAGTTGGAATACTAATAACATCCGCGCCTAAATCTTTAATATCAGTTTTTGTATTGCTCAGTGCTTCATCATCTATATCAGCAATAGCAAGTTTCATCCCTCTTTTTGCTGCTTCTAATGACAGTGCTCGTCCAAATCCGTGCGCTGCACCAGTAATTAATGCAACTTTGCCTTTAAATTCTTTCATTTGCAAGCCTTTCTATTTAATTGTTCAATACTGAACTAACTTACTTACATCATCAATATTAAGCGCTTACGGTATAAATAAAAATATATAATATTCACAGTTTGTTAGATATTTAACAATTTCGCATATCTATTAGGCAAATTAGCTTTTATGACTTTGATCAGCCATCTTTAAACAATGAACTATTACATCTTTTTGCGTTCTGCGAAACATATCTCTCATTTCCTCTGGAGTCTCTTTTTGTCCATTATTAAGCCAGTCAATAATTATTTCTGTAAATCCACCAGTAAAGAAATGGGCTATAAAGTCACGGTCTTTCTGACTTACATGTAATTTTTCTTTGCTGATTACTTCATCAATATAGCCAAGAAGTATACGATTTTGTGGTTCCCTGAAAATTGCATTAAATTGTTTAATATCCAGATTTTCATAAATTGCTCTGCCCAAGGTTGGATTAACAGCAAAATATTGAAAAATTTGATATAAATCGTCGTACCATTTTTCATAACCTTTTGACTGCTCTAATAAATTAATTATCTCATCTTGGACAGTCCACTTGATTAAATCAGGTACATCCCTAAAGTGATAATAAAAAGTAGGTCTACTTTTATTAGTTAAAGTAAGTAATTCACAAACAGTAATTTTATTTAAAGGCTCTTTTTTGAGCAACTTCTTTAATGCCCGCGCAAATTCTCTTTTTGTATTTAGTGAAATCTCTTTATTTTTCATTTTATTTGCCACACTGTAACCCAATAATAAAAATTTCCAGCTCTTATTTGTTACTTGCCACTATTTTCTTAATTTTTGCAAAGCGTTCATCCCACTCGTTAACAATTAAATCATCATATTCTTGCCTTAATAAAAAGTCGAGCAAGACTTTTTTATCAGGCCGGTCTAAAAACAGGTAGCTTTGCGGAATAACAATCTGGGGCAAAACAGTGCGCAACTGGTTAAGTGAAACCTTTTTAACAGCACAAGATTTTAAAATTGGAATAATACAACCATCATCTTTAGGCATAAAATAGTCATAAATTTCGTCATAATTGTCATTTTGAATTTCCCGGCCTATCTGAGCTAATGCCTTCGCATTGTTGCGAATCAAAGGTGCGCATTTGATAAATAACTGAATTCCGCCATTATTGCCTGTTGTATAAACAAAGGCTTGAAAACTATCTTTAAAAAATCTCTTGCGATATTCAATTATTTTTTGACCCGTTAAAATTTCTTTGACATACTCCTCATGCAAAGAAAGTAGTAAAGTAGGTAAAAACGGATCGTAAACTTCATCTTCTATCTGACACATTAATTATTTTCCTTTTCTTTGTTCTTAATTGTGCAAATACTTATGTTTATCATAAATATCTTCGATTAAACAAGCAACTGAATATTTAAAGTATCAGATTAGCAAAACTGAATTATTCTAAACACAAAAAAGCTGGACTGTACTTCAACCATTGAAGTGCAGTCCAGCTTTTCTAATCATCTTACGCTCTGTGTCTTAATAAATGAGCCTTTGCGGGTTCACCTTTTAACCAAGTAGCAAAGAATGCATAGCCGAAGACCATCAAAGCAACTACAGCTGCCAAAATAATCATATTATTATCGTTCAGCGAAATTGTCTGTTCCTCTTCTAGCAGATTCTTTGACTCATTAACTTGATTGCATAATCCAAAGAATAACATGATTAGACTGCTTAGGGTTAGTAAGCCATTAACTGCCGTTAAAATTTTTATTTTCGTTAACTTCAAAAAATCATGTCCTTTCTTTCGATTTAAATACCAGCATTATATACCCTTTAAAAATAAATGCAAGGCCTTTGCTTAAAATAATTTAAATTTTTTGTTTCTAATATGAATATTATTATAATTTTATAATCAAATCTTCTAAAACCCGAACAAAAAGGAGTACAGCATCTGTACCCCTTTTATTGCCATTCACTTGCCAGCCATTCCTGTGCCAGTTCGAACCAGTGGGCAGCGTGTGGATTCTCTTGCCATTCTCTACCCTTAACCACCATGTCCTTGCGAGCTAGGGAAAAGCCGTGACCACCACGATTGAATATATGGGCTTCACAGGGGACCTTCTTATTATGCAAGGCTTCCACGTATTCAAACGTATTGGTTACTAGCACAACTGGATCATCCCAGGCATGGAAGATAAAAGTTGCTGGAGTATTTGCAGTTACACCTAATGAACTATCCTTAATAAATTCATCTTGGGGTACTTTATCTTGTTCATCTTCTGGAATATCAAAGCCAATTTTAGTCAGATTAATTAAGGGATAACCCAAAATAGTCTTATTAGGCAGAACTTCCGCACTCTTAAAACCAAACTCTTTTTGATATTTTGCAGAGTTAGCTATACTGTTGGCAAAACTGGCAACGTGACCACCAGCAGAAAAGCCGATTGTGACTATTTTATCTGGATCAATCTGATAGTCTTGTGCATGCTCACGAAAGTATTTAACAGTGCTTAAGACATCAAGCCCGGCATCTGGATAAATGTCACCTTCGTCTTGCACGAGGTTGTATTCCATGACCACGCTGTTAAAGCCGCAATTATTGAAAGCCAAGGCAACCGGCTCTCCCTCTCTTTTAGACAAATGGTCAAAACTGCCACCTGGAACTACTATTGCCAAAGGGTGCTTTGGAGTTACCAATTCACCAATTGAACCCAATGTGTAAGTGTGCAGGTTGAACTTGCGCTGGTTAAAATTAGTTAACGTTAAATCATTTACTTTCATTTTCTTTCCCCACTTTTACCATGTTTTTTGCTAAAAATGTTGTTGCTAATGGTACTGTTAATAATACACCAATTAGAGAGTACATTATAATCAAAGCCTCATTGACAAACATTTTTTCGTTTAATACCTCACCTAACGTATAATTCAAACGAATGTACCATAAGAATAACGAAAGAAAGCTGCCGAACATCCCAAATAAAATGGTATTCATAGCTGTCCCCAGAACATCGTTGCCGATTTTAGCACCACTGGCCTTGAGCTCTTCATATGATATATCTGGATTATGCTTTTTAATTTCTAAAAGTCCTGAACTCATAGCAACAGCGGATTCGGCTACAGCACCCAGCGTTGAAAAGATAGCTACCGCAACTGCAATTAAAGGATAGCTTAACCCCGGCATTTGTGACAATCCTACCAAAATTTCACCTGCTTCGGGTCCAAGGCCTGCAGCTTGCGCCAACCATTCAAAACCCAGAATTATTATACTAGTTGCCAGACACACAATTAGTGAAGAATAAAAAGAGTTTTTAGCAACTTGATAATCATGCGTTCCTAAGAAAATAATGGTTACCAGTTTTAACGGGACAAAAATTAAAATCAGAAGTGGAATATTAATCCCCCAGGAAATCAGAATGGCCACTAAAATTAATAAGAAAGTATTGATTAAAACACTAAAGAAGCTGCGAATCCCTGTTTCACCGCCAACAACAGTCATCAAGATTGCAAGCACAATTAGTAAAGCAGTTAAGGTACTCATTTTCTAATCCCCGCTTTCCGCTTTTTTTCTTCTAAAAACAGCAGACTGCACCCCGTGGCAAAGACTACCGTCAAAACAATGCCAATTGCGGAAATGATGCTTTGTGTGACGCCTAGGGAAAGAGTGAAGCCGAAAGTGGAACGCAAGCTGTTGTTATCCCGCAAATAGATAATCGTCATAGGCAATTCTTCTGACATAAAGATTAATACCAAAACGTTAATCAGTGGTCCCATGATTTCCTGTCCCATTGTGCGCCCGCTGTGAATTAACTGCTTGGCTGTTAAATCAGCCTTAGTTTGAATCAATTCGTAAAGACTAGAAATAATATCGGTGGCCTCATCCATTACTGCTCCTAAAATACCCAGTAAAGTTTGTGCTAAAAAGATGCCACGAGGATCCTGCGTCGCATAATCTCCTGTTTCGTATTTAATTTCCGATTCTCCTGTCAGACGCATAATCAAGTAACACAGTGCAAAAGAAACGAAAGTGCCTAGAATTGTTGCCAACCATGTTGCCAGCATCTTGCGGTTAAAGCCTTGAACAACCAATAAACTAAAGAATGAAAAAACAATATCAGCTAAGCCAAAGAGTAGAACGATATAAGAGCCATTTAGTTTAATATCAAGCATAATCACAAGGTAGAAAATTACCCAGCTGAGTATCATTGACGCAATTAAACTAAACGACTTTTTACCGGCAACTGCAACCATTAACGTGGACATTACTGTCATTGCCAAAACCAAAACCCAGTCTCGTTTGGGATCCTGAATAACCGGTTCACCATGTTTGACCGTGACAAATAGCCGTTGACCTGCACGAAACTTTTGGGTAACTAACTGTGATGGATAATACATGTTAGTGGTTTCGTAGGTTTGACCTTTATACTTACCAGACAGGACTTTTAAATGAAGAACCTGCTTTCTGGTTTCATCCTTGTTGCCGTAAACATCTGTACTTTTCTCTTCCAAAGTATCCTTGATTTTACTGTCAGTGACCACAGCTACATCATTTTTAGAATAAATATCTGTCGCAAAATAGGTACAGGTGGTTAAAATCAACCCCACAACTGCTATTAATACCGCAAATAAGTAGCGCTTTTTAATTTTTTTCAACCAAATCATTCCAATCGATTTATACCTACCTACTGTAACTTAAAAACAGTTATTAGACATTAATTTTAAGCTAAATTTGTAAAATTTAAATATTATAAAAACGACTTTTAACCAAAAGTCGCTTTTTATGTGTCTACATATCTAAGAACCGCTGCCACCAGTGTGTTTTTTCCGGTTCAATCTGCATATCTGCTAACGTGCGGTGGGCATTAGCGTTTGCACTTTTTTCAGCATTTTCCTTAGCTTTGGCCAAAATTTCTTCATGCATCTGCTCACTTGATTTTTCTTCATCCTGCGCTACCTGAGCCCGTTTTTCGGCCGCGGTTAGAGGCTTTGTTTCTGGCATTTCCTGCACATCAGTTATGTCATCACCGTTATCGGTAACAATTCCTGAAATGTCTGGTAAAACACTAAAATCTTCTTCAGCATTAGCTGCTTTAGCTTGCGGTTTTTCTATCTCTTTTTGTTTTTTCAGCAATTGTTCGTTTTGCTTTTCAATCCGGTTCAACTGTTTCTGCAGGTCGCTTAGCGCAGTATTCTGCTGACCAATGGTTTGTTGCAAAGCATTCAGCAATTTCACCATCTGAGAAGTAGACATTACCTCCTGCTTTTTACCGGTATCCATATACTGCGATCTGTCTTTTTTATCAGTAACAGCAAAAACTTGTTGAGCAGCCTCTTGCAAAGTCAAGCCATTATCTTGCGCTAATTTGTGAAAGTCTTGGAGGTCTTGCACATCCTGCTTGCTATATAAACGTGCATTTTGCTTAGTCCGTGCATAGTAATCCGATTTACCGGTAACCTTTTCTACAATCAAAGAATATTTACGTAAAGTGGCAACACTAATGTGTAATTTTTTAGCCGTCGCAGAAGGCGCGGTTAATTCTTCAAAATTATGCTTATCTTCGTTCATTAGATATACTCCCCAGCACAACCAAATTAACCAATTTTGTGTAACAAATTTTTCTTATGGTCAAAACGCTCCTGCGCCTTGACAATTAAACGAGTAATTAGTTCAGAATAAGAAATTCCTGCTTCTTCAAAAAGTTTAGGATACATACTAATATTGGTAAACCCAGGCAAGGCATTAACTTCCGTTAAGATTACCTGCTGATCACTTTCACGCAAAGTGGAATCAACCCGAGCTAAGCCACTACATTCTGTGACTTGATAAACTTTTAAGGCGTTTGCTCTTACCTTATCTACAATTTCTTGAGGTAATTTGGCAGGGATTTGCAAAGTAGTGGTGGAATCATCGTCGTATTTATTTTCATAACTGTAAAAAGTACCCGCCGCATTAATAATTTGTCCTACACCGGAAACGATCGGTTTGTCATTGCCTAAAACAGCAGTTTCAACTTCTGTACCGTGAATGGTTTCTTCAATTAAGACCTTATCATCATATCTAAAAGCATCAGCCAGAGCTTGAGCAAATTCTTCTTTATTAGTCACATGATGCACCCCAACTGAAGAGCCTTGATTAGACGGTTTAACAAAAAGATCACTGCCCAGTTTAGCACTCACTTTGTCATAATCACGTTTGGCATTATTGGCATCTTCATATTCAAAACGCTTAATTGCTATCCAATCAGCTACGGGCACGCCAACGCGCTGTGCCAAAATTTTAGTAAATTCCTTATCCATGGTCACGGCAGAAGCCAGCACGTCGTCACCAACAAAAGGCTTGTTTAAGATTCTGAACAGTCCTTGCAAACAACCGTCTTCACCTAAATTGCCGTGTACAATCGGAAAGAAAACATCAATTTCCGGTAAATTCTTTAGTTGAATTAAATTTGAAATGTTGGCCACTTCATGCGGATTCTCAATAGTATATTTTGGATCCTTTAAGACTTTAAAGGAGTCCTCTTCACTGGCTAAATAACCATCATTGGTAATCCAAATTGGATGGACGTCAAACTTATTTTGATCGATCGCATTATAAATGTTGTGGCCAGACATAATTGAGACTTCGTATTCAGATGAATTACCACCAAAAATTAAACCAACTTGTGTTTTCTTAGTCATTATTTTTACCTCTTAGTCATTGTTTCTAACTTTTAATTATACGGCAAGAAAAACCCGAAGAACTGTAAATTAGACAATTTTTTAGGAATATTTTTTATTATAAGCAAAAAGTCTTGTATAAAGCAAAATCATAAAGCAAAAATTTACACTATATTAAAAATTGCTATTCGATTCCCAAGTTATTTCATACAGTTGATTGATTTTGGTTGGATGTTTGCCCAAAGCGGTGGGATCAAAGGACTGATGATAGGCTACGGTTAAGTAAAGATCATTAGCTGCAACTAGTTGAATGCCCTCAAGCTCAGTATAATAGCCCGGAATTTCCAGTTTATTTTCACTGGCTAAATTTACCAACTCCCAAAAAGCGGGATCAACTGCTCCCCAAGGGATTTTAACAATTTTTCTATTTTGACCGAGCCTGTCGTCTGCAAATTGACTGGAAACATAGATTGTGCGGTTATTATCAATGGCAAAGCCTTGCAACGAACCAATTAAGCCGACTCGTCCAGAGAATTGTGGTATTTTAAAAGCGGCTATACTTTTTATTGTTCTGATATCAACGTATTTGCTTGCAGTTGCAGCTTCATCAAGCGCCTTATTAATTTGTGCTAAATAATAGAGTGCAAAATAACCAGTATAGTTGTTATCACCATATGCAAGCAGAAAATAACGCAAATCTGGTGAAACTGCAGCTTCTACGCGGGAAAATTGATTGCCTGCACAGCCTATGCCTAAATCAGCCCCCGCATAATTTAAATTTGATAATCTTGGTTGCATTTTGGTATTAGTCGCAATCTTAAAATAATGTGGAATTTTGATGCGCGCAATTTGTTTAGACCAAGTAGACCAGGTGGGATTTAAGTCGTTTGGCTTCGTGCCAACGAACCACTGCCCTGGTCTTCCAGCTGTCTCCAGTGTTTGAGTATGACCTGCAGCAGTGCCGGTTAAATGCAAAACAAGAATTTGCTTATTAAAAGAGACACTATTACCATTTTGACCGCGATAAACAAAGTTGTCTCCTGCTACGTGTTGCAAAACATAAGTATAACCGTCAATAATGCTGGTTTTCTGGACTACCACTTGGCGCAAGTCCTGATCTATTGGTCCAGTTACCCCATCCCAATCGTCCAACTTGCTTAACAGAGCAATTTTGACGTTTTGTGCTGCCTGCATCTTTTCATTATTAGCCAAGATCTTCATTTCCTCACTAAATTTTTCCAAAAACTCAATTAATTTATTAAATATAATTATTATTTTAAAAATTAAATTCTACTCAGTTTTATTTTGCCTTATAATTTAGGCTAAAGAAAGGAGAGCATCTTAAATGATCAAAAAATTTTACACTGCCCTCTTCTGTTTGCTTTTCATTTTTCCTTTTAGCAATACGCAAGTTTTCGCTGCAGAACTTACTCCAAGTGAAATCAAGGAAGTGAGTCGTTTGCAGCAGGAATATGCACAACTTGATAACACTACTTATAACCATAATAACCTTTATTTAAACAAGCCGCGGTTTAAAACTAAATTTAAGGCGGGCACACTTGTGCCGGACTATCTTAACAGTCAATTGGCATATACAAACTATTATAGAAAGTTATTTAATTTGACTCCTGTTAAAGAAAATTTTCAAGATAATATTGCCGCGCAAAAAACTGCTGCCGTTTTAGCCGCTCTCGATGCTAACCCGATGATCAATCAACATAATTTACCTTATGAAAAAAGACCGAAAATAATTAATAAAACTACTTGGCAATTAGCCCGCAACATTTCCAGCAAGGCCAATCTTAATTTTAATACCAGTGACCAGACTGCAGGTGAAGTTATCACTGACTTAATTACTGATCGGTACAACTTGACCGGTGCTGACACCGGTCACCGTGCATGGCTCCTATCAACGCGCTTAACTACGACAGGCGCAGGTGCAGCTTATGGCAAAAATGGTTATCGCTATTCTGTGCAAAAAGTTTTTAACCCTGCTGATGTCTTTCGTACTCCCAGTCGAGAAACCGTAACTTATCCCAATAGTGGCGTCTTTCCCATTGAGCTTTTACAAGGTGATAATATCGCCTGGTCAATTTATCTCTCTAATAAAATTTATGCAGGCACACCAAAAATTACCATTACTGATAAAGATACTGGCAGAACTTATCAAGCAGAAAATGTACGTAATTATAGTCATACAGGCTATGGCAATTTTGAAACTATTATTACCTACTATCCAGGCTCAGTTCCACTAGTTATCGGTCACGAATATGAAGTAAAAATTACGGGTTTAACTAGTTACACCTTTAAGCTGTTTCAACTTCAAAACAAGTCAATAGAATAATAAAAACCTCGAAGAATTATTGGCTCTATAATTTATCCTGTTGATGACTTATCCATGTGGTAAGCTGTTAATAGGTTTTTTATTGCATAAAAAAGGA
>NZ_JBVOWJ010000038.1:0-1170 GCF_058139575.1 Lactobacillus sp. VURO6/B1 (VP7) | reverse complement strand
GG
The DNA here is from genome assembly GCF_058139575.1 of Lactobacillus sp. VURO6/B1 (VP7). Lineage (NCBI taxonomy): Bacteria > Bacillati > Bacillota > Bacilli > Lactobacillales > Lactobacillaceae > Lactobacillus > Lactobacillus sp. VURO6/B1 (VP7). The sequence continues at coordinate 1,168 of NZ_JBVOWJ010000038.1, read as the reverse complement.
AGCAGGCCCTTAGGCGAATCATAGTTGAACATGAGCCTGCCCGTCGAGTATCTATTGACTTGGGCTTAAAAAGTAGTGGCATGTTGTACAACTGGCTGCGCGAATACCGTAAAAATGGGTATAATATCGTTAACAAGCAGAGAGGACGACCGCCCCATGACCAAAAGAGAACAGCTGATCAAACAGGAAAATCAGCGGATCAAGCAAGAGAACGACCGCTTACGCCAGCAGAACTTAAAGCTGAAAATCGAGAACGAATTTGTAAAAAAATTGAGCGTCTTAGTCGACCAGCGGACCAAGAGCCGCAAGCCGCGGAAATAGCCCAGGCAGTTACCCAACTAAGGCGCGAGCTTAAAGTCAGCGTAACTTTTATTCTTGATGCCATTAATGCCAATCCGAATCTGCCCCATCTATCCCGCAGTAATTACTACTACACTTTAAAGAAGAAGGACAAAGAGCGGAATAATCGAGAAATAATGGCAGAAATCAAAACTATCTATGAAGAACACAAGCACCGCTATGGCTATCGCCGCATTACTGCAGAGCTTAGGCGTCGCGGTTTATTAGTCAACCATAAAAAGGTGCAGCGCTTAATGAACAAGCTGAAATTGTTTGGCATAGTCAGTAAACGCTGGCACAAATACAGCAGCTATCGCGGCACTCAGGGTCCGATTAAGCCTGACCTGATTAAACGCAGCTTCAGTGCGGTTTATCCCAATCACAAATGGTATTCGGATATAACTGAGTTCAAGCTCAAGGGGCAAAAGACCTACTTATCACCGATCATTGACGGCTGCAGCCAAGAGATTGTTTCCTATACTATTTCCCGCAGCCCTAATCTTAAGCAGACCATGGACATGTTAAGGCAAGCTTGGCGCAAACATCCGGCACTGAATGGCTTGATCTTCCACACTGATCAAGGCTGGCAATACCAAAATGCCCAGTTTCAAGCGTGGCTGAAAAATCATGGCATTAGCCAGTCAATGTCACGCAAGGGCAATTCGCTTGATGATGGGCTAATGGAAGGCTTCTTCGGGATACTCAAGCGAGAAATGTTTTATGGTTTTGAAAAGCAATATAAGAATCTCACAGAACTGGAAGATGCGATTAGAGACTACATTGAGTATTACAATCAGAAAAGAATCAAAATCAAACTAAAAGGACTAAC
>NZ_JBVOWJ010000037.1:0-1170 GCF_058139575.1 Lactobacillus sp. VURO6/B1 (VP7) | reverse complement strand
GTTAGTCCTTTTAGTTTGATTTTGATTCTTTTCTGATTGTAATACTCAATGTAGTCTCTAATCGCATCTTCCAGTTCAGTGAGATTCTTATATTGCTTTTCAAAACCATAAAACATTTCTCGTTTGAGTATCCCGAAGAAGCCTGCCATTAACCCATCATCAAGCGAATTGCCCTTGCGTGACATTGACTGGCTAATGCCATGGCTTTTCAGCCATGCTTGAAACTGGCCATTTTGGTATTGCCAGCCTTGATTGGTATGGAAGATCAAGCCATTCAAGGCTGGATATTTGTGCCAGGCCTTTTTTAACATATCCATGGTCTGCTTAAGATTAGGGCTGCGAAAAATGGTATAGGAAACAATCTCTTGGGTGCAGCCATCAATGATCGGTGATAAGTAGGTCTTTTGCCCCTTGAGCTTAATCTCAGTCACATCTGAATACCATTTGTGATTGGGGTAAACCGCACTAAAGCTGCGTTTAATTAGGTCAGGCTTAATCGGACCCTGAGTGCCGCGATAGCTGCTGTATTTGTGCCAGCGTTTACTGACTATGCCAAACAATTTCAGCTTGTTCATTAAGCGCTGCACCTCTTTATGGTTGACTAATAAACCGCGACGTCTTAGTTCTGCAGTAATGCGGCGATAGCCATAGCGGTGCTTGTGTTCCTCATAAATAGCTTTGATTTTAGCCATTATTTCTTGATTATCTCGCTCTTTGTCCTTCTTCTTTAAACTGTAGTAGTAATTACTGCGGGATAGATGGGGCAGATTGGGATTGGCATTAATGGCATCAAGAATAAAAGTTACGCTGACTTTAAGCTCGCGCCTTAGTTGGGTAACTGCCTGGGCTATTTCCGCGGCTTGCGGTTCTTGGTCCGCTGGTCGACTAAGGCGCTCAATTTTTTTACGAATTCGTTCTCGATTTTCAGCTTCAAGTTCTGCTGGCGTAAGCGTTCGTTCTCTTGCTTGAGTCGCTGATTTTCCTGTTTGATCAGCTGTTCTCTTTTGGTCATGGGGCTGTCGTCCTCTCTGCTTGTTAACGATATTATACCCATTTTTACGGTATTCGCGCAGCCAGTTGTACAACATGCCATTACTTTTTAAGCCCAAGTCAATAGATACTCGACGGGCAGGCTCATGTTCAACTATGATTCGCCTAAGGGCCTGCTCC
>NZ_JBVOWJ010000036.1:0-1394 GCF_058139575.1 Lactobacillus sp. VURO6/B1 (VP7) | reverse complement strand
TGAAGTTAACCCCTAGAATTGGACGTTAACATTAATTCATGTTTGCTAAGGCCGTATTCCGATATTCAATCGGGGTGCGGCCTTTTAGCGTGTGCCTGATTCTAGCTTGATTGTAGTATTTAATCCATTTTTCCATGGCCTCCTGCAGCGCCTTCTTAGTAGGATAGGTATAGGTGTAGTAGTCTAGCTCAACCTTCATGATGTGAAAAAGACTCTCGCAGGCCGCATTGTCGTGGCAGGTCGCCCGTCGCGACATGCTTTGAAAAACGTGGTGCTGCTTTAGGGTCTGACAATATGCTTTGGACTGGTATTGAATGCCCTGGTCGCTGTGAATCGTCATGCGGTAAGGCAGTTTGGGCCGGATCGCCAAAACCTGCTTGAGTCCCTCTAGAACATATTTGGTCTGCGGCCGCTGACTGATGGTGTAGCTGATGATTTCACCGCTGTAAAGATCTTTAAAGGGCGAGAAATATAACCGTTCGCTCATGCTCTTATTGCCATAGCGAAACTCGCTGATATCGGTGACTACCTTTTGGTAGGGCCGATCGGTCTTAAACTTCTGGTGGAAGCGGTTCTTCGCCTTCTTGCCTTGCGGACCTTTTGATGAATCATACTTGCCTGCACGCAAGTTGTATTTGCGGGCCAGCAGCTTGTGCTCCTTCATCAGGCGGTAAATGCGTTTATGGTTCACCTGCAAGCCGTACTTGATTTTTAGCGTGTCGGTCATGGGCAGGTAGCCGAAGCTGGGATTATGCCTTTTAACCACTTTAATCAGCGACAGTAAAGCCAGATCGCTGTATTTTTTCCGCCTGTTGCGCGGGTGATACTCGTAGGTGCTCTTGGCTAAAAAGCTATAGTGCAATAGTTCTTGCAGTTGATAGTTGTGCTCATGCCTTAACTCTTGGATGATGGTCCGTTCTTCTTGCGTTGAGCGTCTTTGCGCCGAGCTAAGGCTTCGACTTTTTTAGGTAGTCGTTCTCAATGTGGAGCTGACGGTTTTCTAAGCGCAGCCGCTCTAATTCAGATAACTCACTGCTGGTATACTTAACTGGTTTTTTAGGCGATTTGTTCATTGGTGGTCGGCCTCGTTTGGTAAAGAGCGCATCAAGCCCGCCTTCGTCAAAACGTTTTTGCCAAGTACAAATTAAGCTGGGTGTGGCAATTTTGAAGTGAATGGCGGTATTTTGATAGGTCTCGTCATGTTCTTTTCTCCAGTTTAAGACTTGAAGCTTGAATTGACCACGATAATTTTGCGAGGTGTGCCGAATTTCTAGACCCTTAACGCCAAAGTGCTGGTATTGTGCAGCCCAGGTATCAATTAGTTGATGTGATCCGGTGCCAATCATTTGCGCCACAGAATGGCTGCTGTAGCCTTCTTTGAGCAAGTTAAGCGC
>NZ_JBVOWJ010000035.1:0-1495 GCF_058139575.1 Lactobacillus sp. VURO6/B1 (VP7) | reverse complement strand
TTTGAAGTGCTCCATAATAGTTAGACATTAATCTGACTATTAGGAGCACTTTTTTCATGACTAAATATTCAACTACTTTGAAAATGGAAATTTGCAGTAAATACTTATCCCACCAAACCTCTTTAGCTAAACTAGAACGCGAATACTGCATTGATCATACCGAGATTAGGGCCTGGGCAGAACGTGCCCGTAAACATGGCTTAGCCGCTTTAAAGGTTACTCACACCCGACAAACTTATTTGCCTGAATTCAAGCTAAATGTGGTACGCTTCTATCATGAACATCACATGGGAGTACTCCAGGTAGCTGCAGTTTTTAATCTTTCGCGGTCAGTAGTAAGACAATGGCTGGCGGCTTATCAGGCTGCAGGCTACTCTGGGCTGCTCCCAAAATCCAAGGGGAGACCACCAACCATGACTAAAAAGAAGCGTCAGAAGAAGCTTAAACCCACTAAGAAGCTAACCGAAGTAGAACAATTGCGTCGTCAGGTTGCTGAGCTAGAGGCACAAAAAGCCGACTTAGAATTGGATAACTTAATCCTAAAAAAAGTGGCTGCCCGATATCCACGCTCACCAACCGGCAAAAAACCAGAATAGTCGTGGAGATTCGGGCTGAGCGACCTGAGGTGCCGTTAAAGCTTTTGCTTGCCAAGCTGCACCTTAACCGCAAAACTTATTACGACAACCGCAGTCACCGATTGAACCGATTAGATAAATACGCTGCTGTTAAAGGCGTAATCAAGTCTATCTTCTACCAAGAAAGTGATGAGACTTACGGTTATCGACGTATGCATGGTGCACTCTTAGATCAAGGCTTTAGCTATGCGCCCAATACCGTGCGCAAGCTGATGCGGCAGCTGGGACTAAAGACCAGAGTCTACAGTAGGCGCACTGCACGCTACAGTTCTTATGCGGGCCCTGCAGGCGTAATCAAGGAAAACATTTTAAAGCAGCGGTTTAATGAAACCAGACCCTACCACGTCTTACACACGGATATTACCGAATACAAGCTGACCACAGGCAAAAAGGTTTATATTTCACCGGTCATTGATGAGGCCTCACTGGAAATACTGGCTTGTCAAGTCAGCTATTCGCCTAACATGAAGCTGGTTTATGATATGCTGGCAGAGCTTAAGCACAAGCTGCCTAAAACAGCCCAGCCTATTTTGCATTCAGATCAGGGTTTTCAATACCGCCACAGCGGCTATCAGACCAAACTAAGACAGATGAAGATTAAGCAAAGCATGTCGCGCAAGGGTAATTGCCACGATAATGCACCGGGAGAAACCATCTTCAACCTAATGAAACGGGAGAAGCTCAACCGCATTAAGATCAGTTCACTAGCAGAAATGCGGGAAGTACTGCATGATTACGTTTACTGGTTCAATCATATTAGAAGATCAAACAAACTAAAATACACGACCCCGATCAAATATCGAAATCGTGCATTGAGTCTTGCGTAATATTAAAATGTCTAACTTTTTAGTTGCACTTCA
>NZ_JBVOWJ010000034.1:0-1510 GCF_058139575.1 Lactobacillus sp. VURO6/B1 (VP7) | reverse complement strand
CTGCAGCAAAAAAATGTTTGTGAATTTGAAGCCGTATAGCAAAAGGGAAGACTGATTTAACAGCCTTCCCTTTTTTCGTTACCTGGTAATTTCACAATTAGACCAATTGCTTCATACCAGCTTATTTGCTACTTTTCATTAAAAAAATACCGATCAATCATTTTGCACAGTACGTGCGCAATTACTGGTAAAACTACCATAGTGATTGCCAAACTGGCATTTGTTGTTAGCATAGCTCTTGCCACCTTCCGAAACTTGACTCAGAGTAGCTAATCCTTTTTGGCTTTGCTGCAAACTTTTTACTTAAAACCAAAATCGGCTATAATGTAAATAGATGTTAGCAAAACTCTATCGTTAAGAATATGGGACTAGCTATCTCATATCCATTATTAGGTGTTAAACGGATCAGGTTTAACGCCTTTTTTAATGCTAAGGGAAAATTTCCCCTGCTATATATTAATATAGCACGAGCATTTAAAATGCGACCAAACAGAAAAAAGCATGAAACTCTCTAACATTCATGCTTTTTTAATTCGCCTGATTTAGCCCCTATTAGCCCCTGTGAGCCGTTTTTTCGCCCTCGGGTATACTTACACCTGATTTTCTATCAAATGGATGACTTCCTGGCGATAAGCTGTGTGATTTACCTGCTAAATTCACTTCTCTTTTTGCTCAAAAATGACTGCCCCCAATTTTTTAAAAGTAGACAAAATCATTCCTCAACTATTTCACCTACTTTTATTTTTTACCCCCCCGCTCTCCATTACATTCAAAGCGAGCCTGGTATTCAATAAAACCAAAATACGGTTTTTGATACGATCTTTACCCTTAGGAGAATGTTGCTCTATCAAGGTTTATGACAATCCCATTTTGGGACTATCAGATCCCTTTCACAAACCCAGATGGAGTTTTTAGCTCTACACCAGTATTCACAACACACCCACAATGGGATATTTCGCAAAAAAAGTGCTAGCAGGCAGCCGCTGTTAGAAAACGCTTGGCACCGCCAAGCTATCACCTTACGTTAAGTAAGTGATAGCAGTTTCCCTTATGCTCTTTCCTAAAAGTTTGTGAAGTTCCAACATACAAATAAAAAAACAACTTTTTCCAAGCAAATAAACGGCCACAAAAAACCAGGTCAGTCTCTCACAAGCAAAACTAAAACACTACTCAACACCCTAACCTTCAACTAAACCATGAAAGACTGCTGAGCCAAAATCTACTACACCAGTTGCTCTACCTAAACCTAAAACAAAGTCAGCTGAATAAACTAAACTGCCAAATACTGCTCCTGGCAGTGGGCACACTGGCCCCATAAGGTAACTAACATAACCGCAAAGCGGTTAGTTAGGTAATTTCCCCTTGCAATAAGGAGAAGAAACTATCTAACTAACCGCTTTGTCGATCGTTGGTTACTAATCTGGTCACAAAGGACCAGCATACATTTAAGCTAAAAAACGCCCTGCACAGTAGCCGAGCCGTTGTTTTTTGTCGCTCCAAAATATGATCT
>NZ_JBVOWJ010000033.1:0-2175 GCF_058139575.1 Lactobacillus sp. VURO6/B1 (VP7) | reverse complement strand
ATTACGCGGTCAGGGGCAATGGAGTTGCCATATTCATCTTGATAATGAACTGTGACTGCAGGCGCTATGGCTGCAGGTCTGTTGACAATTGAACCAGCAGTATTGGAAGCATTGGAGCCGTTGGATTCAGAGCCGTTAGAGCTGTTGGAACCATTGGAGCTGTCAGAGCTATTAGAGCTATTGGAACTGTTGGAACCGTTAGAGCTGTTAGAACTATTTGAGCTATTGGAACCGTCAGAGCTGTTAGAACTATTTGAGCTATTGGAACCGTTAGAGCTGTCAGAGCTGTTTGAAGTGTTTGAGCTATTGGAACCGTTAGAGCTGTCAGAGCTGTTTGAAGTGTTTGAGCTATTGGAACCGTTAGAGCTATTAGAACTATTTGAGCTATTGGAACCGTTAGAACTATCAGAGCTGTCAGAGCTGTTTGAAGTGTTTGAGCTATTTGAACCGTTAGAGCTGTTAGAACTATTTGAGCTATTGGAACCGTTAGAACTATCAGAGCCATCAGAGCTGTTGGAACCATTAGAGCTGTCAGAACTATTTGAACTGTCAGAACTATTTGAACTGTCAGAACCGATTGAACCATCAGAGCTGTCAGAGCCAGTAGAACCATTTGAGCTATCAGAACTGTTGGAACCATTTGAGCCATCAGAGCTGTCAGAACTATTTGAGCTATTTGAACTGTTGGAATCGTTAGAACTATCAGAACCATTAGAGCTGTTAGAAGTGTTGGAGCTATTTGAACCGTTAGAGCCATTAGAACTATCAGAACTGTTGGAACCATTTGAGCCATCAGAGCCAGTCGAGCCATTAGGAGTAGATGATCCATTTTTGGTGTATATGAGATTAACGGTTTGAGGCTTGCTTGTGAACAGAAAGCTATCTATATCCGTTGTTGATCCATTGAATTCCGCGTGGTCAAACTTATATCCTTTAATTTCTTTGGGTTTAAAAGCAATAAATGAGTCGTCGTTGACAAGTTTAGTATCTATGTCCCCGAATTGTTCATCTGCATCAGCAATATCTTTATTATCACTTTGATAATGAACTGTAATTGGTCCTCCAAGATCAGCAAAACATACATAGGCATCATGTTGAGTCGAAGGATTAAATTCGTCTAAGAATGCCTGTGGATAGTACCATTTGCATGTACCCTTTTTAGGGGAGCCTTTCCCTAGGCCCATGTTTACCCAGGTGCCTTGAACATTGAGATAAGAATTTGAAATATTGCACTTAGGGCCTAAAACTAATTTTCGTAGATTAGGGTCATTATCAAACATTGAAGTAGCGGACTTAGCAGATGGAATATTAAAGTTTTCGATATTTAGTTCTTCAAGATTGGTACAATTTTCAAACATAGAACCTAACCCCAAAAAATCATCTATCTTATCGGTATTGAAATTTTGTAGATTTAAGCTTTTTAGATTAGTACACCCATTGAACATATTCAACATTTCACGTACATTAGAAGTATCAAAATTTGATAAATCTAAAGTTTCTAGAGCAGTACAGTTCTCGAACATATCTTGCATATTAGTTACTTTACTTGTATTAAAACTTTTAGGAAAGGACAAGGAAGTTAGTGATGAACAACCATCGAACATATCATCCATCCGAGTTATATTATCTGTTTTTAAGTTTTCCAATCCCTTAAAAGTTTGTAAACTAGAAAGTCCAGAGAATAAATTGTTAGCATATCCTTCAATTTCTATTGTTCCTAATATATTTATCTCTGTAATTTTTGATGTGTCTACCCAAGGTATGTTGTTTTTAATGCCAATGTTTTTTAGTAAATTATCATTTTTAATAGTATATTGCTTGTCAGATGAGCCAATTTTTAATACACCATTATCAGCTGTAACGGGGATATCGTTCCATCTGCTTGAAATTGCGCCATCTCGAGTAGCCTTAGCAGGATCAAATTGTGCATGATCTGCTTCTTGCTTATCTGCTTTTGCTTTGTCTGTGGTGCTTGGATCGCTGGTATTGCCGGCAGCTGCGTCTGCACTATTTTCACTTGCTGTGCTGCTATTGGCACTAGTCTGCTCATGTTCAGTTTCTGGGGCGCTGCTTGAAGTGCCTGCATTATTCTCGCTGCCAGCAGTTTGACTGCTGCTGTTTTGGTCCGTGGACTCATCATCTGAAACTGCTGCACCCTCAGCTTCAGTTTGGTAG
>NZ_JBVOWJ010000032.1:0-2220 GCF_058139575.1 Lactobacillus sp. VURO6/B1 (VP7) | reverse complement strand
ATTTTTTGTTAATTTTCATTGTAATTACTCCTTTATCCTTAAATTCTAATAGCTATCTGGTTAATTGTCTATTAAGGCTACCTTTACTGGACCAGGCAACCTAATATAAATATTAGTCGAAGTAGTGCTAAGCCAAATGGCTATCAGTTTTAAAAGATTTATAAAAAACTTCGTGAAAAATAAAGTGCGATCCTCGCATGCAAAAGAGACATACTAGACGTCTAGGCAATCCATTTGGATTGCCTTTTTGTATATCTACACTTTTGAAATCTACGTGTGCTTCTATGTTTTAATAAAACCCTCTTTACTCTTTTGAGGACTTCGTCCTGTTATTGATATATAATAATATATAGAAATATATAGTAATATATAGCAATATAAGAGAAATATATATGAAAGATATAAGAGAAATAATTGATATAATAGTACCTACAGCATCTAATAAAGAAGTAGCAAGATATAGAACAAGGATTAATTCGTATATAAAAAAATATAAGATAATATATAAAAAAGAAAATAGAAAAATGGTTCTTGATGAATCAGAAGCGAAGAAAGTCATTGCTCATTTTAAAAATGGTGAAGTAGGTTCTGCTAGATCAATTAGTAAAACTGATTACGTCAGACATTTGGAAGAAAAAGTAGCGAAACAACAAGAAGAAATTGATCAGCTTAATAATCGATATTTAAGTAAAATCGAGGAGCAGAATAAAGAGTTAAGAGAAGCTAATAGGGCTTTAGGAAAAAAGTTTGATCGGTTAATGCAGCTTATGAACCAACAACAACAGTTACATGGCAGAGACCAAAAGATAAAAGAGCAGGGCTCTTTAGAACGTAAGGAAAGAAACATTGATAATGAACTAAAAGAGCCAGTTCGAAAAAATGAACACTGGTGGCAAAAGATTTTTAAATAATTGGGCATAAGACCTTGAGGCATCTTAAGATCACTTCTAACTGACTTATAATCATTCGCTAACAATAGGGAACTTAATGTTTAAAAGTAACGTATTCAAAGTTATTTTGACAATAATTTCACCTACTATAATATTAATTTTCACTGTATTTTTTAAATAAGTAATCAATATTTCAAATGACTCGTAAGAGTCATTTTTTATTTTATCTTCTAGTTATTAATCTTTGAAAAACTTGATAATTTCATATTATAAAGCACAAATTAACTGGATATTTAACGAACTATATGTTTATATATACATGATTATTTTTTAATATTATTTGTTGACAAATTTTTATGCTGAACTATGGTTTTAATATCAATGTCGACATTGATCTAAAATATTATGAAAGGCGTACTATTATGAAAAGTACCATTAAAAAATTGGGAATTTCTCTTGGGGCAGCAAGTTTTATAGGAACGACTATGGCAACAACTGTAGTAAATACATTTGCTGCTACGGACAACTCCGTAAGTAATTCCAATGAAAATCAAAACAACAGTTCATATGGGGCATTGTACGGTTCATTAACTAAAGATCAACAAGATGAGTTTGATCAAATTGTTAATGGTGCTGGACTTAATGAGGAGCAGCAGAATACTCTCTTACAAGACAAAATTACTGAACAAAACAATAACCTGACACGTGGCTTAAAGTTAGAAACAATTAAGAAAATTGCCAAATACGTTGCTAAAATTACTGGTAACAGTTTAAAAACTAAGCCACTAAAAGCTTTTGTAAACTTTCTAACTGATTATGAAGGTAAAGCTGAAGATGGTATACGATATGCGCTAATTCATTATCTTCACCTTAACAGCACAGTCGCTTACTGGACGGCACGAACAGTCGTATTTATCTATCTTTAAATAATCTAAAAGGTGTGACTATAACATGAATACTACTTTAATAATAATCATTATCTTGGCTCTAGAGCTTCTGCCAATCGATACTTGGCTTGCCAGATACAATATGACGCTTGCTATGCCTATCCTTTTTACTTTAGCGTTGATTGCTGTGTTTCTCCTCTCTTTAGTGGGCTTTTCAAAAGCTTTTCATTGGTATGATTATCTAATAGCAGTTATTACATGTGTTTATGAATGGATGATATTCTTCAAAAATAACAAAAAATAAGCAAACCAAAACTCAAATACGCAAATTAATTACAAATTAAGCAGATTAAATACCTAATCAAAAAAATAATTCCATATATACCAAAGCAACTTAACATAATGTACATTAAGCGAAGTTGCTACGAAACCTAGTGCTACAA
>NZ_JBVOWJ010000031.1:0-2649 GCF_058139575.1 Lactobacillus sp. VURO6/B1 (VP7) | reverse complement strand
GAACCTTCGGAACCAGTCGAACCAGTTGAACCTTCGGAACCAGTCGAACCAGTTGAACCTTCGGAACCAGTCGAACCTGTTGAATTATCAGAGCCAGTGGAGCCAGTTGAACCTTCAGAGCCAGTGGAGCTGTTAGAACCACTGGAAGTACCGGAGTCATTACCCTTACCAGCATTACTCTTTTCGTATCCAAAGGTAACAGTTTGAGGATCATTAGTAAACTTTAGTTTACTCAACGCATCTTCATATTTATCAGTAGCGTATTTGTTGCCATTAATTTCAACGTAGGCAAGTTTGTAGGTGGGCAACTTTCTGGCTGTGATTGGAATAACCACGTCATTACCAGCAATACCGAATTGATAATCGTTTGGCGAAAGTTTGGCGGTTTTATCGTCCTCAAATTGATAATTAATGGTAATACTGCAAGGATTTGGAATTTTATTAATATTAACATACACATCATAATCCTTACTGCCATCATAATTTTCCATTAAATCAGCACCAGTCCAATAATGAGCTTTAGGCTGAAGACCACCGTTATCTTCATTAACTCCCATGTTAACCCAGATATCTTCTTCATCATGGCCGTCCTGATTGTGACCTAAACCACCGTCCCCATATGTATTTACGACTTTTTTCAAATCATTTCTTCTGCCTAGCATAAGCACTTCAAGGGATGGAAGAACCCTAAGCATATCAACAATAGATGATGAATTTTGTATATCAAAACTACTAAGATCAAGTTTTGCTAGTTTATCACAGCCTCGAAACATGGCATCATATTTAGAAACTTTTCTGGTATTAAAGTTGTGTAGATCCAAACTGGTTAAATTTGAACATTGCCAGAACATATTAGTCATATCACTCACAGCTGCCGTGTTGAAGCTAGTGACATCTAAACTTGTTAAAGACTCACAATTTACAAACATATACGACATGTTACTTACTTTGGCAGTATTAAAATGACTAACATCTATTGCAGCTAATTTAAAACAATCATTAAACATGTTATTCATATCAAGGACGTTTGCAGTATCAAAATGACTAACATCAATGTTAGTTAATGATTGACAATCATCAAACATGTATTTCATGTCAATAACGTTAGAGGTATTGAAAAGAGAAGGACTAAATTTTATACTTGCTAATTTTTTGTCGTAGTAAAACATCCGGCTCATATCACGGACATTTTTAGTATCAAAATTGCTTAAGTCTAAAGTGGTTAAGTTATCACAGCTACCAAACATACTTTCCATACCAGCACGAGATAGTTTTTCAGAAACATTTCCGACATTAGCAGTATCAAATTTAGACAAATCAAGTGAAACTACTTGTTTGCAGGAAGCAAACATTCCTGTCATATCTGTGACTTTGCTAGTATCGAATTTGGATATTAATTTATTTATACTATCAGTAGTAATTGAAATACCAGCAAACATTTTACTCATGTCAGTAACATTTGCGGTAGTAAAATTATCAGAGGCAATAATGTCTGTCAATTTGCTAGAACCTCCGAACATATTCGCCATATTAGTTACTTTAGCAGTATTAAATAGTGATAAGTCTAACTCAGTTATGTACTCACAACCGCTAAACATTCCCTTCATATTTTGGACACTATCGGTAACAAAGGTAGTCGGCAGATTTAATTTAAGCAAATTACGACAAGCACCAAACATATATGACATATCTGTCACTTTTGATGTGTTAAAGCTTGAAACGTCTAACTTAAGAAAACTTTGACAATTATAAAACATATATGCCATGTTTTCAACATTAGAAGTGTTGAATTTGGTTACGTCAATTGACCAAACTTGATTACAGTCATCAAACATATATGACATATCTGTCACTTTATCTGTTTTAAAAGTAGCTGGGAATGCAAAACTACGAAGTCCTTCACAGCCTTCAAACATATGCGCCATGTTTGTGACATTTGAAGTATCAAAGTGAGATAAATCTAACTTAGTTAAAGACTCGTCACCATAAAACATGTGTGACATGTCCGTCACTTTTGTGGTTATGAAAGAAGTTGAACTAGATAAATCGATATTCGTTAGTTTTTTATTTTCACTAAACATGTTTTCCATGCTGGTAACTTCAGAAGTATCAAGATTATCTAGCCCCTTGATGGTTTCTAATACCCCAAGACTAGTAAACAGATCATTTGCAGAGCCAATAATTTTGAGTTTGCCAGTGATATCAATTTCTTTAATGTTAGCGGCTAACACTGGATTTTGTCCACTTAAATTGTAGAATAGGCTGATAGAATGATTGTCACTGTTATCGATTGTGCCACCACTAATTTTTAATATATCACCTTCATCATCAAAACTGATATCTATCCCTTGCCATTTAGTTGGGAAACTTTCCCGAGTAGCTTTAGCAGGGTCAAATTGTGCAGAGCCTGCTTCTTGCTTGTTAGCTTTTGCATCGTCTGTGGCGCTTGGATCGCTGGTATTGCCTGCAGCTGTGTCTGCACTATTTTCACTAGTTGTGCTGCTATTGGCACTAGCCTGGACTTGTCCAGTTTCTGGAGTGCTGCTTGAAGTGCTTGTGTTAGCTTCGCTGTCAGCAGTTTGACTGCTGCTGTTTTGGTCCGTGGACTCATCATCTGAAACTGCTGCACCCTCAGCTTCAGTTTGGTAG
>NZ_JBVOWJ010000030.1:0-2794 GCF_058139575.1 Lactobacillus sp. VURO6/B1 (VP7) | reverse complement strand
TCCTTTTTTATGCAATAAAAAACCTATTAACAGCTTACCACATGGATAAGTCATCAACAGGATAAATTATAGAGCCTTTAATCTTAAAGTTTTATTTTCAAGTACATAGTGTGTAAAATGTGCATGTTTAAATTCAATATCGTCATAATAATGAGCAACCTCAATCACTGTACAATCTAAATTTTGAATAATTTTATTTATTTTGTCCGACATTTTTGGATCTAAACTAGAAGTTGCTTCATCAATTAAAATAATTTTTTTATTAAAAAGAAGAGCTCTAGCAATTTCGATTCGCTGCCGTTGTCCACCAGATAAGTTTTTCCCACTTTCACCATAATATCTATTTAAAGCATCGTTACCTAGTTCATTAATCAATCCTACTTTTTCAAGAACAAATAAACAATCTTTAGTTGAGAAATCCTCGCCTAAAGTTAGATTAAAACGCAAAGTATCATTAAATAAGTTGGGATTTTGTCTTATATAAGCAATCCTACCAGATTCGAGAATATTGTTTATTTTACTATTCTTTTCCCTCAAATAAATTTTTCCGCTACTTGGTTTAATAGAACCCTGAATCAAATTAAGTATTGTCGATTTACCAACACCAGAAGCTCCTGTAATCAAAATTTTTTCTCCAAAAGTAATATTTAAATTCAAATTATTGATAATCTGTTTACCATTTGAGTACGTAAAATAAACATTTTCAAAACAAATTTTTGGCTTAATATCTTTCGATATTTTTTTAGGAGCTTTAAATTCAATCATATGTTCACTATAAGATTTTCGAATTTCTTGAGTAGTTTTTATCTTACTAAGATACTCTGAAACTGTTCCTAATGGACCTACGACTCTGTCACTAGCCATAAAAATACCAATCAAAGCTGCAGAAGATATCTTTCTTTGAATAACTAAAAGCAAGCCAATACCAATAGGTAAAATATAACTAACAACTGAAAGAATTGAAGCGACAAAAAAAGTAACAGCTTGCCAGTTATTCATAAGTAAATAAGAATTTTCGGATTCATTTAAATACTTATCTGTATCATTGTACATATACTTTTCAGCTAAATAAGTTTTGATAGTATTGGCTCCATTAAATAAATCAGTTACCTTACTTAAAAATCTACTACTATCTTCCTGCCACTTTGAAGAAGTGGCAGTTAATTTTTTACCAAAAATCTTTGGAGTTATCATAGGTAATAAAGAAAATAAAATAAACAAAATTCCAATAGGTATGCTTAAACTTAAAATATAAATTCCAGAGATTAATGCCATTAACAAAGACGCAAATACTTCAAACATCAGACTAAAGTAATCTGTTTCAACCAATTTAAAATCATTAAATATTTTTGAGACATTATCCGCAGTATCACTACTAAAAGTTGAAGTATTAATTTGCCCATAAATAAAATTACTTTTGAGCTTTACATTAAGCTTTTTTATTGCTAAATTTATTAACATTTTTCTTAAAGTCATTGAAAAATACACAATAGCCATTGCTGAAAAGCTTTTGACAGCATAAAACATTACTTCTAAAAATGTTGAGTTATGATTAAAATTTGCTATAGAAGAAAGTACCTGTGCCAAAACTACTCCATCAAATGATGAAATAATTGTTGTTATTATTATTGAAAATACGAGCCAATTAGGTAACCATCTAATTATGTTTTTTATTTTCATTTTTATCACCGTTGTATATTAAATTAATATATAATACTTAATTGATTGATATTCTATTTTTGGAAAACAAATACCAATACCACCACTTTTCAGGAGTCTTAACTATTATACTGTTTATCAGTCTGTGAATATTATTATTAATCTGTCCTACTGTCATATCTTTTATATTTATCTTGGAATAAAATCTTAATTCATAATGAGGAAAATCATCTATTCTTGTAAAAGTAACTGGTTGTATATTTGAATTATTTCGTTTAGCTAAGGCTGCTAATCCGTACGCTACGGGAAAGAAATTATCTAAATACTTAGTACGATACTTGGGTTTAGGACCTAATGTATATTCTGGAAATTCAAGTATATTTTTTGAATTTTTTAATAAATTATCCAACTTAAAAAGAGCATTAACTGGGTTAGATGTGTCTAAAACTTCTGTTATGTACTTTTTTAAGCTCGATAACATTACATCTAAAATGGACCGCATATGCTCCCCTTCATCACCATTAGCTAATGGAACATTTTGAATTTTTAAACTCGCCAATATTATTGGTATAGAATAAAAATCTCCCCAATGTGGACTAAAAATTATCGTATTTCCTCTCTTAATATCATTTAATTTTTCTTCATTTATAATAATTAAATTATTTTTTAGAAAACACTTTGTCTGAGAAAATAAATAAACAAATATAGCATCAGTTTCTTGAAACAAAATATAGTTAGCCCATTTTTTGCTCAGTGACTCTTGGTTTTTTAAATTAGTAAACTTCATGGCTTTACTTGCAATTGTCACAAGGTCTTGAATATTTTCTTTTATTTCGTTTATTTCAATTTGTCTAATTAAAGAAATTTCTTTCCAAATCAAATCAAGTTGATTACTTTTTTTAATACTTGGAAAAGACGTTGATCATCTAGATCACTCAAATACATAGAAAAATCATAAATCATTCTGTTGACTCTTTTCTTATCATAGTCTTTCTTATTTGATACAAGTTCATATCAAACTCATTAAAAGAGTGTATCAATAACAAGTTATCATTATTATGGCTCTTTGTCAAATCCTGTTGATAGAGCTTAAATGAATAGAATCAAGCAGCTAATAAACTGCTTGGTTCTTTTT
>NZ_JBVOWJ010000002.1:0-219134 GCF_058139575.1 Lactobacillus sp. VURO6/B1 (VP7) | reverse complement strand
CTACTACGTCAAATGTAAATTCTGAGCAAGGCAAGCTAACCTTGAATCATAAGACTCGTGTTTATAACAAAAAGGGTGAGAAAAAATATTCTTATCTTAAAACGAATGGGCTGCTTTAGTAAGATAAGTTGGCAAAATTTAAAGCCAGTAAATACAGCAGCTGATGTCACACCAGCTGGCATAGAAAAAAATGTTAAAGAATAAAATAAGACCCTCAATTTTGAGGGTCTTATTCTGGTTTAACTGCTTTTTAACTCAAACGCACAAGTAGGTTTTATTTATTTATACTCCCATTTCCGCTTCCACTACATCGGTTATTCTCTTAACGTAAGCGTCAGTTTCCTCTTGAGTAGGTCCTTCAGCCATTACCCGCAGAAGCGACTGTGTTCCGGAAGGCCGCACTAATACTCGTCCCTCATCACCCATTTCATTTTCAACTTCTTTAATGACGTCTAAAATAGGTTGGTGCTCTTTCCAGGATTTTTTATCCTTAACCGGAACATTAACCAAGCATTGGGGATATTCCTTAAAATCAGTTAATAATTCTGTCAAACTTTTGCCAGTTCTTTTCATTACTAACATTAGATGCAAGCCAGTCAACATTCCGTCACCGGTATTATGATAGTCACTCATAATCACGTGACCTGATTGTTCTCCACCTAAATTATAACCGTTTGCTCGCATTTCCTCTGAAACATACCTGTCGCCCACCTGTGTACGAACATTTTTAATGCCACGCCTTTGTAATGCCTTAGTAAAGCCGAGATTACTCATTACAGTAGTGACAATGGTATCTTTTTTCAGTCGACCGCCATCTTCCATATAGCTGCCGAGAATATACATGATGTGGTCGCCATCAACTTCGTGACCATTTTCATCAACAGCAATGCAACGATCAGCATCGCCATCAAAAGCGAGACCAAGTTGCGCACCTTGTTTAACGACTTCTTCCTGCAGTTTTTTGGTATGCGTAGCGCCAACGTGATCATTAATGTTCAAGCCATCAGGATGAGTAGCAATAGTAGTGAAATCAACTCCGCAATCAGCAAATAGCCGAGAAATCAAACTGCTGGCAGCACCGTTGGCACCGTCAATAACCACTTTGATACCACCAAGGTCTTCGGGAATAGTATTTTCAATAAATTGTAAATATTTGGCACCGCCTTCATGAAAGTCAGTGACTGAACCCAATCCTTTAGCAGAAGGTCTAGGCAAATTATCTTCTGGAGCATCAATTAGTTTTTCAATTTCGCCCTCCATTTCGTCCGACAATTTCAAACCATCGCTGCCAAAGAACTTAATACCGTTATCTTCTACAGGATTATGGGAAGCGGAAATTTGAACACCGGCATCAGCCCCTTGAGCACGGACTAAGTAGGACAAACCAGGGGTAGTAATTACACCAACTTCTAAAACCTCAATCCCAACGGAAAGAAGTCCGGATATCAAAGCGTATTCCAACATTTGCCCCGAAATCCTGGTATCACGAGAAACTAGAACTTTTGCCTGCTCTTCCTTAGCTTTATTTTTAGTTAAAACGTAGCCACCATCACGACCCAGTTTAAATGCCAATTCTGGAGACAAGTCTTGATTAGCCACTCCACGTACACCATCAGTGCCAAAATATTTCAACATTATTAAACAACCTTCCTATCTTAATTATTTTTATTTTTTGAATCGTTTGCATTTTCCACTTTTACATCAACAGTAATCTGCCTGGGATTTGATCTCACAACCCCATCAGGTAAATTAAAAGTAATTGTTTTGGTAGTAGAAGACGTAATAGTTCTCAAATCGACCGGGACCTTTAAATGCTTCACCTTAGCCAAGTCTTCTTCACTACCATATAAAGTAACATACTTAGTTTTAGCAGTTAGAGAATATATTTTATTCATTTTCTCATGCTCAGGCTCAAGCTTTATTTTAACTGCTTTTTTGGCTGTTGTAACGGGAATTGATACTTTAGCCGTTGCGGGATCAATAACTACGTTTAGTTGCCTGCCCTTATGATCTTCTGCTATTAAATTGACCTGCCGCTCATATGTGTGGTCAATCCCATTTGGTAAAACTACTTTGGCTACTATTTGGTCAATTTGATCTACTTCAGAACGAGCTCCGGTCACTTCAACCTGCTGCGGATAAACACTGGAGTGACCCAGTTGATAGCCACGAGCAACAGCACTCTTATTATACTCTATTTGTATAGGCATTGTAGTAGATTTTCGTCTTTGAATATCAACTTCAACACTGCGAGGATTAAGCGAATAGGATATTTGCCTGTTAATGCCGTTAACATGAATTTTAACGTTATGTTTGCCAATACTTTTATTAGTCAAATCGATGTACGCTCTGAAGTTTTGGGTATTAACGGTTGAAGTAACCAATGCAGTTGAACCCTCGAGTGTCACACTTACTTTTTCAGGATAGCCAACAACATAATACTTATCAGTATCAACCGAAACTTGCAGGGGAACCTTAATGGTTTGGGTTTTATTTGCAGTTTGCTTTGTTTTTTCTGCTTGTCCTTGAGATAAAAATCCGGCCTGAGTAGAGTTAATATAAATAACCAGTAAAACAGCTATTAACAAAGATACCAGTTTAATAAACCAAGATTTTTTCCAAAATTCTCTCATCGGTCAGCACCCCATTTCCAGAGCTTGCGGATAATTTTTTGATACCATTTATCGTTATCATTTTTCTTTGGAACCAGTTCTGCATTGAGATATTTTAGATATTCATCACGGGTTAAATCAACCATAAAACGGCCATTACGGGTAATTGTAACCCCTCCAGTTTCCTCTGAAACAACTACAGTAATTGCATCCGTCACTTCAGAAATACCTACAGCAGCGCGATGGCGTGTTCCCAGTCTTTTAGGAATCATGCTGTTATCTGAAAGTGGCAAATAGGCCGCAGCAACTGCAATTTGATGATCATTGTTGATGATAACCGCACCATCATGTAACGGAGTATTGGGAATGAAAATGTTAATAAGCAGTTCCCCCGTAACATCTGCATTTAACTTAATTCCAGTTTCAATATAATCTTCAAGACCGGTTTCCTGCTGAATTGTAATCAATGCTCCAATTCTTCTTTTTGACATGTACTGAATAGCTTTATCAAGCTCATTAATAAATTTAATTGATTCATCCCGAGCACTGTCCTCACGGCCGCCAAAAATAGGCAAACGGCCTAAGTGCTCAAGTCCACGTCTGATTTCTGGCTGAAAAATCACAATAATACCTACTACGGACCAGGAAACGATTTGATCAATTAACCAGGTGGTAGCATGCAATTGCAAGATGCCAGCAATAATGCGTACAAGAAATATCAGCACAATGCCCTTGGCCAGTTGAACTGCTTTAGTTCCCCGGATCAAAACCACCAGGTGGTAAACAACAAACCAGATAATTAGAATATCAAGAATTGTTGAAAAGGTGCTCCAAGTAAAAATATGGGTACCAACACTTTGCATAAATTCTCCTTCCCATTATGTGTAAACATAATACTTTAATCATTGGGCTTACCAATTATTCTAACTTCTGTTTGTAGGTCAAGTCCAAAACTTGACCTGATTTTCTTTTGAATTAAATGAATTAAATTTAAGTAATCCGTAGCCGTAGCACCACCTTTATTCACGATAAAACCAGCATGTTTAGTTGAATCTTGAGCACCACCAATTTGTTTTCCCTGAAGTCCTGCTTGAATAATCATAGGTCCAACATAATGACCAGCTGGGCGCTTGAAAACACTTCCACAAGATGGATATTCCAGAGGCTGCTTATACTTACGCAAAGCGTTGAGATAATTCATATTTGCCAAGATTTTGCTTTTATTTCCTTTTTTTAAGGTAAAAGCTGCTTCTGTTACAATATCACCATTTTCCTGCACCAAGGAGTGACGGTAGGAAAATTTCATTTCTGCTTGAGAATAATTTTTATATTCACCTGCTCGTGTCAGCACCTTTACACTTTGGATTACATTGCAAGTTTCTCCTCCATAAGCACCAGCATTCATAAAGACTGCCCCACCAACACTGCCTGGAATTCCAGCTGCAAATTCCATACCACTTAAACCATGATGAGCAGCAGTAAAAGCCGTATCAACAATTGTGGCTCCTGCTTGGGCAATAACGCAATTACCTTTAACTTTTATTTTTTCCATCTTGGTTAAAATTATGACTAAACCATCAATTCCACCATCTCGGATAATTAAATTGGAAGCATTACCTATTACCGTTAAGGGAACATTATTTTCGTTAGCAGTAATTACTAATTTCCTTAATTCACTGTCATTACGAGGAAAGGCGAGAAATTCAGCTGGTCCTCCAGTTTTAGTAAATGTGTATTTACTAAGCGGAACCTGCTTTTCCATTTCAATACCATTTTGGGCTAAATCCGCTAATTTCAAAACAAAAATCCCCTTTTTTACTAATCTTTTACTATTTTACCGCATTCAGTTAATTGCTTCATCATATGTTATACTAAAATTAAAATTTAAAGGAGATAATATGAATTTCATCGCGATGGACTTTGAAACAGCCAACCGGCATCCAGAGAGTGCTTGCTCTTTGGCACTAGTGATGGTTCGGGACAATCAAATTATAGATCGTTTTTATACGGTAATTAATCCGCAAATGCCTTTTGATGCTCGCAACATTCAAATTCACGATATTACTGCGGCAGATGTCAAAGATGCCCCAACGATGGCTGAAGTTTGGCCTAAAATTAAGGATTTATATCAACCGGGGATGTTAGTCACGGCTCATAATGCCCGCTTTGATACTAATGTCATGCGACAGAGCTTGGCACGCTATGACATACCTGAACCACACTATTTTGTTATTGATACTTTACGGACCAGCAAGTTATTTGAACCGAAATTACCTAACCATAAACTCGACACTGTTTCAAATGCTCTTGGTGTAGAATTATGGCACCATCATAATGCCTTAAGTGATAGTGAAGCATGTGCCGGTATATTAATAGCACAAGATAAACAATATGGTGACGAAGCACTGAAAAACTTAGTTTATCAAATATAGCATAAAAAAGTAGGGCCTTTTAGGCCCTATTTTTTAACTTATTTTTTCTATAATATTTTCTGCCCATTGTTTATTCCTACTGCCTTTGGGCGCGAATTCAACTATTCGCTTAGTCGAGTTCCAGCTATCATCTACTCTTTTGATGGTCAGTTGTAAAAATTGCTCAGGAAGTTGTTCTTGCACAATTTCCGGCCATTCAATTACAACCAAGCCAGGTTCGGCCATATAAGCACTTAAATCAATTGATGATAAATCATCATTTTCCAAACGATAAAAATCCATATGAAATAATGGCAGCTTGGCTTCAGTGTATTCCCTCACAATAGTAAAAGTAGGACTTTTTACTGGGCGTTTAATTCCCAGTGCCCTGCCAATTCCCTGAGTTAAAGTCGTTTTACCTGCGCCCAAATCACCATTTAACAGTAATAAATCATGAGCTTGTGCAGTTTGAGCAATAACTGCACCTAAATGTTGCATTTCTTGTGTCGAATTGACCTCAAGCTTCATTTTCTTCATCCCTTATTAGTGCCTGTGCAGCAGTTAAAACGGCAATGTTATAAACATCTTGAGTATTTGCCCCGCGCGAAAGATCATTAACAGGTTTGCGCAGTCCCTGCAAGATAGGGCCAATAGCCGCAAAGTTACCTAGACGTTGAGCAATTTTATAAGAAATGTTGCCAGACTGCAATTCAGGAAAAATAAAAATATTTGCTCGTCCCTTAATGACAGATTCTGGAGCTTTTTTAGCAGCTACTTCAGGCACAAAAGCAGCATCAAATTGTAACTCACCATCTGCAGGAATATCTGGATGTTGCTGTTTAAAAATTTCTGCAGCTTGTTCAACTTTAGCAACCATATCTGCCTGGGCTGAACCTTTAGTTGAAAAACTTAAAAATGCGACTTTAGGATCAATATTAATCATTTGTGCAGTCTTAACTGACTGGTATGCAATTTCAGCTAAAGTTTGGCTATCTGGATCTAGATTAATTGCGCAATCAGCAAAGATATATTTTTCATCGTGCCGCTCCATAATAAAACTGCCAGAAACACGTTTCATGCCTTTAGCGGTGTGGATCAATTGCAAAGCCGGTCTTACCGTTGCAGCAGTCGAATGAGTTGCTCCTGATACCATGCCGTCGGCCAGCCCCATTTCAACGAGCATAGTGCCAAAATAATTTGGATCTTTTACTGTTTCTGCTACTTCAGTGGGTTCAACTTTTTTCCCTCGTGCGTTGATAAAGTTCTGCACCATAGCTGCCTTGTTCTCATAGTGAGCTGGATCAATTATTACTAACTCTCTAAAAGTTAAATTTTGTTCTTGTACCAAACTAGTTATCTTCGTGGAACTGCCTAATAAAATGGGCTTAACAACATTATCCAAAGATAATTTGCTGGCTGCGTTTAAAATGCGGAGGTCATCTCCTTCAGGAAAAACAATCTGATACTTTCTGTGTGACTTTTGTACTTTATTTTTTAATAAATCAAAAACGCTCATTTATTTCCTACCTATGCTAAATCTGCTTGTGTAACTTTGGTCGGCAACTGCCAATCAATGGGGATTTCGTTAAAATTTTTTAGTGCTTCGTTGCAGCGTGAAAAAGGTCTTGAACCAAAAAATCCTCTGTCTGCAGAATACGGACTTGGATGAGCTGATTTAATCACAAAGTTTTTATCTTGGTCAATCAAAACGATTTTATTTTGAGCATAGCGACCCCATAATATGAAGACCACTTTGCCACGATCACTTAAAGCCTTAATTGCGGCGTCAGTTACTTCTTCCCACCCTTTTCCCTGGTGACCGTTAGCATGACCGTAAGGGACAGTTAAAACAGCATTTAATAGTAAAACTCCCTGATCTGCCCATTTTTTTAAATAACCATGATTAACGGGTCTACAACCCACATCATCATAAAGTTCCTTATAAATGTTTTGCAGAGAAGGTGGCAATTTTACACCGGGATTAACTGAAAAGCTCATCCCTGTTGCCTGACCAGGATTATGATACGGATCCTGTCCCAAAATGACTACTTTAGTATTTGCAAATGAAGTTAACTTAAAAGCGGTAAAAATATGATACATATCAGGATAAATCTTTTTGGTCGCATATTCTTTTTTTAAAAATTCATGTAATCGCTGATACTTTTCACTGTTAAACACTGGAGCCAAGATTTCATCCCAGTCGTTTCCAATAAATTTTTTCATCACCTAAACAGCCTCTCTTTCGTTAACTTTTATGTTATCATGAAATTAATAATGAAACTGGGACAATAAATACTTTTAATTTCTTTTAATTTTCATGTGAAGTTGATAAAAATTAAAGGTAAGGTTTTCTTCATAATGTTAACATGTAAAGTACTCATTTAACTAGCAAAATTGGAGGAGGAGTAATTTTACCATTGATTAAATTAGTAGCTTGTGATTTAGACGGAACTCTTTTTAACAGTGATATGGCTATATCAGACAAAAATGTCGCTGCGATTCGTGCAGCACAAAAAAATGGTATTGAATTTTTAGTGGCAACCGGGCGTGCGCCACGACAATCTCGTAAAACTATGCATGATTATGGTCTTAAAACTGGCTTTATCAATATTAATGGTGCATTAGTCTATGATGCGGATGCCAATTTAAAGGTTAAGCACAAACTGCCAAATAAAAAAGCCAGTCTAATTTCAAAAATCCTCAGGGAAAATAATATTTATTTTGAATTAGTCACCGCTGAAAAGATTTTCTCAACGGATACTAGTAAGCGAATAGTTAATTTAGCTCGTTCCTTAATGTTACTTGATCCAAAGGTTAATTTTAAAAAAGCAGTAGCTACTGCTGCAGGTAGTGATGCTATGCTAAGCATGACTTTAGTAGATGATTATGATCACTTGCTAACAAATCCCAAGATTGAAATCATGAAAATTATTGCATTCGATGGTCGCGGTCAAGCTGCTTTTACTCAAGCTAAAAAAGAAATCAATGCTTTAGGTGACGTTGTTGTGACTTCAAGCTCTGCTGCTAATATTGAGATTAATGATGCTAAAGCACAAAAGGGACCAGCGCTTCTTGATTATGCACGTCAAAAGGGTATTAAACGTGAAGAAGTAGCTGCTATCGGTGATAATTTAAATGATGCCAGCATGATTAGAGATGCCGGAACAGGGGTGGCTATGGCCAATGCTGTTCCGGCAATAAAAGAATTAGCACAAGTCAAAACCAAGTCAAATAATGAAGATGGAGTTGCTTATGTTTTAAGAAAATTTATCAAGGATAATGCAAAAGAATAGAGGTGCTTAGATGCGCTACTTATTGGAATTAACTCAAAAACAGGAATATGGTCAAATACCTGTAGCAAATGAAAACAATAAAATTCAGTATATTATTCAAGGCAATTTAGATAATCCCAACCATACTCTGTACTTAAAAAAAGTTAATGGTAAAGAAATCGGACGTCTTTATACCGATGGCAATGGATTTATTTCTTCCTACACAATTGATGTTATCAACCATTCTTTAGTAAAGGTTAAACGCTTAAACAATAAATTGGCAAACCTTTTTTATATTACTAGATTAAATTATATAGTCTCTGGCAGTATCAAAAAGGGAAGTTATAAGTTCCTCTTTGGTATCAAAAAAGTCGCAACAGTGCGTACTGTTGTTCAAAGTGAGGGCGTAGTCCTCATTTGCGACATTGAACGACCTGAAGATGTTCCTTTTATTTTATTATGTGCTACTCTTTTCACCCAATGGCATACTACACCATTGAGACTGCCAACTTTTCCACCTATTGGTCGTAAATATAATGTTAACTTTAATTAATATAGTTACTAGCATATCAAACTGACTTTACTAGTAACTTTTTTACTGTTTAAAACTAATTTAATGACAAATCTGTAAAAGTAAAATTGGCAATTTCTTCAGCGCGAGTAGTAATAAACAAATCTTATCGATTAACTCCACTATTTTTAACAGCTTTTCCTACCGCTCCTTCATTGCCGTAAGAAGCAGCTGTGTCAATTAAACGATAATCCGGATCTAATTGCATCCTCAACCACATTTTCAGCAATATTCAAATCATTTATTTGAAAAACGCCAAAGCCCAAGATAGGCATTGTAATACCATTATTTAATTTGATTTCTTTCATTTTATTACTCCTTTATTAAATTACAAACAGATTGTAAACCTTGGAGTTAACTTTATAGCAAATTAAATAAAAATATTACTTAATCGTTAAAGTAATTTTAAATTCTTTAATAAAAAATTCCTGCTTTTTGCAGGAATTTTGATTATTTTTGTAGTATATAGCAGTTACCCTTTTTGGTAATAGTTATCTATAGTCTGTCGTATTTTTGATGCACTTTGAGCAATATCTTCAACAGTTCCTTTTGTAAGGGCACTACCAATTCCCAAGATTTCAGCTCCAGCATCAAGCCATTCATGAATATTGTCAACATTTATAGATCCAGATTGGAGAACAGGCATCCATGGTATTGGTGTCTTGATTGTTTTTATGACCTCAGGGCCTTCAATTCCTGAATATGGAAACATCTTGATAAATGTAGCACCAGCACGCATTGCTGTGATAGCTTCAGTTACAGTTGTACAACCAGCAGCATAAGGAATTTGATACTCATTTGCAATTTCTGCAACTCCTTTATCAAACATCGGAGAATATAAAAACCCGGCATCATGTGAAATTGCATCTCTTGCGGTTGGAGCATCAAGAACGGTTCCAGCTCCAACTAAAACTTTATCCCCAAGCTTTTCGTGTACCAAATCAATCGCCAATGGTGCATCGTTATTAGTGTAACTTACCTCCATAACATCTATTCCACCTTGACTTATTCCCTGGGCCACTTCTAAAACTCGTTTTTTAGGAGCCCTAACAACAGCTAAAGCACAACTATCTAAAATTCTTCTCATATTATCAAATTTACGCATTTTTCCTCCTATTTGAGATTATATTCAACAATAAGTTCTTTTATTTCTTGATTCAAGGTTTCATTAGGAGCGATCTCTGGTTTTCTAGCATTACCTACATTAGCTATTCCTGCAAGTGTTACTGCACGTTTTAAAACTGATGGTACTGGAGCTTCATGCATAATTTTTCTTAAAGGATTAAGACTTTCTTGCATTTTTTTTGCCGTTTCAATATCTCCTGAACGCAGAGCATTATTTAGCGCCACCACATTTTTAACTAATAAATTGCTTGTACCTGCAATTGCTCCGGTAGCTCCTCTTTCAAAGGCATAAGAAATTTTGGAATCAGAGCCAATTAAAAAATGTAAATTTTCATGTTTTTGCACCACTTTTAAGTATGCATCTATGCTTTCTGTATTGCCACTACTATCCTTAATTCCGGCCACGTTTGGAATTTCAGCTAATTGGTCTAAAACTTTAGGATTAATATTATTTTGTGTGTTTCCGGGAATATTGTATAAGATAATTGGAATTTTAACGCTTTCAGCAATTTGCTTATAATAATCATAAATATCTTCATCTCGTAATTTGAAAAAGTAAGGAGTAATTACTGAAAGGGCATCAGCTCCTAGTTCTTCCGCTTTTCGTGATAAGTACACAGCTTCATTAGTGCTACAGGCTCCTGTGCCTACATAAACTGGTACTCTGTGATTTACATAATTAATGACATGAGAAGCAAACTCATTTCTTTCTTTTATAGTAAGAACATTGAATTCCCCATTGCTTCCCAACGGAAATATTCCATTAACACCATTTTTTATCAAGTGGTCGATCAGTTGGTCTGTTGCCTGATAATTAATAGTTTGCGTTTCATCATCATTAAATGGAGTCACGATTGGCGTAATAATTCCGTTAAACATTTTTATTGTTCTCCTCCAATTTTTCATTTGTAATCACTACTGAGTCTTTTCCTACTTTATGCTCTTCAGCAGTTAACTTAGCTAAATTTGTTTCTCCACTCTGAATTTTTAGACAAGCATCAATAAGCATAGGCAAATTTAAACCTGTAATAACGTTCATCTGAAATTCTCTAGTTAAGGCAGTCATTGTATTAGATGGAGTACCACCAAAAAGATCGACAAAACATAATATTTGTTCATCCTTATTTTTAATCAAAGTATCTCTTGCTTCATTCACAAAATCCTCAAAAGACATTCCAGGCATTAACGAAAGTGACGTAATTTTTGAAATATCTCCTATAAGCATACTAGCAGAGTTAATAATTTCTTTACCAAAGTTACCATGAGTAGCTACCACTATTTTTATTGCCACTCTACTCACCTCCTAAGTGTCTTTAACATGAAATTAGTGGAATATTCACATGTCCTTAACTCAGCTTCTTTAGTCCTGGCTGCAGTGTGCGCTGTTAAATAAAAATTTGGTTGCCTTAATAACTGATCATTCTTAGCAGGAGGCTCACTGCTGAAAACATCAAAATAAGCACTTCTGATCATATTTTTCTTTAGTGCATCCAATAAAGCTTCTTCGTTGACAATACCACCCCTAGCAGCATTTATTAAACAAGCATTACGTTTCATCTTTTTAAATTCATCACTATCAATTGTGTTTCGAGTTTTTTTGGTTAATGGCAAATGTAACGTCAAGTAATCAGAATTTTTCAAAAGTTCATCAAAAGAAACTTGTTTAATACCAAAAACTTTTTGAGTTTCGTGATCAATATTAAAAATGTCGTGAACTAGTACAGTCATTCCTAACTGGCTTGCCTTTTTTGCTAAAATTTTACCAATTGCTCCGAAGCCATCAATGCCCAATACTTTTCCCTCAATTTCAATATCGGTAGGCTTGTCCCACTGTCCAGCTTTTACTTTAGAAAATGTATTAAACAAATTTTTGGCATCGGCAAATATAAAAGAAAGAACATGCTCTGCAACTGAATTAGAATTAGAGCCTACGGTCCTGCCTATTTCAACATTTTTCTTTTTTGCTTCTGTTACATCGATGTTATCAATACCAACACCAAATTTGCATACCGCTTTTAAATTGTGAGCTACATCAAAAACTTCACTGTCAACCTTATCAACACCCACGATGATTCCATCTGCATCCGTTGCTTTTTCTTTAAATTGTTCATATGAATATTGAGCACCAGTTTTGTTATAGTCAACAGTAAAACCAGCATCGATTAGTTCTTGAATATATTTCTGACCCACATTTGCAAAACCCCTTGGAGTTATTAAAATTTTCATTTTACGCCCTTTCTAAGCCATAATTCCTGTTGCTGTTAAAATTATGGCTAAAATCATTGTTACTAGCAGAATTCTAATAAATTTCGGTCCTTTTTTATCAATATAAAAGTACATGCCCATTGTTAGTAAAAAAGGCAACATGCCTGGAAGTATCTGATCTAAGATCTGTTGAATACTCACTCCACCAGCTTTTAATGCAATTGGAAATTTTACATAAGATGCTGACAAACAACCTATCATAAACAGTCCAACAATACTTGCTACATCAATAACTCTTTGAAGTAACCCGGATTTCAGCAACTTCATAACAGAATTACGACCTAACTTATAACCTTGATTTATTAAGAAAAATGACCAGCAATAACTCCAAACGAGATAGATAATTCCCGGAACAAAAGCTGCCCAAACTGCACCCTTTAAGGCCATAGGAACAAAAATTGCCAGCGGAATTGTTGCAACAATACCTTGATCTACACTGTCTCCTATACCGGCTAAAGGTCCCATTAAAC
Organism: Lactobacillus sp. VURO6/B1 (VP7); assembly: GCF_058139575.1. Classification (NCBI taxonomy): domain Bacteria; kingdom Bacillati; phylum Bacillota; class Bacilli; order Lactobacillales; family Lactobacillaceae; genus Lactobacillus; species Lactobacillus sp. VURO6/B1 (VP7). The sequence continues at coordinate 206,408 of NZ_JBVOWJ010000002.1, read as the reverse complement.
CGACTTTCAATGACTCTATCATCTCAGGTGTAACATTTTTGTTTCCCTGGGCCCTTTGTTCTTCCAAAGAAATAGTAATGCCGTGAATGATACTTCCCCAATCACAATTGGAGTTAAACATTTGCACGTGACGAATCATTGCATTTTGATATTCTTCGGGATCATCACGATAAACTTTTTTTAGTATATGACTGATTGAAAAACTAAATGCCAATGCCTGCATTCTATCAAAGCTAACCGGTACTTCTACCGCTAAACACCACTTTGCCCATGCCTTAACTATATCTAGTTTAGTTATTTTCTTATTTTTTTCTTTTGAGCTATCCATTTTTATACCTCCTCTTTTTCTTCAGCATCATCATTTTGTTGTAATAAAGAGAAAATTAAAGCGATTGAAATTGCAAATACTGCTCCTGTTAGCATTGAAAATTTCATAGTAGCAAACATAAAATATCCTAAAACAAAGAACGGAATATATTTTTTCTTTCCCATAACAACAATTGTTAAGGCAAAACCAAGAGCTGGAAGCATCATCCCTGCATTATTTAAACCATTCATTAGCCATACTGGAATAATATTTACAAATGCTTTTAACACTGAAGGACCAAATAAGGTTGCCACAAATACTGGAGTGAAATATAAAACAAAGTTACAAGCCCAAGGAATAAGAAACTCCCATTTGTTAACCGCATCAAACTTTTTTTCAGAAATAAGTTTGTCTACTCTTGTATTAAAAAATGAGTTAAAAGTCCTGCGTAAATTATTAATTAAGACTCCTAATACACTAAAAGGAACTGCTAAAGCAACAGCTGCTCCTGGCTTTATACCACTTAAAATTGCTGCAGGAACTGCTATACATGTTGCTAAACTTTGATCTGCTGGAATGTTTCCTCCAGCTTCAATACCGCCCATCCACATTAACTGAATGGTAGCGCCATATAACAAGCCAGCTTGAACATTACCATATATTAAACCAATTAAAGTACCCGTAACTACGGGCTTTCTTAAAGCATAGGCCACATAATATTCTGCTCTGCCCATACCCAGCCAATATAAAATACCAACTAAAATAGCCTTTACAATCATTTTCTTAACCTCCCTTTAAAGCTTTTTCAAAGCTTCATCAAGTTCTATTGATGGATAATCAGGTGTTGTCTGAAGATAAATATGAATGCCTTTTTGCTCCATTTCCTTCAATTTTTGGCCATCTTCCAAATTAAGTGTGATTGCATTGTTTACTGCCTTTCTGTCCTTACCTCCACCTAAGCCACCAATTTGAATTTCATTCATTTTGAAACCCTTCATAACAGCTTCATAAATTGAGGGCACAGTTTTAAAAAGCAATAAACAATGTCTTTTATCAAAAGCACCTTCCTGTTGTGCTTTTATTGCTTCATCTACTGAAAAAATTTTAATTTTAACACCTGCTGGTACAGCCATTTTGAAAACTTCTTGCATGAACTCATCATTACTCAATGCTGTGTCAATAGCATCAATTTCATTGATATCACACTGTTTAATCCATCTTGTAATAACTTGACCATGGATCATTCTATAATCTACTCTTGTTAATCTTACTGACATTATTTTTCCTCCTTTTACTTCAATGATATTTGAATACGCTTTCAAAATGTACGTAATAAAGTACAAAAATATTAGAAATTATTTGTGCATTTGTACGAATACAAATTTCCTTATTCTTATTAAGCTATCAATAAAAAAATAAGGAGGAATTGATAATGACAGAAGCAATTGAAACTATGAAACGAGTTTTAGACAATGAAGCAGAAGCAATTGAACAAGTTAACAAGCAAATTTCGACAAATATGAATGACTATCAAGCAGTAATAGCAGCTTGTCAAAATTGTCACGGAAGAATAATTTTTATGGGAGTAGGTAAAACAGGACATATCGGTCAAAAATTAGCCGCAACTTTTTCCAGCCTAGGAATTCCTTCTCTTTTCGTACATGCCGTAGAAAGTATGCACGGAGATCTTGGTATGATTACTAAAAATGATATTGTTATCATTTTGTCAAACAGTGGTGAAACCAAAGAGACTCTTGCACCTATAAAATTTATTAAAAAGATTGGTGCAAAAACTATAGCAATGACAGGTGGCGTGACCTCAACTTTAGCTAAAAAGTGTGATTACAAATTAATAATTCATGTTAAGAATGAAGCTGATAATTTAAATTTGGCTCCAACTTCCAGTTCGACGGCTGAACTAGCAGTTGGTGATGCATTGGCTTGTGCTTTATCAGAGAGTAAAAATTTTACTAGAAAGGATTTTGCAGGTTTTCATCCAAATGGTGCTTTAGGAAAAGAACTATTTGGAAAATAAAACTGATTGTTTTTATGACACAAAATAAAAAAATTCGCTTAAATACTAATTTAGCAGTATTTAAGCGAATCTTTTTATAATTATATTCTTTGATTTTTAGGTCAATATTTAAATAATTAATGACCCTACAATTTGCTAAATGGGCCATAATTTTTTTCTTCATATGGTGTTGTCTGAAAGTAGAATTTGGCTCCCATTTTTTTGCATAATTTAATTAAATCCAAATCTGAAGCAGCAAATTGCTTGTCTAACCCAGCCATTGTTAATCTGCTGCTTCTGTATGGAACTTGAATATCTTTATAAGACATACCCATTTTAATTGATTTTAAAAGTGTTTTATAAGAACTGAAGACTAAGATTATATTATACTTTTTATTTACTTTTTTTAATTTGTTTAGCGTGGAGTTCAAAGATTCACTTGAAACTATTTTTAATTCTTTATTTTCTGGGATTCCCAGTTTTAGAATATGATAGTAAAATCCGTTAACATGCTCGTTATCATCAACTATTAAAAAATAATTTATATTTAAAAATCTACTCCATGTTAAAACAATTGTTGAATGTAAAAGTCGATTATCAACTCTGACTAATTTTACGTTTAATGACATTTTATTTACCTAATTTTTATATATTTTATGTAATTTAAGAAAGAACCTACAAAAACTTTATTTTGAAAATTATTTCGGATATTAAATCCAAAAATATTTTGTTCTAACTTATTTATTCGGTACAATAATGTGTTTTTATGAATAAACATTTTTTTCGCAGTGAGAGATAAATTAAAATCACAATCAATTAAATTTTCTAAAACTGATTTAACTTGTTTCAAATCCATATTTTCTTGCTCAATTTTTTCAATGTAATTATCAAAAGAATTATAAAACTCCTTACTGGTCATTATTAAGTAAGTCAAATAATAATCTTTAAAAAATACTACGGAACCAGTTTTGGGAGTAATGTAATCTTTTAGCCAAAGTGCTTGCAGGTAGCTTTGTTCATAATCATTAATATTGTTTACTAAGGTACCTACATAAAACGTTGTATTTTCTAATCCCCAATCTTCAAGATCTTTTAGCATAGCTGTTAAAAATTCTTCGTAGCCATCAAATTGTTTATCGTTTATATGCATAAATAAAATGATGGTATTTTCATTTATTTCAGAATAAAAAGTTTGATTATCGTTAATCCTATATTTTAAATTAATTAATACATCACTCGCAAATGAATGCAAATTTACACAAACTATCGGAATTCGATAAATGTTACTTTTTAAAAGAACTTGTTTCATCAAGGATAAACTAATGTTTATACTATTACCGTAAATAATCGATTCAATCAATTTTTCATTAGCAGAAAGAATTCTATCTCTTTGTTGTTTTTCGTTTTCTAACTCTATACGGGTTTTAAAAGTTTCAAACAATACAGAGCCAACATCATCCAAATATTTATATGCTTCTTTTGTTTTTACCACCAAGTAACCATAAAAAATATCTAAGACTTCAATTTTATATATAGCAACATGTGAATTACTTTTTTTTAAGAGCTTTAAATTAAGATCTGAGGTATCTTCTTGACTACTATCTATTAATTGGCCTTTGGTATCAAACAAGCTAATAGAAATATTTGAATCTTTTTTAACCACTTTTTCGAAATCCTGAAAAATAGCTTTTAAATTCATTTTTTATTCCAGTTTAACCTTTAAATAACCTATTCATTCAACCAGATTTTTTGTAAATCACAATTTCAGTGAAACAGTATAGCACAAGGAATTAAAAAATGTTGAGTACTTTTAGGTAATCAATAATTCTTTTACCAGTAAATCTGATAAAAACTGGTATCCTTCTGCTCCAAAATGCAAACCATCATTTAATTGTCCTCGACAAAGATTTGTTAAGTCACCACGTTTAATCATAGCTTGAAATAGGTTAATAAAATGCAAATTATAAGTTTCGGCTAGTTTTATTAATTCTGCAGTATAAATAGCTATTTCACGATTGATTCTATTTTTTTGTCTGGTTTCATCAACTGCAGGCCGTGAAATCAAAATTACATTTTGCGGATAATATAAACAAATTACGCTGGAAATTATGAGAGAAATATTTTTACTAAATTGTGTAACCGGAACATTTTTGTGCAGGGTCAAGTCATTAGTTCCCAAGAGTAGAATTAATTTGTCACAACGCTCAACTTTTAACACTAAATCTGGCAATAATGCGTAAAATGCTCCTGAGTTAATACCAGAAACTGCCGTATTAATTAAATTTGTGCCTGGTATTTTTTCTTTTATCTCTGCATTAATACGAGGCTCTTTTAAGCCTTCTTTGCGTGCAATAATGCTATCCCCTGTTAACAGTAGTTTCACGAGTCTCACCTAACTTTTCATAAAAAAAACTGTAATCACAGAGAGTTGAGACTACAGTTTAATATCTTAACGAGGATTAATTTTACTATACTTCATATTTTTAAATTCATATGCACTATACTTATTAGTTAAAGTTTTAGATTTAAAATATTGATTTATTACTAGACCATTTTCAGGATTACCTTGAAATAGTACTTTATGATTTTTACCTGCGATCGATTCTTTTTTAACTATAAAAGCATAGCCATTTTTTAAGGATTTTTCTTGGACTGGGCTTAGAATAATCCATTTGTTACCATTTATTTTCTTACTTGTAACACGCATGTATTTAGCAAGTTCATCTTTGTTACTTTGTTTCCAGGCATTAGGCATTTGCCAAGGATATTTTCTTGTTCCTTTAACAAAACCTGTTTTCACAACTTTAACATAATCATTTGCCCAAGGAGTATTAAACGCAGTCTTGTGAATAAACATGGGGCTCGGTGTGAGATTATTGTTGCTAAACCACTTACCCCGCCAAGTCTTGGGAAATTTAAATTGCTGCCCCAGTCTAAGCTGGCTCTTCTGATTTTGCGCAGCTTTCGCCGTTTGCGGTTCGTTTGCTTTAATTGGTACACCAAGTGATAGAGTGAGAGATGCTATGGCAATTAATGCAGTGATTTTTTTAGACATTTATTTTCTCCTAAAATACTTTTTATTATATAGTAATAATTATAAACTGGCTGCTCAATTTAAGAAATACATTTTTTATGAAAAAACTGGTTCCATTTAAAACCAGTTTTTAATTCTAAAATATATATTTACTTTTTCTGATATTGATTAAAAACAGGAGCATATGTCTCATTCTTAAAATGATAATTCTGATATTTCTGTGCTAATTTTGGTGAACTGTAAAATTGATCATAGATTTCGCCAGTCTTAGGATTAGCTTCAAACATTACTTTCTGGGTTTTACCGTCAATTTTTTTATTTTGTAAACTGAAAGCATATCCGATTTTGATATTATTTTCATCTATTGGGCTAAAGACAATCCATTTTTTGTTGCTAATCTTATTAGTTGTTACTCGACCCAAATGTTTGAAAATTTTATCATGCTTGGTAAACCAACTTTGAGGCATTTGCCACAAGTACTTATTCGTACCTTTTACTTTACCGGCTGAAACTAATTCAACGTATTCTCCAGTCCAAGGTGTGTTGAAACCATTTTTCTTAATAATCATGTTGCTCAAGTGACCATGTGTATTACTAAACCACTTGCCCCGCCATGATCGTGGAAATTTGAAATCTCTTTTAAAGCCATACTTAGTTTTATTACTGATTTTCTTAACGGATTTTTGCACCTTAATAGTCTGAGCTTGATTTGTCTGGCTATTAATAATTCCACCTGCTGCAGCTAAAGCAATTACTGTTGCTGTCCAAATAGCAGTTTTACGAAATTTCATAGTATTGACTCCTTACTATAATTTTTACCTCATATTATGGACAGGTATTTTCCTTATTGCAAGCGGTATCACTGAAAGTAAACAAAAAGCCACTATGAATAGTGACCTCGATTACTTAGGAAAAATGCATGAAATTACCATTCTCCGTATCTTTTTAGCTCTTTAGGCTTATGACCTCCATATTTTTTAGCCAGCTTGCCTGTTTTCCAATAAACATTAGTAATTCTAAATGAGGATGTAGTTCTATCAATTAAAACCGTATGACCTTTGTAATGATATAAGCCAAGACTCTCACCAGATAAAACCGGACTTACCCACGGATACATGGATATGTATTTTATACCCTTATCTTTTTTAAACTTTACTGGATAATATGTTCTCGACCAGTTCCGAGCCGCCTTTGGTATTTTGGTACCTTTAAAATTAGCTTCTTGCTTATGCAATGGACTCCCGGCAATCGTGTGGGCAGTAATCTTTATCTTATTAATTTTCTTTGCTTTAATTCCATTGATGTCAAAATACTTGCCATACCATGTGCCGCGCATTTTTTTAGGTACAGTAAATTTTCCTAAGTCTCCCTTAACATGCTTTGCCTCTACAACTTTATTAAAATCCGCAAAATTACTATTGCCTTGACTAACACAAATTCCTAAAACTAGCAATACCAAGAGGGCTACCAATATTTCTGCTAGTTTAAAATTAACTTTCTTTTTCATTTTACTGCCTCATTTTATTATTTATATATAAATTATTTATAAAATTATATTATTTTCTATTTTATTAAAAATCAAGCATAAACTAAATATCTTTTGGAACAAACAAAAAAAGTTTCTACAAATTGCAGAAACTTTTTGTTAAATTGCATTTAAAATTAATCTTGGTAGTTTACTAATTCCAAGAAGGAATCTGGTTTAAGTGAAGCACCGCCGACTAAGCCACCATCAATATCAGGTTTAGCCATTAATTCTTTAACATTGCCTGGATTTACAGAACCACCGTATTGAATTCTAACATTCTCAGCAGTTTCTTCATTGTACAAATCCTTGACAGTATCACGAATAGTCTTGCACATTTCTTCAGCTTGATCTGAACTGGCAGTCTTACCGGTTCCAATAGCCCAGATTGGTTCATAGGCAATAACTAAACTGGCAACTTGATCCGCAGATAAGCCAGCAAGTGCAGCTTTGATTTGACTAACTACCCAATCTTCTTGCTTATTAGCCTCACGTGTTTCAAGTGATTCGCCACAGCAAATAATTGGGGTAATATCATTAGCAAATAAAGCTTTAGCTTTCTTGTTAATATCTTCGTCTGTCTCGTGGAAGTAGCCACGGCGTTCAGAGTGACCAATAATACAATAATTCATACCCATTTCTTTTAAAACTTTAGGTGAGGTTTCACCAGTGAAGGCACCTTCATCTTCGAAATAAGCATTTTCGGCACCGACCCTTAATTCAGAGCCGTTTGCAGCTTGAGCTAAACTTTCAAGGTCAACAGCTGGAGCACAAATCAAAGCTTCAACTTTACTTGCTTCTGGCAATTTATCCTTTACAGCAGCAACAAACTCAGTTGTTTGCTTAGGATTCATATGTAATTTCCAGTTACCAGCAATAATTGGTGTACGCATGTAAATAATGTCCTTTCTTTAAATTTACTTGTCTGAAATGCAGGCAATTCCTGGTAATTCCTTACCTTCAAGGTATTGCAAGGAAGCTCCACCACCAGTTGAGATGTGGGTGATCTTTGGAGCAATACCAAGTTGTTTAGCAGCAGCTGTAGAATCACCACCACCGATAATAGTTGTAGCATCAGTTAAATCAGCAAGTGCCTTGCCTACTTCTAAAGTACCTTCAGCAAAGTTTGACATTTCAAAGGCACCCATTGGTCCGTTCCAAACAACTGTCTTGGCATCTTTTAAAACATCTTTGAACTTGGCAACAGTCTTAGGACCGATATCAAGACCCATCATGTTTTCGGGAATGTCATCTTCTACAACTTTGCGAGCTGCATCATTAGAAAACTCAGTAGCTGCAACATTGTCAACAGGCAAAACAATTTTACCATCAGCGTCTTTCAACAATTTTTTAGCAAGATCTACTTTATCTGGTTCAAACAAAGATTTACCGATTTCATGGCCTTGAGCTGCTAAGAATGTGTAAGCCATACCACCACCAATTAAAATGTGGTCAGATTTTGGAATGAGGTTAGTAATAACATCGATCTTGTCTGAAACCTTAGCACCACCTAAAATTGTAACGAATGGATGTACAGGGTTAGCAACAGCATCACCTAAGAACTTGATTTCTTTTTCCATTAAGAAACCGGCAGCAACAGGCTTGCCATCCTTCTTCATGGCTTCAGCGATACCAACGTTAGAAGCGTGACTTCTGTGAGCAGTACCAAAAGCATCGTTAACGTACATGTCACCTAATGAAGCCCAGTATTCACCTAACTTAGGATCATTCTTGCTTTCACGTTTGCCAAAGTCATTGTCGATATCTTGGAAACGAGTGTTTTCTAAAACAGCAACGTCACCGTCTTGCATCTTGGCAACAGCGTCTTCAACTTCTTTACCTTCGTTAGCTGGAACAAAGGTAACTGGCTTCTTTAAGAGCTCGCTTAAACGTTCCGCAACTGGTTTTAATGACAATTCTTTCTTGTCATCATCTGACTTTACACGTCCCAAGTGACTAAGAAGAATAGCCTTGCCACCATTTTCAATGATGTATTTAATAGTAGGAAGTGCAGCAACAATTCTGTTGTCATCGCCAATCACACCATCTTTAATTGGCACGTTAAAATCAACACGGACTAAAACCTTTTTGTCTTTTACATCAAGGTCAGAAACAATTAATTTAGCCATCTATATCCTCCGATAACTTAATTATTTTTAATTTTGAAAAAAAGGCGGAAGGAAGAATTTCCCTCCGCCTTCTCTTTTACCACTTAACAGTAATCAAACAATACAGATTAAAGAGTAGCAAATTTCAACAAAGTACGAACCATTTGGCAAGTGAATGAGTATTCATTGTCATACCAAGCAACAGTCTTAACTAACTGATTGTCACCGGCAGTAGTTACCATAGTTTGAGTTGGGTCAAAGATTGAACCAGCAGTCATACCAACTACATCACTTGAAACGATTTCATCATCGTTGTAAGCAAATGATGGGCTTTCGTACTTCTTCAATGCTGAGTTAACTTCGTCAGCAGTAACTTTCTTGTCAAGGATTGAAACTAATTCAGTTAATGAACCATCAGTAACTGGAACACGTTGTGCGTGACCATTAACTTTACCATTCAATTCTGGAACAACAAGACCGATAGCCTTAGCAGCACCAGTTGAGTGAGGAATAATGTTAACAGCAGCAGCACGTGCTGAACGCTTGTTACCACCACGAACAGGACCATCCAAAAGCATTTGGGTTGAAGTGTAAGCGTGGATAGTAGTCATAGTAGCTACCTTGATGCCAAACTCTTTTTGCAAAGCATCAACCATTGGTGCTAATGAGTTAGTAGTACATGAACCAGCTGAAACGATCTTGTCGTTTGCATCCAAAGTGTCATCGTTTACTGAGTAAACAATAGTCTTCAAGTCATTGCCGGCAGGAGCTGAAATCAAGACTCTCTTGGCACCTGCGTCAAGGTGAGCTTGTGACTTAGCTTTGCTGGTGTAGAAACCAGTACATTCAAGAACAAAGTCAACACCATCATTCTTAACCCATGGAATGTTTTGAGCTTGAGGTTCTGCGTATACACGGTATTTCTTGCCATCTACAACGATTGAATCTTCAGTAGCTGAAACTTCGTGGTCAAATGTACCATGAGTTGAGTCATATTTTAGCAAGTGTGCCAAAAGTGCTGGAGTAGTCAAGTCGTTAATAGCAACAACTTCAATATCCTTTGACTTTTCGCCCAAGTCCATAATGCGACGGAATGCCAAACGACCAATACGGCCAAAGCCGTTAATACCAATTTTAACTGTCATATTCTAAAGTCCTCCTTAAGAACTATGTAAGAACTGTAAACATCAATTTATTTTAAATGAGAATTATTTCTCCTTTAAAATCTTCTCTGAGGCTCCTTCATCAGTAATTAACCAGGTTTGATGGGGAGCATTAGGCATATAAGCCTTGATTGCTTTGGCCTTGCGGCCACCGCAAGCAAATGCAAATATGTGGGGTATTTTATTTAGATTCTCAAACTGCAAGCCAACCTGATGCACGCGGTCAACAATCTTTCCTTCGCCATCGAAAAAACACCCAAAACATTCGGTGACTACTTTTTTTTCACGCAATTCAGACAAGCGAATTGAATCGTATCCTCTGCGCCTAGCCATATCGTGTGCCAGTCCAATTCCATGAATTACTACATCCGTTTGTGAAATATCTTCAAGCACATCGGTAAAAGTAGATTCACGAATCAAGGATTTGTAGGCTGCTGAAGAAATCTGTTCCGGTAAATATAAAGTTTTGTATTTACCACCAGTTTCAGCTGCCATCTCTTGAACAATAGTATTGCTTTGAATCGCAACATTTTCACCCAAGGCCCCACGACCTGGCACAAATACCAGTTGTCGATTTTTACTTAAACTTTTAGACAAATTCCTAGTAGATCTTGCAAGAGCTTCGCCACCAAGAACAGTAATAATTGAATGTCCTAAAGGTAAAATCAGATCTAGAGCTGCATTAAGCTCTTCACCCATTCTCTCATAAACCAATTCCTGTAAATCGCTATCTCCCGGTACAATGATTGTCCGTTCAATACCAAGTCTACGCGCTAAATCAATTTCTGATTTGCGAGCGTTAAACAGGCGATCTATTAGAGGTGCGGCCTCCTGCAATATCTTTTTGCCCTTTTCTGTCATAAACATGCCAAAACTTTTGATCTCGATCAAACCATGATCACGCAAATATTCAGTTTCTGTTCGCACATTTCTTTCAGAAAGTCCTAATGACTGAGCCACACTTCTGCGACCAATTGGTGCATTAAATGATATTTGCTCAAGGACTAGATATCTTTGTCGAAAAACTTTTAAGATGTCAGGAACGAGAGCTTCAAGCACGGGAAATTCCGAGTACATTAATATCTCTCCTTCTTCTGGGACGATATTGACCCATTTATTGTCATTAGATGTCCCAGATTGTCTAAAAATATATGAGAAACGTGACTTGACACTGATCAAGTTAATCATTTCTCAATCGACAACTATAGTATAGCAACACCAAGTAAATAATTCAAGTTTAAATGAATCAATTAGAAAGTCTTAATATTTTTGACCAACTCTTATTCTTAAAATAATCTACCGTCTTTTCCTTTTGCTAAAGAAAAAACAATTCAATTTTTAGTTTTTTTCTGTTATACTTGTTGTTGTGTCAATTTGGGTCCTTAGTGTAATGGATCGCACGTAAGATTCCGGTTCTTAAAATCTGAGTTCGACTCTCAGGGGACCCATTGAATTAAAAAGAGTATCTCTTGCAATTTAGCAAAAGATACTCTTTTAGTTTTAAGCTAATAAATTTTGTAAAGCTTTTTGGCTTTCATTATTAAGTTGGCCTTTAAGCAGATAAGTGAATACTGCCCTCATCGCTGTTTTTTTGTTGGCAGCTTGCTGCCAGACAATTGATTTTTCACCGTCAAGCACAGCGGCTGTCACTTCTTCACCTCTGTTTGCAGGCAGACAGTGCATAAACTTAACAGCGGGATTATTTGTTTTAGTTAATAACTCATCATTAACTTGGTATTTAGGATAAAAAATCTTCATGTATTCTTCTTTATCAATCTCTTGGTCATACAGACCATACCAGACATCTGTATATACAAAATCAGCATTTTCTAAAACTTTTTCGTCATCAGATAGTGTAATCGTGCCACCATTTTCCTGCGCTAACTTCTTCGCTTTATCATAAACGGCTGAAGGAACCCACTTTGATCTTGGACCATATTGGACAAAGTGCATCCCCATTTGTGCACACAAAAATAGAGCAGAAAGAGTAATTTGTGTGGCATCTCCTACAAAAACCAGCTTTACATCAGATAGACTTTTTCCTTGAGGCAAAAATTCCTTGATTGTAATTAAATCTCCAAGGGCTTGTGTTGGATGATCGTTATCACTCATGAAATTAACTACGGGTGCAGGCGAATTTTGAGCAATTTCAACAATATCCTCATGACTGGCAGTCCTAACTCCTATGATATCAACCAAGTCGCCCAAAGCATGACTGGTATCAGCTAAACCTTCGTGACCATTTTCTCCTAGTTGAATTTGACCCGGAGCTAAATACAAGGCATGTCCTCCAAGTTCAGTCATGGCAGTTTCAGCAGAACAACGAGTTCTGGTAGATACTTGATCAAAAATCATTCCCAAACTTTTTCCTTTTAATAACGATGGGTAATATCCATGATTAATAGTTTCTTTAATTTTAATACCCAGCTCAGCTAAATATTCCATTTCGTCTTTTGAAAAGCTACAAGTATCAATAAAGTCTCTTTTAACCAAAAAATCCTCCTTATAAATAACTGCTATTTGTGTTGTTGCGTATCATAATACAGGAATTCCGCTTCTTTTAAAACCAATTGGGGTCGAATATAGAAAGTCTTAATTACTTTTAAAACATTTTTGAGTAAAAGTTGAGTATAATTTTCAGAACTAAACTCATAATTGATAGTATTTTTCATTTATAACAATTTCAAAAATAATAAACAAAAAAAGCAGCTTGAAAATCAAGCTGCTCAGTAAATATTTTTAATTCGTGTTACCGGCTGTTAGTTCTCCTCTTTGAGCAAACTCAACATAAAGCTTATTGCCATATGAGGATAGCCCTTCAATTTCACGTCTAACATTCAAATGATGGGTCTTTTTAAATGTACCATCTTTATCAACTTTAAAGATGTAATCATTAAAACCGACATAAAATTGACTGTGCTTTTGATCATAAGTGAATCCTTGAACTGGAGAATGATTGCTTACAAAGTTGCCTTTTGTAGCGCCAACTTCAACAGGAGTCCAAGTGTCACCACTGCGGGTAACTTTCCAATATTCGTAATAACCGTGGCCACCATTGTGAAATAGGCAATACATTGTATTGTCTCCGGCAAATGTAGCATTGTGAATGTATCTTGGATTACCATAGTTAGAAATTCTAAAGGTCCAAATTTGATTAATCTTCATGTCTGACTTACGGATTTGTAAGATTTCTTCAGAAGCATCTGAATTGCTTGAAGTATTATTATTGGCAATTACGTAAACATATTTAGATGATGAACCAATAGCCTGGCCATGTCCTAATTTAACATAAGGACTGACTTTAATATGTGATGCATATTTCTTAAAAGTTGACCAGTTTAAGGTTAATAAGTTTTGAGCCTTAAACTTGTTAATGTGTTTTAAGTCATAAGAAACTAAGTGACCGTTTTGAGCTTTGCTAGAGTTAAAGACCGCAACAGTAAAGTTTGAGCCATGAACAGTGATGCCTTCTGGAATAACACCTACTTGCCCCATTTTGTCGCCAGCCTTGTGGTAGTCAAGACTTACAAACCGGGGCTGGAACAACTTGGTTTTTAACGTTAATCCATTAGCTCTAAAAGTATTGGATCTGGTTTCAGGGGTATAGTGATGAGCTGCATTCCAATTTCTGGAAGAAGACTTGGAACTTCCCTTCCAGGTTGTAACTTCCTTTGGACCCTTCTTAGGGGTTTTATTGGCTCTTGCGATGCCTTCGTTTTTGTCAGAGCGAACAGTCACAGCAACACTAGCCTTAGCTTTGCCATAACTGTAATTAACAGTAGTTTTTCCTGGTGTGCCTGAATTAATCTTAGATTTAGATACATTAACTTTACTTGCGTCAACGGCTGTTCCGGCACTATCAGTCACGTAATTAATAGCATCTTTGGTGTTAAACGAATATTGATTATTTTGTACTAAACTAACTTTATTAGCTACTGAAATTTTATTTCTGGCAAAAAAGTTTTGGTTAACCCAGCCAACAGTACGACCGTCAACAATTATTTTCCAAAACTTGCCCTTTTTAGTATTAATTGACTTCTTAGATTGAATCTGTGCGTGTTTAAAATATTTTGTCGAAGTAAATTTTCCGGATGGTCCTTTCTTCGAAGCATGACGATAAACTGCATAGTTACCATTACCAGCTATTTTAGTGACGGCCTTATGATAACTTTTAGCAGAAATGTAAGAATTATTACTCCCAACAAATAAACCAACTGCGGCTATAGTTCCAGCAACCAGCAGCGTGTTTTTAAATCTTTTTTTCATTAAAGCTTACAACCCTTCTTTTATAATATAATAACAGTTTTGCACTTTTTTAGGCATAAATCAATAATTACCGACGTTATAAAAAATAAACTACTTTTTATTAGATTTTTAAAAACATTTAAGCTAAAATAATAAAATTGTTATCTTAAAATAAGGAGTAGTTTCATGGGTGAAACACCAAACAATTCTAAAAAGATGATGTGGACAACGCTTGCTACTATGGCTTTTTCTATAGTATGGAGCTTCGGCAACGTTGTCAACGGATTTATATATTTTGATGGCACAAAGGTAATTTTCAGCTGGATTGTTATTTTCCTGCTTTTCTTTATCCCTTATGCCCTAATGGTTGGTGAACTAGGGTCTGTTTTTAAAGATTCTGAAGGTGGTGTGGCTTCTTGGATTAACGCCACCATTGGACCTAAATGGGCCTATTATGCTGGTTGGACCTTTTGGGCGGTTCACGTAGTTTACATTTCTAGTAAAGGTACAGGTGGCTTGAGAGGCATGGCCTGGGGTATCTTTGGAAATACTAATTGGTATGACAGCCTGCCAACTGCTTGGACACAACTAGCTACACTAGTAGTCTTTTTATTCTTCTGCTGGGTAGCCAGTCGAGGAATTCCAGTAATTAAAACTTTGTCGACAATTGCTGGTACTTCAATGTTCATCATGTCAATTTTATTTATTATCATGATGTTTGCGGCGCCAATGATTAATCCGCACGCTAATTTCAATACTGTAAACTGGAATTGGCAAAATTTTGTACCAAATTTTAACATTAAGTATTTTACTTCTCTGTCAATTTTAGTATTTGCCGTCGGTGGAGCGGAGAAAATTTCGCCATATGTTAATAAATTGAAAAATCCTTCGAAAAATTTCCCGAAAGCAATGCTAGGCTTGGCCGGAATGGTGATGATTTCAGCTATTTTGGGCACAATTGCTTTAGCATTAATGTTTGATCCTAAGACTGTTAATGGCAATTTGAATGAATACATTTCAAACGGTCCATACATTGCCTTTCAAAAATTGGGTGAATATTACGGAGTTGGCGGATTATTCCTCTACATCTATGCCTGGTGCAATGTGATTGGTCAATTTTCTGCTTTAGTTATAAGTATTGATGCGCCCCTAAGAATGCTGTTAGGAGGCAAAGAAGCTAAAGATTTCATTCCTAAAAAGCTTTTAAAAGTTAATAAACATGGTGCCTACATTAACGGTATTTGGATGATTGTTATTCTTTCTGGTGGAATTATAGCACTTCAAGCCGTTATGCCTGATGCACAAGCAGTAATGGCACAATTGGTCAAGCTTAATTCGATTGTGATGCCTATGCGTTATTTATGGGTTTTTATTGCATATTTGGCTTTACGAAAACAACATGAAAAGTTTCATAACGGTTTTGACAACTACCAAATGACCAAGCATCAATGGCTGGCCTATTTAGCTGGTCTTTGGGGATTGGCTGTTACTATTGCATGCTGTTTAATGGGTATGTACTCATCTGATCCATTTACATTATGTCTAAATATCGCTACCCCTGTAGTTTTACTGCTACTTGGTTTGATTATGCCTACTATCAGACGACATCAAGAAGAAAAATAATAATTATATAAAATCGCCTTGCTTAAGGCGGTTTTTTCTTTAACAAAAATGCTAAACTATAACTAAATAATAAAGGAGATGAGAACTTTGCCTAATTTTCATGATGATGCTGAAGAATTGTTACGTAGTCACCACTTAAAAGCTACTAAACCTCGCTTAAAAATATTAGAATACTTAATGGCACATCATAATCATCCTACTGCTGCTACAATTTATACAGCAATCAGTGGAGACGAGCCTACCTACCGTGCTACAGTTTATAATACTTTAAACAAATTGGTTGATGCCGGAATTGTAATCGAAATAAAAAATGGCGATGATTCTCTGCACTACGATTATTTTGTCAAACCCCACTTTCATATTATCTGTAAAAAGTGTGGTAAAATAGCTGACGTTTATTATCCTGAATTTGATACAATTGAAAACCGCATGAGAACAGAAGCCGAAAAGCAAACTGGGTTCGTCACATCCTCTAGCCATGTTGAAATATATGGTTTATGTCCTGAATGCCAGAAGAAAGAAAAAAGAGCTGAATGATACGGCTCCTAAATTTAAAAAAATATGGGGTCACATCAAAGTGGCTCTTTTTTTGTTTATGATAAATAATTTATTGGTAACTTTCTTTAACCAGATTTATTTACCATTGCTTTTTGCTAACTGATCCAATTCTGCTTCTATAAGCTGAAATTTGAGAACCAAAGTAGATCAGTACAACCTTTTTGTTCTGTATTAAAAGTAAGTTACTTCAGAGGAATGTGACAAAATAAAAATTAATTCTACCCTACTTAATGAATCTCTTTTAATCATGATATTTTTAAATTCATAACTAAAAATTACATTATAATTTTCATTTTTAAATTTTGAGGGTTACCTAATATAGTATAAATCGCTAAATTCTTTATTTTTATTTTGCAAGGCAAGTTGTGGTGTCTTCCAATAAATTTGATCAGTTGCTATTGAGGCACCGCTTGCAGCAACTAAAACTGGTTGACCCATTTCTGAATGCAGACCCAAAAATATACCATCTCCTGCTCCCTGCATCCAAGCTCGAAAATTAATCCATCTGATGCCATGGATCTTTCTGTTCATTTCTCCTGTCATTTTCCAATTTTCGGTTCTTATTTGATAGTTTTTAGACATTTCTCCATAAGTTTTATGTTCAAAAAATCTATCATCGATCCGATGCAGTTCATATTTTTCACCATTTTCAATAGTATAATTTGGGCCAATTGTCGTAGTATTCATACGTTTATTAAAATAACTATACCAGTTACCTCGCATAGCAAGTGGCATGATAAAAGACCCAGCATCACCCTGCATTTTTTGACTCATTAGCTTTGGACTGATCCTTAGATCAAAAATCTTAGTTTTATGGGCATATTCGCTAATTAAATATTCCCAACCATTTCCTTTCAAGTATTGACTCATAGTTCTAAATGTTGCTTGACCCAACTCTTTCATGCCATTATTTGTATATAAATAGACAACATTATCTTGACCGACTTGTTTTAACGTATAAAGCACTTCGTGATCTCCTATTTGGTAAACCACACCAAAGCTCGAAGGTACATGAGGAAAATATTCGCTGTTTTTAACAGCCACAGCAATTCCATTTTCTTTTTCGTCTGCTAATGTTTTTTGCCAATCACCGCCATATTTTTTGGCAGCATATACCGCTATGACAGTAGCTGTTCTTTTAGGATTTATGTTGGAATCAATTGCTTTACGTTTTCTAGGTGCAGATTTAGTCTTAGAATTAGATTCATTTGGTTTTGACTTTACTATTTCAGGAGCAGAAGCAGATTTTCTTTGTGTTTGTTGACTACAAGCCGATAACAATAAAAGCACTAAAGATGAAAAAGCTAAAAATTGCAATATTTTTGACTTTTTCAATTTACCTAACATTTTCAAGACTTTCATTTTTGAATTTTTAAACTCTTTCTTTAACTCTCCGATTGTAATATATTATCATTAATTAGTCTGCTTTAATTTAAGGAAGCAATAAGTAAAAATTTCTAGTGTCAGAAGGCAACTAAATAATAAAAAAAGTTTTAAAAATTAGATGCCTAACTTGAAAAATTTATATTCATTTGTACACGATTTACATTCTTCCTAAATCTAACTACATCTCTTAATTATCTGGCCGAGTTTTATCTTTAAAAATAAATACTTTACTAAACAGATAATTAGCAATAATGACAATTACGTTATCGACAATTTTTACCCAAAAAGCATTTGCATTCATGATCCCAATGCCAATTTTTAAAATCAAAAAATCTATTAATAAACTGAGAATTCGCCAGAAGAAAAAAGAAAAAATTTCTCCAATCATTTCCTTTTTTGTGGGAGAATGTGCATGAAACACATACAGTTTATTAGTAATATAGGCAAAAATGACTGACACCAGCCAAGCCACAAAGGTGGCCATCTGGTAGCCAGTCATATGTTTCTAAGTATATAAATAGTTAAATAATAGCAAGTTAATTAAAGTAGTTAAGCCACCAAAAATCAGATATGCTATTACCTGCCAATATTTCACAATCAAGGTTTTTATTTTCATTACTTATCAAATTATTTAAATCTACAACTTCTTCATCATCTGCTTTTGATTAACAAAGAAATGATTTTTTTCATCCCTTCACTTGAAACTTGATCCCAAGCCGTAATATTCTTTTCAATCGGTTCCTTATAAGCTTTTAATGCTTTTTCATAGCAGCACTGACTTCAGTAACACCGCCACTAAATGCCGTTATTTGGTGTTTGATTTAAACCAATTGATACCAAAGCTGCACCAGCTACCGACATAATCTTTTTTTAAGAAACTATTCTTTTTTACGTTATATACTTCTTTTATACCAATTTAGTTTTGACTGGTAGGCTTATAAGTACCACCTTTATAGTTTGAATAATCAATAGTACTTTGATTTATTAAGATAAAATGGGTAACCGTAACACCATATCCAGCTCCTAAGCCACTATCTGGTTTAGCATTATGAAATGAAACGGCTCCTGTAAGGTTATCATCAGCTAATAATGAAGCTGCATGATGATATTCTGTACCTTCTCTGATTGTTCCGTCTTCTTTAGTAGTGCCTCCAAAGAGCATACCTACTATGGTGCCGTATACAAATTTCTTTGCTTGCGTCATGCTAGTCTTTTCTGTAAATATGCTCGTAGAACCCTCTGTCTGAAAATTAATGCCAGCATCTTCAATGTTGTTCTCATATATATTAAGTCCATTATTATGCGCGGCTTCAACTATTCCCTTTACGTAATGGCCAGTAGGTTCGGTCTCTGTTACAAAACCAAATTTTTTATCCCTTAAATATATTGCAGCTATATCATTTGCCAATTTTTGATTCTTTGGGTCTGTGTGTATTGGCTTTTCATTTAACTGAACTCTAACGGAATTCAACATTTTGACAAAGAAATCACTTAATTCTTTACTTTGCGAATCTGTAAGTGCATTCAAGTCCACAATTTCTTCATCATCAGCTTGCGATTCTGATTTAAACTTATTGGTTTTCATCCCAGTGCTCGAAGCATTATCTAGCGCTCTAATATCTTCAGTAGTTGCACCGCTAGCATCAGCTTTGTTAACCTTTTCCAATGTGTAATCAGAAGGAATAACTATAGTATTTTCAGCATAGTTTGATTCAGAACTATTTGAGCTGTTGTTGTCGCTGCTGTTGGAGCCGGAACCATTTGAGCTATTATTGTCGCTGCTGTTGGAGCCGGAATCATTCGAGCTGTTATTGTCGCTGCTGTTGGAGCCAGAATCATTTGAGCTATTATTGTCGCTGCTGTTGGAGCCGGAATCATTCGAGCTGTTATTGTCGCTGCTGGTGGAGCCGGATTCATTTGAGCTATTATTGTCGCTGCTGTTGGAATTAGTGTTATTTGAACTAGAACCAGTGCTACCCGAGCCATTACTACTGCCACCATTGGAGCTAGAACCATTTGAACCAGTATTGTTGGAACTGCTATCGTTTCCTGTTGGCACACTTATGCTGCCGCTAGAACTTGAATTTGACACTGAACTATTTGTTGCATTCGACCCATTTGAATTGGAACCAGCAGTTGAGCCATTTGAACCATTGCTATTGTTTTCTACTGGCTTAGGGGTTGTTGGTGTTGAAGTATTGTCTGATGTATCATTGTTTGGTTTTACAACAGGTGCTTTTTTAGCCAAAGCACTTACTTTTATGTAACCGTACTTTGTTGAATAGTACTTCTTGCCCTTAATGGTTACTAGGCCACCATATACCTTGATCTTTTGTCCTTTACGAACCTTACTGTTCTTAATTACTTTGCCACTTCTGGTATATAATACTGTCTTTTTGCCTGCTTTACGGGTCTTGCCATCAACATTAGCAGCTTTGATATATTGATTCTTGCCGATCTTGTAGTAAGTTTTGCCTTTAACAGTTTTCTTAGCAAAAACGTGTACTTTTTTTCCTACTTTAATGGTCTTCTTGGTTTTGACCATCTTTTTGCCCTTTTTCTGGTATACCGCAGAATTTGCACCAACAGTTTTGGCTTTTTTGGTCTTCTTAGCAGCACTGACATCAGTGACACCGCTATTAAACGCGTTATTTGGTGATTGATTCAAGCCAACTGATACCAAAGCTGCACCAGCCACCGACATCATCATTTTTTTGTAAAAACTATTCTTTTTCATGTTTAAACTCCTTCTAAATTAATCTACCTTACTAATACCTTTTATCACTAACTATTTTACCAGTTCCAATTGATTTAATCTTTTGACTTTCATTATCTTCACCATCGCTAGCAGAAGAACGGAATGAAGCACCTTTATATAGCAAAACTTGTTTTCTTTCAGTATCACCAACTTCAAAAGTAAAGGTAATTTTATAAACTACATTGCTAGACTTATTTGGTGCAGGACTAACAGAAATAACAGAACATGACATATCATAACTGTCAATATCGTCATCATCATCATATCCCTTGTCCATTTTGCGTAACTCTTGATAACTCTTGTTTTCCGCTCCATTAACAAAAGCATCTTCATCGGGATCCTTAAAATTGTCCTCTAATAATTCTTGGGCATCCTCTTTGGCAATAAGACCATCCCACTTAGGCTCAATGGTCTTATGACTATCATTTGCATCATCATATTGCACATCACCATAATTTATTTCCTGAGATTTAATAGTCTTATTACCAACTTTAGCCTTAACATAAATTTTCAACTTATCGGTTACTGGATAATCCTTAAATGTTAATTTACCTTTTTTGTTTAAAGTGCCAACCTTTTTATCGTTCAAGTAAATTATTGCACCTGGAGTACTTTTAACCGTGAAATTTTCAGTCCTAATTCCCATATCGACTGTGCCACTGGACCACAAGTCATAATTTGAAGTAGTCGACAAATTTCTGCCTGAAATATTAGATTTAACTTTTATGTGGTACGTTCCGACGAACAAGTGTCTTAATTTAACACCATATTTATTATCTTGTTTTTCACTAGCAAAATTCCCGGGTTTAACCTGACCAATGTATTTACCATTGACAGTTATGGAAGAATTTGAATGATTAGTGGCTACAGTTGCATAAATCGTAGGCACTCTTAAAACATATCTCGGAAAAAGCAACATATGATGACCAGATTGAACAAGATGAATTCTATTGAATGAAGCATCTTCTTTTAAATAATTAATTAGCTCGTTAGCGGCTTTATGATGTTCCGCAAAATAAGTCTGAGTCGGTTTTAAAGCCGTATCTGTTACCTGCATAGCAGAATCATCTGCAACAACATCTTTAGCTAATCCGGCTTTAGTATCAATTAAATCTGCTTTAATTCTATTAATTTGATTTTCTTTTGAATAATGGCTTGAGCCCCAAGCATAAAATATTGTAAAAACTGCTAAAAATGTTACACCCAGAGTAAGCAAAACTTTCGTTTTCTTCTTCATGGGTTGGGCATGATAAGCTTGACGTCCTTGAGACGAGCTCTGTTTCTTAACTGTCTGCTGATATGCTTGTCTTGACGGACTGGCATGCTCTTTTTTTGCTAATTTGAAACCACAGTTGGGACAAAACTCAACGTTGCTCTCTAACTTTGTGCCACAATTGGGACAAAATCTTCTTCCACTCATTATTTTTTGCTCCTCTGTCCTTATCAGCTAAAGGCTGAAAACAACTGATTCATTAATGAATCATAGGCTGAACTATATATCAGAGAGAACAAAATTATTAGCGCGATAATAATAATAAAGAAGGAAATAATGTAGCCGTACATTTTGTCACGTACCGGCTTAAGATTTTCACCTAAAGTAGTCACCTGAAAACCCATAAAGAAGTTTGCAATTATTAGCAAAAACAATAAACCTGCCACTGAACCGTTACTTGATCCTAATAACATGATGATAAACGTTAAAACGGTTAGGATTAAATTCAAATTACTACTGTGAACACCAGAATTAACAAATTCAAGCAAATTTTTGCCGTGACCATATATAAATCTATAAGCAGCATAATAGCCACCAATAACTATCACTTCAAAAAGGACTGAGAAAAATAATAATGCAATTGTAGCATTAAAGGCAATTCCAGAAACTGTATCTCCTAGACCAAAAGAACTTGCACCATAACTATTAGCAACGGCTTTCATTCCAAAATAAATTCCTAAAACCAGCACAATATCTTCTGCGAGGATCGTCACCCAGCCATACCAACTTTCTCCAGTAAGTTCTGAGAATGGGCACTTCCATGATGCCACACACCATTGCCAATAGTTGTTGAACTTTTCTTTTCTTTCACTATTCGAAGTTTGATATTGATTATTTGTTTGTCCTTGATTTGAATAAGTTGGCTGAGAATTGTACTGTGGAGGCTGCGGCGTTATTCTAGGCTCTGCAAACTGGCTTTCAGTTTGACTAGCTTGATCAGAAATTGATTGTTGTTCATTCGGAGTTGCACTTTGTTTCATATGCTCCGACTCATTTTTTTCTGGAATAATTGGTGGGTTAACATTTGGCTTAAGTTCTGATTTATTAGCTTGAGTATTGTTGATGTTACGCAAATCAGTACCGCATTTAGTACAAAAGTTAACGTCAGCCTCCATCAAAGCACCACAATTGGGACATTTTTTCATTTATTTACTCCTTTAAAAGGCAAGTATTCAAATCTGATATTTTAAACTTAATTATATCTATTATAATTATATAAAAACATTAATTAAGAAGTCATTTTCCTAACAAAATAATCAAAGTTTATATTGCATACAATTACTTTAATTAATATATAAAACTAATCGTAAAAGTGCTACAAATTATAATAGAACTGCTGTAGTGGTTTTGGAACATCATATAAAAATAATAATAACAAAGATTATATTAGCAGTTTGCTTTTTATTTTTTCACATACAAAAACGATTTAGACTAAATTTAGTTTTTCTGCTATTAGAAATACTTTTTTGCTTTTTGTTTTTATATGATATCATCATTTATATATATTTAATAAATATTATTATAATATTATAGATTAGCGATATTTAACTTTCTTTAAGATTTATCAACGCGTAATTTTATTAAAGGAATTTTTTATTTGTAAGCAAAAGAGTCTGGGAAAAAACTCTAACCTAACTAAAAAAGGCCGACAAATCACGTCAATAAAACGTTGATTTGTCGGTCTTTTTAAATTGTGAAATTTTTTAATTTAACTTCAAAGAACACTTTTTTCCCAGACTCTCAAATTATTTTGGCTACTTAATGTTCATACTTACGAGTAATTCAGCTCTTTGAGCTAGATTTACATACAGCTTATTATCGCTAATTGAGATGCCTTCGATTTCTCGACCAGTATCAAATGAGTAGGTATCTTTTATTTTACCATTACGACCAATTTTAAAAATCAAATCGTTAAAGGCTAAATAAAAGTTTTTATGCTTGGGATCATAAGTAAAACCTTGGACAGGTGCATTGTTATTAACAAAGTTGCCATCAGTTTTTCCTACTATTTTTGGATACCAGTTATCACCGGTACGAGTAAATTCCCAGTATTCATAACAATTATTTTCAGTGTCATGATAAACGGTATACATGTCATAGTCAGAAATCATCACACCATTATGGAAATAGCGGTTAGTCTTGCCGTCATCAATCCACGTTTTGATTGTCCAAATTTTATTAATCTGCAAGTCACTTTTACGTATTTGAATCAATTCTTCAGAATCATTTGTGTCTTTTAAAGTATTGTCGTTGTTTAAAACATAAATGTATTTGTCGCTTGAACCCATAGCTTGGCCGTGGCCGATTGGAATATACGGACTAACTTTGATATGTTTAACGTAATTGTTAAACTTCTTTTGGGTCATATCAAGTAGGTGCTGCGCATTATATGGACTAGTTAATTTGTTCAAATCATAGCCTACAATGTGCCCAGACATCACATCTGTATGACTCAAAAGACTGGTATAGGCCCACCCATCAGAAACGGTTACTCCTTCTGGAATATGACCGACACGATTGATGTTATCATCGGTTGGATCTGCAACACTTAATAAAACTGGTTGATAAAACTTGGTTTTCAGTGTCAAGTCACCACTAGTTAAGGTATGTTTACTATCTTCAGGACTATACTCTGTTGGACTAACGTAGTTTAAGGATGAGCCATAATGAGTTTTCCAAGCTTGATAATCATTTGTACCTGGTTGAGCAGGGAAGGAATTAAAAGTATCAGGATTAACAACTCCCTCTTTAGTGCTCTTTCTAACCGTTATTTTAACTGTAGCAGTCGCATCCCCATAGGTATATTTAACTTTATATGTTTTTGGCGTACCACAATTTATACTATCCTTTGACACAATAACTTGACTATTGTCAATCACAGTTCCCATACTGTTAGTGACATATGAAATTGCATCTTTTGGTGAAAAGTTATAAAACTCATTGCGGACCAAAGTGACAGTTTTAGGAACAGCGATTTTGTTTCTGTCAAAGTAATTTTCATTTACATAGCCTACTTCACGACCATTAACATAAATACGCCAATAGCGATATTTCTTGGTTTCGATCAGTTGATCTGACTGAATATGACTATACTGAAAATTTATGCCATCAGCTACTTTAGTATTAACTTTGCCGTCTTTAACTTCTTTCCAAACCTTATAGTTCTTATTACCGGCAACTTTTGTCATCATAGCAAAACCGGTAACAACCTGTTTGGGTTTAGGCTTAGTATTATCCTGATCATCTGTACCATTTTGATCAGTTTGACCTGATTTATTGGCATCAGTATTATCAGAATTTGCATCAGTTGAGCTATTCGATGATTTATTACTATCATCTTGAACTGGCGGCTGAGTGCTACTGGAATCTGCCGCAACTGATGTAGTTGACAAACCGGTATAGATCAATAATCCGGCAACTAAAGTCAGCAAATAGGTTATTGTTTTCTTATAAAGCTTCAAAATATATCCTCCAATATTTAAGTTTACATCTAAATTATATAATAAAAACCTTATTAAAAAGAATACAATTTTAATACACTTTCATTGACAGCAAGTAATGTAAGTGATTTAATTAGCACTGTACTTGATAGAG
This sequence comes from Lactobacillus sp. VURO6/B1 (VP7), assembly GCF_058139575.1. Classification (NCBI taxonomy): domain Bacteria; kingdom Bacillati; phylum Bacillota; class Bacilli; order Lactobacillales; family Lactobacillaceae; genus Lactobacillus; species Lactobacillus sp. VURO6/B1 (VP7). The sequence goes on along the minus strand of NZ_JBVOWJ010000002.1, from coordinate 180,820 downwards.
TGCTAATTATATTTAGGAGGTAGAAAGATGCTTGTACCTACAGTTATTGAACAAACTGCACGCGGCGAACGCGCATATGACATATATTCACGTTTATTGAAAGACAGAATCATCATGTTAAGTGGTGAAATTAACGATGATATGGCAAATTCAATTATTGCACAATTACTATTTCTTGATGCCCAAGACAACACCAAGGATATTTCACTTTACATTAACTCACCAGGTGGTGTAATCACTTCTGGCTTAGCAATCATGGATACCATGAATTTTATTAAATCTGATGTTTCAACCATCGCTATCGGTATGGCAGCCTCTATGGCTTCCATTTTACTGACTAGTGGTGCAAAAGGTAAACGTTTTGCATTACCTAATTCAACGGTTCTAATTCACCAGCCTTTAGGTGGTGCACAGGGTCAGCAAACAGACATTCAAATTGCTGCCAATGAAATTTTAAAGAGCCGTGAAAAGATTAACAGAATTTTGCATGAAACTACTGGTCAGCCCTTAGAAAAAATTCAAAAGGACACTGAGCGGGACAATTACATGACCGCACAGCAAGCTAAAGACTATGGTTTAATCGATGAAATTATGGTTAACCAAAAGAAATAAGCTTTAGCAATTAACTTGTATTAAAAAAAGAAACTCATTCACATGGATGAGTTTCTTTTTTTATTTCTGAATGTTTTCTGCTATATCATGAATTTTTTTAAAACGATGATTGACTCCTGATTTTGATATTGGACCGTCCGGAACCTGCTGCGCTATTTCTTTCAGTGACAGTTCCGGTTCCTCTAATCGTAGTCTAGCCAATCCCTGCAACTTTTCAGGAATATTTTCTAAGCCAATTTTGCGCTCAATTAGTTCTATGTCTTCAACCTGTTTCGCTGCTGCATTTGCAGTCTTTTTTAAATTGGCTGTATCACAATTAACAAGCCGGTTGACAGAATTACGCATATCACGCATAATACGCAGATCCTCAAAAGACAGCATTGCATTTAAAGCCCCCACGATATGTAAAAAGTCACCAATTTTTTCGGCTTCTTTCAGGTATACAATATAGCCTCGTCGCCTTTTTGTGCTTTTAGCATTTAAATTAAAGCGATCATTCATAATCTTGAGTAGATCATCATTATGATTTTGATAAATAGAATAAATCTCTAAATGATATCGACTGGTATTAGGATTATTCACGCTACCGCTTGCCAAAAATGCACCCCTAAGGTATGACATTGCCCCTTCACGTGATTTAATAATCCTCTCTGGAATTCTGGTAATTAAATTTAACGTAGGTGTTAAAATTTCTAAATTATTCAGTATTTCTTTGACATGATTCTGCAATCGTACCAGGTATTGGTTATTTTTCTTAAGCTTCATTTTGCGTGAAACTATTAGTTGTGGTTCAACTTTATACGCAGTCTTTATTAAAGAAAAAATCCGTCTAGCAATTGCAGGGTTTTCAGTAGTAATATCAAGGCTAAACTGATGCTCGTGAAAATTTAAAACGCCATTCATGCGCAAAAAAGCAGCTAATTCTGCCTTAGCATGTTCAGGATGAATAGGTAGTGAGGTCAACTCTTTTTTCACATTACTTGCATAGCTTGCCATTGTTAGTTATTCCTTCCTGCGAGTCATTGCAGCATAAGCCAAGTTGATGATTTCCTTAGCTACTTTTCTGCCATCATGAAAAACCAAGCCACTATGTTGGTCAATAAAATCATCAGTGATCACGCGGCAGCCCTGCTCACGTAACCCTTTGAAATCATTTTTTACAGGTTCTAGGTAGGCATCATAATCTTTAGGATTAAACTTGGACATATCTATTTTGGCACCATTAACCAAGGTCGTATTAATATAATGCCCACCAAGATGGGCATTGATTACTCTGACATGGTCACAATCTGAAAAGTGATCCGTTTCGCCTAGCTGAGTCATGATATTGCAAATATATATTACTTCTGCGTTAGTTTCTTTGACTGCTTCTCCTAAATTAGGAATCATCAGATTAGGCAAGATTGATGTGAACAAACTTCCAGGGCCTAAGACTACAGCATCAGCATTTTTTATTGCCTCTAAAACAGGTGGTACGGCTTCTGGTTCGGACTTGGAGTTTGTATCAGTAACCCACACCCGTTTAATTCTTTTATCCTTATCAGTAATTTCTTTTTCACCAGCTTGAACGGAACCATCAACAAACTCAGCGTTAAGCGTTAAAGGCTCATTAGAAGCTGGGAGAACATGTCCGTCTACTTTCATCATTTTAGATAAAGACTGGACAGCATCAAAAATATTTCCGTGCATTTCATTCAAAGCAGCAATAATCAAATTACCAATGGCATGACCAGAGAAAAAGGAATCAGAAGAATCAAAGCGATACTGAAAAACGTCTTTTTCTTCTTGGGATATTTCACTTAACGAAACTAAGACATTACGGATATCACCCGGTGGAACAACGTTAATAAAGTTGCGAATTGAGCCAGAAGAACCACCGTCATCTGATACCGTTACAATTGCTGTGATATCAGCATTTTGCTCTTTGAGTGCAGTCAAAACAACAGGCAAACCGGTACCGCCACCAATAACCACAACCTGCGGTCTCCTGCTTTTACTGGTATGATTTGTTTTTTCACCAAATGTCATATAATCACCTATTTCTAGTGTAACGACTAATTTCGCGATGGGTTAGGTCAACCGTATAGTCTTCAGCCAAGTCTTTGGCTAATTGGTTTGCAATTGCAACACTGCGATGCTGTCCACCCGTACAACCAATAGCAATAGTCAACTTGCTTTTACCCTCTTTGATGTAACCTGGTAAAGCATCTTTTAACAAGTCCAGAAATTTCTGATAAAAACTGCGCGTTTCCTTTTTCTCCATCACATAATTAAAAACTCTTTTATCAAGTCCAGTAAAAGGGCGCAATTCTGGTATATAAAACGGATTAGGCAAAAATCTGACATCCATCACGATATCAGCGTCAATCGGCATACCATATTTGAAACCAAAAGATAATACCTCAATTGAAAAGGGCTGTTTATGCAGTTCACTAAACCTATTTGCCAGTTCTTGTTTCAATTCTTTTGGAGTTAGATTAGAAGTATCAATTATATCATTTGCCCGGCCCTTAATGCTGGTTAAAATTCGTCTTTCTTCCTGAATACCATCAAGTAAGCGTCCATTATTGGCCAATGGCGGAACACGCCTTGTTTCTTTATAACGTGCTACTAAAGTATTATCTGCAGCATCCAGAAAAATAATTCTAGTTTGGACAGTACCATTGTCTTCCAGCGAATTAATTTCATTATCAAGATCTTTATAAAATCGTCTAACACGCAAATCAATTACAACTGCTACTTTAGTAAAATCATCCGAATTAACAATTAAGTCCCAAAAACTAGATAAAAGCGATGGAGGTAAATTATCAACCACAAAATAGCCCATATCCTCTAAAGCATGAGAAGCCACGGTTTTCCCTGCACCACTCATGCCTGTAACAATCAGTAGCTGCTTTTTATGCTTAGCCATTTTCGCTGACCTCCTATTACTAAAATTATAACATACCAGGTGTTTCATTACTTTTTTGGCAAAAAAAAAGTTCAAATGAACTTTTTAAAATTATCTGTTGACAAATGCTGCAATTATCTGATTAATACCAAAGATTAGCAACCAGAAGGAAACCAGCCAGATTAATGTTAAAGCTGACAATGCAGGATTAAACATCAAACTAATTGCTATCAGTAACCCTAAAATATTTAATATTAAATTGAGCCAAAAGAAAAAGGTAGAAATCTTCCTCATACTCCATGAAAAAATGATCCCGCTAATTGAATCAAATAAAAACCAAAAGGCAAACAGGTAAGCGATTGTCAAGCCCGCAGCATCGTATGAATAGAGAAATAAAATTCCGACAATAATATCCAGCACCCCTGAAACAATCGATAACCAACTGGAAGGGATAAAGTAACGAAAACGACTGTAGAATACCAGCCACACGAATCCCTGAACAATAGACACAATAGCAAAAAGCAATACAAAGGCATGAAGTGCTTTGCCAGGGTGACGCAATAAGAACAGCCCGGCAATTACCATTAAAATACCAGAGATAAATGCTGCCCAGTTAAACCCGCGATTTTCTCTGTAACTAGAAAAATTATCCATTTCTATTCCTCCTTGCGCTTTATTGTACACTTTATCGCAATAAATTAATACTATTTACTTGCTTTTTTACTAGCCTTTTCAGTTAATGCCGTATCACGTTTAAGCACGGGTTTTAAGTACTGACCAGTATAACTTTCCTTAACTTGTGCCACCTGTTCTGGAGTTCCAGTAGCAACTATTTTGCCACCAGCTTCTCCTCCTTCAGGACCTAGGTCAATTAACCAATCAGCATTTTTAATCACATCAAGATTATGTTCAATTATTAAAACAGTATTTCCTTGATCAACCAATCTTTGTAAGACTTCCAGTAACCGCTTAATGTCATCAGTATGAAGTCCAGTCGTTGGTTCATCGAGAATATAGAAGTTCTTTCCCGTTGATAACTTTTGTAGTTCAGCAGCCAGCTTCATTCTTTGAGCTTCCCCACCAGAAAGAGTAGTCGCAGATTGACCCAATTTGACATAGCCTAGGCCGACATCTACAATCGTTTGCAATTTTCGGGCAATTTTAGGGATATTTTTAAAAAAGCCGCATGCTTCGCTAATTGTCATATCCAACACTTGCGCGATATTTTTCTTGCGGTAAGTAACCTCTAAAGTTTCAGAGTTATAACGACTCCCATGACATACTTCACAAGGAACATAAACGTCCGGTAGGAAGTTCATTTCAATCTTGATAATGCCATCGCCATGGCAGGCTTCACAACGACCGCCTTTAACATTAAATGAAAAGCGTGCTTTGGTATAACCACGTAGTTTAGCTTCATTTGTTTGCGCAAACAGAGCTCTAATATCATCAAAGACACTAGTATATGTAGCAGGATTACTACGCGGAGTCCGACCTATTGGGCTTTGGTCAATATCAATAATCTTTTCAATATTTTGATAGCCGCTAATACTCTTATATTTGCCAGGCTTTGTTTGGTTACGATTTAGTTTTTGCGCTAGAGCTCGCTTTAAAATCATATTAACTAATGTTGACTTGCCAGATCCGGAAACGCCGGTAACCACAATTAATTTGCCTAAAGGAAATTCTACCTTCAGATTTTTAAGATTATTTTCTGCTGCACCAGTAACTGTAATTTTTTTGCCATTACCTTTGCGTCTTTTTAAAGGAACTGGAACAAACTTTTTACCAGCCATATACTGCCCAGTCAGAGACTTGTCATTCTCTTCAACCTCTTTTGGAGTACCAGCAGCCATGACCTCACCGCCATAAGTACCAGCACCTGGTCCCATGTCAATTAAATAGTCTGCTTGCCTCATAGTTTCGTCATCATGTTCGACAACAATAAGTGAGTTGCCCAAGTCGCGCATACGTTTCAAAGCAGCAATTAATCGGTCATTATCACGTTGATGCAAACCGATTGAAGGCTCATCTAAAACATACATAACACCTGAAAGATTAGAACCAATTTGGGTAGCAAGTCTAATTCTCTGAGCTTCCCCACCAGACAAGGTATTGGCAGACCTTGACAGTGTCAGATAATCTAAGCCTACGCTATTTAAAAAAGTGAGTCTGTCTCGCACTTCTTTTAATATCGGTTTAGCAATTACAGACTCCTGCTCGTCAAGCTTAATGTCGTTAAAGAATTCAAGTGCATGACTGATTGCCAATTCAGATGCTTCCGCAATATCTTTGCCGTTGACTTTAACAGCCAAAGCTTTACGATTTAATCTTTTGCCATGACAAGTTGAGCATGTAAGTTCTGTCATGTACTTGCCCATAACATCCCGCATGAACTTGGACATCGGATGATAATAACGTCTTTCAACATTTTCCATAGCACCCTCAAAAGGTGCTGTAGTATCATTGACCCCAAAATCACCAGTCACATGAAATTTGATTTTTTTCGCAGAGCCATGTAGAATTGTTTCTCTTTGCTTTTTGGTTAGCTTACTAAAAGGTTTATCTAGAGGAATTTTCAGTGCCGCACAAGCTTGTTCAAGCATTTCCCCATAGTACTTTGAATTTTTCCACGGTGCAACTGCTCCTTCAGCCAAAGTTTTGCTTTTATCTGGAACAACTAAATCTTCATCTACTGATAATTTAACGCCCAAGCCATCACAATCAGGACAAGCACCAAACGGTGCATTGAAAGAAAACAGGCGTGGTTCCATCTCGCCTACTGTAAAACCACATTTAGGACAGGCATAGTACTCTGAAAAGTTGATCATATCACCACCGATAATATCAACATTCATATAGCCATCTGATAAGCGCAAGGCAGCTTCTACTGAATCAAAAAGGCGTGAACGAATACCTTCTTTGACAATTAGGCGGTCAACCACGATATCGATAGAATGGCGTTTATTCTTTTCTAAATCAAACTTTTCAACGATCTCGTGCATATCGCCATCAACGATAACACGCACATATCCAGCGCGTTGTACCCGTTTAAATACTTCTTTATGTGCTCCCCTTTTAGCTCTAATTACTGGAGCCAGAATTTGAATACGACTGCGTTCAGGTAATGCCAAAATGCGGTTTACCATCTGTTCAACTGACTGCCGCTCAATTAAAGTGCCATCATTTGGACAAACTGGATGCCCTACTCGAGCCCATAATAATCTGAGATAATCATTTATCTCCGTTACCGTACCCACAGTTGAACGTGGATTATGCGAAGTGGTTTTTTGATCAATTGAAATTGCAGGATTTAAACCATCAATCGAATCTACATCAGGTTTATCCATTTGACCTAAAAATTGTCTCGCATAGCTTGACAGTGATTGAACGTATCTTCTGCGTCCCTCAGCATAAAGCGTATCAAAAGCTAAAGAACTTTTCCCAGAGCCTGACAAACCGGTAATAACGACTAACTTATCCTTAGGAATTGACAGGTTAATGTCTTTTAAATTATGTTCGCGAGCGCCTCGAATAACAATTTTATCATTTACCATTTAATGCTTTTCCTTTTTTCTTAATTGGGCTTCTAGTTGAGCTCTCCAATTCCATGATGGCATCACGTAAAGTAGCCGCACCTTCAAAGTCAAGTTTCTTGGCGGCATCCTGCATTTGCTTGCGCAAGTCTTTGATCATGGTTCTCTTTTGTTTAACGGTTAGTTCATCAAAATTCAGATCGGCAAAACTATCGCTTTGGGTATCTTCATCGGCAACTTTGGTGGCAGAAATAACATCCCTAATAGGTTTAACAATTGTTTTCGGTTTCATCCCGTGTTCTTCATTAAACTTAATCTGTAATTTACGTCTTCTCTGTGTTGCTTCAATGGCTTCTCTCATTGAGTCAGTAATCGTGTCAGCATACATAATTACCGCACCATCAGCATTTCTTGAAGCCCGGCCCATTGTCTGAACGAGAGGTCTGTAGGCACGTAAAAATCCTTCTTTATCAGCGTCAAGAATTGCAACTAGTGAAACTTCCGGTACGTCAATTCCTTCACGCAATAAGTTGATCCCAATCAAAACGTCATACTTGCCAGTCCGCAAATCACGCAAAATCTGCATCCGTTCCAATGTTTTAACATCTGAATGCAGATACTGTACTTTGATACCCAAATCTTTCAAATAATCTGTCAGATCCTCTGCCATTTTTTTCGTTAATGTAGTAACAAAAACACGTTCATTCTTTTCAATTCGTTTGTTAATTTCGGCAACCAAATCATCGATCTGTCCTTCAACTGGTTTAACTTCAATCTTGGGGTCAAGCAAACCTGTCGGTCTGATTATTTGTTCAACTTTGTGATCTGTGCGTTCTAGTTCATAATCTCCCGGAGTCGCTGAGACATAAAGAATTTGATTTACATGTTTTTCAAATTCAGCCAGTTTCAAAGGTCTGTTATCAAGCGCAGATGGTAAACGAAAGCCGTAATCAATTAGAGTCTTTTTACGATTGCGGTCGCCGTTATACATTGCCCGTATTTCCGGCATTGTAGCATGTGATTCATCAATTAAAATTAAGAAGTCATCAGGGAAGAAATCCAGCAAAGTATAAGGCGGCTCGCCCTCTTTACGGCCTTCCATATGACGAGAATAGTTTTCAATACCGTTGGTATAGCCAACTTCACCCATCATTTCCATGTCAAAGGTAGTGCGCTGCTTAATCCGTTCTGCTTCTAACAACTTGCCTTCGCCCTCAAACTTTTTCACCTGAATATTCATTTCTTGTGAAATTGCTTTAAGAGCCCTTCTCATCTGTTCTTCATTGGTCATAAAGTGAGTAGCCGGAAACAGTGAAATGCTCTCTCTTTCACCAATCACTTCACCGGTTAAAGAGTCTACTTCCACAATTCTGTCAATTTCATCACCAAAAAATTCGATTCGATAAGCATGATTGGAATTTCCAGCAGGGAAAACTTCTACCACATCCCCGCGAACGCGAAAACGGCCACGTTGAAAGTCAATATCATTGCGGTCATATTGGATATTGACCAAATCACGCAGCAAAGTATTTCTGTGATACTCTTCACCCTCATGAACAGTAATCACGCTTGCAGCATATTCTTTAGGATCACCTAAGCCGTAGATACACGAAACAGATGCAACGATTATAACGTCGTTACGTTCCATTAAGTCACTGGTAGCTTGGTGTCGCAACTGGTCAATTTCATCATTAATCGCTGAGTCCTTTTCAATATAAGTATCAGATTGAGGAACATAAGCTTCCGGCTGGTAATAATCATAATATGATACGAAATAGTCAACGGCATTGTGGGGGAAAAACTCTTTAAATTCCCCGTAAAGCTGGCCAACTAAAGTCTTATTATGAGAAATGACTAAAGTAGGTTTATTTAATTTCGCTATAATATTGGCCATCGTGAAAGTTTTACCTGTACCGGTAGCACCTTCCAAAATCTGTTCTTTATAACCCCTTTTAAAACCAGCAGCTAATTTATCAATTGCTTGTTGCTGATCACCTGCTGGATTAAATTTTGAAACCAGATCAAATTTACGTTCTTCTTGTCGTTTAATCATCGAAAGACCCCTCGTAGAAAAAGTTGGACAAAACAGCTCAACTCTTATTTTGACTTATTATATTTTACACTTTCGAACGTATTTTCGCATCCTTTTTGTTTTATTTTAACAGTTTTGCCAATGCTTTTTGATAACTTGCGGCTGCTTCATGTGCAGTCGCAATGTCTGGTTTATTTACTCCAACATAGGCCTTAATCACAGGTTCTGTACCGGACGGCCTCAAAGCTAGCCAAGTTTCATCAGCTAAAAAGTACTTCAATACATTTGATTTAGGTAAGTCACTCATTGGTTTAGCGCCATCTTTATTAAATTCCTGCTGCTTCAAAAAGTCTTGAATTTTAACGACTGGCACTCCATTTATTTCTGGTAAATTTTCAGAACGCAATTTTGCCATTAATTCCGCCATTTTCTTTTGTCCACCAATTCCTGGCATCTCTATAGCTTTAGTAATTTCATAGGATGTGCCATATTTTTGCCAGATTTCATTCAAACCGTCTAGGACTGTCATCTTCCTTGAGGTATAATAAGAGGCTACTTCAGCAAACATTAGCGCTCCCTGCATAGCATCTTTATCTCGAGCAAATGGTTTAAAAAGGTAACCATAGCTTTCTTCAAAGCCCATTAAAAATTTGCCGTCGTGCATTTTATTCATGCGATCAATTTCTTCGCCAATAAATTTAAAACCCGTCAAAACTGATTTTGTTTTGATACCAAAGTCCTCTGCAATTTTAAGTGGCATACTACTCGAAACTATAGAAGTAATTAATTCATAATCACTGGTGAGTTGGCCATTATTTTTCAAATTAACTAATAAATAATAAATCATCAAGGTAGCAATTTGATTACCCGTTAATACTTGAAAACCACCATTTTTTGTGCGCACACAAGCACCCATACGATCTGCATCAGGGTCAGTGGCAATGATTAAATCGGCTTTTTTTTCATTTGCCAGCTTAATCCCTGGATCAAAAACATCGCGGTATTCTGGATTTGGTTTTTTAGTAGTGGGAAATTCCGGATCGATGATTGCCTGACTAGGAACGGGTATTACTTTACTAAAACCATTTTGTCTAAAAGCGCGTTCATAAAGTATTTTGCCTGTGCCATGCAAAGGAGTGTAAATAATGGTTAGCCTATTTGCATTTTGCTCTATAAGTTCAGTATTAACATTTACAGTTTTCAGTTCAGCTAAATATGCCTCGTCAAGATCTTCTCCAATTAACTGTAAAATTCCCTGAGCACGAAGTTGAGTTACCGATGCGCTATTAACTGTAAATATATTAGTTACTTTTTGGGAGTATTCAAAAACACGCTCTGCATCTTCAGGACCCATTTGGGCGCCATCGGCACCATAAACCTTGTAACCATTATATTGTTTGGCATTATGAGAAGCAGTAATATTAATTCCGGCTGCAGCATGTAAGTACCTAACAGCAAATGATAATTCAGGTGTTGGTCTTAAATCATCAAAGAGATAAACATGAATATTATGGGCTCCTAAAATTTGCGCTGCCTGTTCCGCAAATTCGCGGGAATGGTAGCGAGAATCAAAAGAGATCACTACACCTCTTTTTTGAGCTTTTTCACCCTTTTCATCGATCAGCCGGGCCAATCCTTCGGTCATTCGACCCACAGTATATAAATTAATACGATTGGTCCCAGGCTCAAGTCTGCCACGCATCCCAGCAGTACCAAAGTTAATATCCTGGCCAAATGCATCTTCAATCCATTTGGGATCCTGACCCAGTTTTGCTAACTGTGCTTGCAAGTAATTTGGCATGTTGTGTGCATTTTGCCATTCTTGAAATGTTTTTTCAGCTTTCATTTCGGTAAAGTACCCCTTTTTTCTAGCAATAAATTCGGTTTCATAGATTCTATTCTAGCATTTATCATTATTGCTAGCCGTAAAAATAAAAAAAGAATTCAATTTAAATGAATTCTTTTTTTAGTCTTTATATTTAACGATCATTTAAGTCTTGGAGATAATTATAAGCCTCTTGGCCAGCAATACTGCCATCACCAACTGCATTAGCAATCTGACGCAAGTCTTTAGCACGTACATCACCTAAGGCAAAGATGCCATCAACTTTAGTTCTCATATGTTCATCAGTTGGAATCCAACCCTTTTCATCAGTTATGCCTAAGTCTTTAAATGGGGCTGTTTGAGGAATAACCCCGACATAGATAAAGACACCACGAGTTTGCAAATGTTTTTCTTCTCCTGTTTCTTTATCTTTATATGTCACTCCTGTAACCTTTTCACCATCGCCATCAATAGATTCGGTCAAACCATTCCAAATAAAGTGCATTTTGGAATTGGCGAAAGCACGTTTTTGTAAAGTCGGCTGTGCCCGTAACTGATCACGACGATGGATAACCGTAACTGATTTAGCACTTTGTGCTAAATAGATTCCTTCTTCAATTGCCGAATCGCCACCACCAATAACAGCAATGTCTTCGTCCTTAAAAAAGGCTGCATCACAAACTGCACAATAAGAAACACCTTTACCAGAATATTCATCTTCACCAGGGACTCCTAAATGACGATGATCAGCCCCAGTAGCAATAATCAAAGCAGGAGCACTATATTCACCTGTATCTGTTTTTACGATTTTCTGGTCTCCATCTATGGTTACTGTTTGAACATCGCCATACTCAAATTTGGCACCAAATTTCATGATTGAATTATACATTTTTTCGCCTAGCTCAGGTCCTTTTATTTCACTGAAACCAGGATAATTATCAATCGCATCGGTGTTATTCATTTGCCCACCATACAAACCGCGATCAAGCATCAGAACTGACAGATTTGCACGAGAAGCATAAAGAGCGGCAGTTAAGCCACCCGGCCCTGCTCCAATAATGATCACATCATATTTTTCCGTCATAGTTTTACCCCCAGTACTTTCTTATTTTTCGTAAGTAATGTTACAACAAATTGCCTGCTAAAGTCTAATTTCTTGTTTAGGGCTCCTGCCCATCATCCTGGTAATTTCATCATCAACATTAGAATTTTGGTATAAAACACGATAAATTGCTTCACTGATTGGCATATCGATCTGCTTTTCTTGACATAATTCATGCACAGCTTTTACCGTTGTCGCACCCTCTACAACTTGGCCCATGTTCTGCAATATATAGTCAAGACTCTTTCCTTCACCTAATTGTTTACCACAACGCCAATTGCGGGAATTAACTGACGTACAGGTAACGATTAAATCACCTATTCCGGAAAGTCCGCTAAAAGTCATCGGGTCGGCACCAAAATAATTGACTCCTAAACGCGTAATTTCAGCTAAACCACGCGTCATTAGAGCCGCTTTAGCATCATCACCATAGTGTTTTCCTACTAAAATACCTGCTGCAATGGCAATAACATTCTTAACTGCTCCAGCCACTTCAACACCAATCAAGTCACTATTTGTATAAAGGCGGAAATAATCATTTGAAAATAACTGCTGAACTTTTTGCGCATTTTCCCTACTTGTTGAAGCACATGAAATTGCAGTTAAATCTTTTTGAGCTACACTTTCTGCATGACTTGGTCCTGAAATTGCTACAATTTTATCTTCATCATCAGGATAAATTTCTTCTGTTAAAATTTCGGAAATCAATTTTTTGGATCCCGGTTCAATACCCTTAGTAGCAGTAACTAAAAGTGGTTTTGCCTTGATCTGTTTTAACACCTTGCTTACATTTTGGGCAACACTGCGAATAGCTTGAGTGGGCAGGACAAATAAAACAATTTCTGCAGCCTTTAATGCTTGTTTTAAATCACCCGTTGCAGTTACTGTCTCATTTACCTGCCAATTCTTCATGTAATGCTCATTAGTATGATGCTGATTAACTTCATCATTAACTTTTGCGTTATTGCCGTACAATACGATTTCATAACCTTTATCAGCAAGCATCGATCCCAGAACCGTGCCCCATGAACCTGCTCCTAAAACTGCAATTTTTGTCATTTGTAACTCTCTTTCACTTAAAACAATTATTTAATCCCGACTATAAGGGTACTTCAAACCGCTGCCGTCAAGATACCATCTGGGTTTAATTACTTTTCTGCGATAAATAAATAGCCCTATGACCACAGCGAATAGTATTAAACTAAGCAGTTGTGAGACTCGAACTGAACCCATTAAATAAAGACTGTCCGTCCGCATCCCTTCCACAAAAAAGCGCACCACAGCATACCATGCCAAATAAAGCATAAATATTTCACCCTGTTTGAATAAATGCTTTTTATGCCGCAAAAACAATATTATTAACAAACCAATCAAATTAAAAAAAGATTCATATAAAAAAGTTGGCTGGTAGTAGATCCCACCAATTTTCATTTGGCTAATAATAAAATTAGGCAAATGCAAGCTTTGTAAAAATGCAAGGGTAGTTGGCTCACCATGGGCTTCCTGGTTAATAAAATTCCCCCAGCGTCCTAATATCTGAGCCGCCATTACACCCGGGGTAATGACATCCAACATCAAAAATGGCGGCAGCATCCTTTTATAACAAAATACCAAAAGAACTGCCAAACCAGCTAGCAGGCCGCCATAGATAGCAATACCACCATTCCAAATAGCAATTATCTGATCGAGATGCTGGGAGTAATAATTCCACTCAAAGATAACATAATAAATTCGCGCGCCAACATATCCAATAGGAACAGCCCATAACAGCAAATCCATGAAGTCGTCACTTGCAATTTGTCGTTTGCGTCCCTCAACAATTGCCATTGATACAGCTAAAATAATTGCCACTGCCATGATGACGCCATACCATTTGACACTTAGGTTTCCTAATTTAAATGCTACTGGACTAATGGTCAATGTCATTTATTCTTATCCTTTGCTGAATCTTCTTTAGAGTTTTTCTTAATTAACTTCGTTAAGTTATTATCGAAAGTTTTCGTGGCGTTGTATCCACTCCTTTTGGCACGGAAATTCATTGTGGCAATTTCAATAATGTCTTCCATGTTGCGGCCTACTTTAACTGGAATAGTAATTTGTGGCACTTCAACATTGCAAATATCACGTTTACTCTCTTCAAAGCCTAAACGATCGTAATTTGCCTTATTATCCCAATTGACAAGTTTGATTACTAGTTGAATACTTTCACGATTTTTAACGGCTCCAACACCAAATAAGTCCATGACGTCAATAATGCCAATGCCGCGAATCTCCATTAAGTGCTTTAAAATGGCCGGTGCTTCACCCATGACCGTTTCAACATCTTTTTGATAGACATCAACCCGATCATCGGCAATTAAACGATGCCCACGGTGAATCAAACCCAAGGCAGTTTCTGATTTTCCAACACCCGAATCACCGGTTAAAAGGACACCCATGCCCTTGACTTCAATTAAAACCCCGTGAATCGTATCACGAACAGCCAGACGTTCCCGCAAATATTCCGTTAAAATACTAGAAACATAAGTGGTTGATTCAGGTGAAGAAAGGATTGGAATTTGGGCTGCATCGGCAGCTTGAGCTAATTCAGGTGGAATGCGCAAAGAACGTGACACAAAAAAGCACGGCGTATCAGGAGTGCAGAGTTTATTAAAAACCTGGACCAGGCTATCATGATCTAACCTAGCAGCATAAGAAATTTCTGTGCGACCCAATAGCTGAATACGCTGGCGCGGATAAAAATCAAAGTATCCTGTCAATTCCAATCCTGGTCTGTAAATATCAGACACTACAATCTCTTTATCCTTAATATATTGCTTTCCTTGAACAACGTGGACAATTTTATTATCACGAATTAAATTTCTTAATTTGACCGCATTTGTCATTTTAAAATGCCTCTTTATTACTTGTCGACATCTTTAGTTTTAGCATCTCGTACTTTTTTACGCTTTGGTCTAGCTTCATTATTTTGGTTCCAGTTTTCCCAGTTATAAGGACTAGAACCAGAATTTCTGCTCTTACTTTCATCATTTTTAGTAAAGTGGTTGATCAACCATATGATACCAATAATTACTAGAGCCGCGGGCAATATCATGAAAAATAAGTGGAATATGGCAAAAAGGACTCCCAAAATAACTATGGCCAGTAAAACTAAACAAACAATTCCCCAAAAACTCATCTAATCACCTACTCCGGGTTTTCCTGACTTAAAAGCCATTGCAAATATGCATATACAAATGGTTGCAGCTTACCATCCATTACACCACTTGTATCAGAAGTTTCATAGCCTGTGCGCAAATCTTTAACCAAATTATAAGGATGAAAAACATAGGATCTTATTTGTGAACCCCAGCCAATTTCTTTTTGGTCACCTTTAAGTTCCTGTTTATGCTTACGTTTCTTTTCTTCTTCTAAATGAAACAATTTTGCTCGTAATTCATTCATCGCAGTTTCCCTATTTTGCAACTGAGAACGCTGTGCCTGAGATGTAGTTACGATTCCTGTTGGCAAGTGAGTGATTCTAACGGCACTGGAAGTTTTATTGATATGCTGACCACCAGCACCACTTGAGCGGTAAACGTCAATGCGAAGGTCCTTAGGATTGATGTCGACCTTAATACTGTCATCAATTTCCGGGATAACCTCAACAGAAGCAAAGGAAGTATGTCTTCTTTTAGCTGAATCAAAAGGTGAGATTCTGACTAATCGGTGAACACCGTTTTCTGACTTCAATAAGCCATAAGCATTTTTTCCTGTAATCTTTGCACTGACACTTTTAAGACCTGCTTCTTCTCCAGGCTCGTAGTTATTAATTTCAAACTTGAAATTCCTAATATCAGCATAACGCTGATACATTCTAAGCAGCATTTGCCCCCAGTCCATAGCCTCAGTACCACCAGCACCAGGATGAATTTCAATTAGGGCATTATGACTATCATATTTACCGGATAAGAGCAAATCTAATTCGTAATCATGAAATTCAGTCTGCAACTGTTGTAAATCAGTTTCAACTTCTTTTTGTAAGTCACTATCAGGTTCATCCCGCAACAATTCTACTGCTGTTATTTCATTTTCATAATCAGACTTTAATTTATCAAAAGAATCGCGTTTTTCTTTTAACAAGTTTGTCTCACCGATTAGGCTTTGCGCTTTTTCTTGATCATCCCAAAAAGACGGGTCCTGCATCTTATTTTCATTAGCAATAATATTTTCAGTTATTGAATCTAAGTCAAAGAGACCTCCTAAAGTGGTCTAACCGCTTATTTAAACTATCTAATTCATTTTGAATTACACTTATTTCCATCTTTTAAAAATAGCTCCTTTATTTTTTAATAAAATTTCAGTAAAAAAGAGAAAGCAGCTGCTTTCTCTTCATCTTAACTATTAACGACTAAGATTTTGTCTAATTTCAGCTTTCATAAATAAACGAGTTACATCAAACTCAATATTTGAAATCATTTCTTCAAACATGTTGTAACCAGAATCCTGGTATTCAACTAACGGGTTAAGTTGACCGTAACCACGCAGACTAATTGATTGCCTTAATTGATCCATTGCATCTATATGATCAGTCCAGCGATCATCAACTACCCGCAAGATAACGACTTTTTCAAATTCAAGCATTTCAGAAGGATCAGCTAAAATTTCTTCTTTTTCTTCATAATTGGCTTCAACAAGATCATATAATTTTTGCTTTAAGTCAGATACGGTAATTGTTTTGAAATCAATTGCATCTGTTTCTTCTTCATTAGTTAAACTGGAAGAAATAAAGTCACGCAGAGAATCAAGACGCCATTTGCTGCGATCACCTTGCGTAAACATATCTACTTGACTATTAATGGTACGCCTAATCATTGGAATTAAAACATCCTTAAGTGACTTTTCTTCACCAATAACCTGCATCCGTTCACCGTAAATAATTTCACGTTGAATACGCATAACATCATCATATTGCAGAGTTTGCTTACGAGTATCGTAGTTATTACCTTCAACCCGCTTTTGAGCAGACTCAACTTGTCTGGTAATCAAACGACTTTCAATTACCTTGTCATCATCATTATCAGATAACCGGTCGAGGAAATCTTTGACTCTATCGCCACCAAAACGTTTCATCAAATCGTCTTCAAGTGAAAGATAAAAACGCGTAACACCAGGGTCACCCTGACGACCGGAACGGCCACGGAGCTGATTATCAATTCTGCGTGATTCATGGCGCTCAGTACCGATAACAGACAGTCCACCTAGTTCTTTGACACCAGGTCCTAGTTTAATGTCAGTACCACGACCAGCCATGTTAGTCGCAATAGTTACGGCACCACGTTGACCAGCATTCATAATGATCTGAGCTTCTTTAGCATGGTTTTTGGCATTTAAAACTGCATGCGGTATTCCTTCTTTGTCCAGTAAATTACTGAGTCGTTCAGAACTTTCAACCGCAACTGTACCAACTAGCACTGGCTGTCCTTTTGCATGACGCTCTTTTATTTCATTAACAACTGCCGCAAACTTCGATGACAAAGTTGGATAAAGAATATCAGGATTATCTATTCTAATTAACGGGCGGTTAGTCGGAATAGTAATAACCTGCATATTGTAAATTTCACGGAACTCTTCTTCTTCAGTTTTAGCAGTACCTGTCATACCGGCAAGTTTTTTATACATTCTAAAGAAGTTCTGGAAGGTAATTGTAGCCTGGGTCTTGGATTCTTCTTGAATCTTTACTCCTTCTTTTGCCTCAATAGCTTGGTGCAAACCATCAGAATAGCGCCGACCCTGCATCACACGACCAGTAAACGAGTCAACAATTAAGACTTCACCGTCTTGGACAACATAGTCAATATCTTTAAGCATAATGTAATTTGCTCTTAAAGCTTGGTCAATATGGTGCACCAGTTTTTGATTCTCAACGTCGTATAAATTTTTAAGTCCAAAATGATCACAAGCTTTCTGAATACCAGTTCTAGTTAAAGAAATAGTCTTGGTAGGCCAATCAATCTTGTAATCACCATAATCCTTGTCATCGTCTGCATCATCGTCACTCTTATCTTCTTGAAGAGTTTTGACAAAGCGGTCAGCACGAATATAGTCACCGTTAGCTTGTTCAGCTTCACCGGAAATAATTAATGGTGTTCTAGCTTCATCAATTAAAATTGAGTCAACCTCATCGATAATGGCATAGTTAAGTTTACGCTGAACCATTTGTTCTTTGTAAACAACCATGTTATCACGCAAATAGTCAAAGCCAAGTTCACCGTTAGTGGAATAAGTAACGTCACAGCTATATGCTTCTCGTTTTTCATCTGGAGACATTGCGTTCAGATTAAGACCAACAGTTAAACCAAGCCATTTATACAACTGGCCCATTTCTTCAGCGTCACGACTGGACAAGTATTCGTTGACAGTAACAACATGAACACCTTTTCCAGTTAATGCGTTCAAATATACTGGCATGGTTGCAGTCAAAGTCTTACCTTCACCTGTCATCATTTCAGCGATGTTACCATAATGCAGCGCAATTCCACCCAGAACCTGCACATGAAATGGATAAAGGCCTAAAACTCTTTTAGCTCCTTCGCGAGCAACCGCAAAGGCTTCAGGTAAAAGTGAGTCTAAGCTCTCACCATTTTTTATCCGGTCACGAAATTCAGGCGTTTTTGCCTGCAATTCTTCATCAGAAAGTTGGCCATACTCTTCTGCATGACTTTCAACTTTACTGGCAATTTTTTCAAACTTTTTCAGTTCTCTTTTATCGTTATTGTATAGTTTCTTTAAAATGTTTACCATTTAATCGATCCTTATATGTAGTTAAAGTATAAAAACACATGATAATTTTACCATGATTGCCGCCAAATGAAAAATAAACAAAACAAAAACCTCACACTAAATGTGGGGCCCTTGTTTGATAATACTATTCTTATTTTGTTTCAATCAAACCATAACGGCCATCATTTCTACGATAGACAACACTTGTGCCGTTAGTTTCACCGTCTTGGAAAACAAAGAAGTCATGCTCAAGCATATTCATTTGCAAAATAGCTTCTTCAGGACTCATGGGTTTTAAGCCGATTTGCTTATTGCGCACAATAGAAAATTCTTTACTCTCTTTGTCTTTGGTTTCTTCTTCGGCACTTTCAACAAAGAAGTCATTAATGCCTTTTTCACGACTCTTACGGTTCACACGGGTCTTATATTTTCTAATTTGTCTTTCAAGTTTTTCAGAAACAAAATCAATACTGCGATACATGTCGTCAGTAGTTTCTTCAGCTCTCAATACTAAGTATGGCAGTGGTATAGTTACCTCAACTTTAGCCTTGTGATCACGATACACCTTTAAATTAACGTGGGCAATCATATCTTGATTCAAATCGAAATACTTTTCCAATTTTTTCAAGCGCTTTTCAACATAACTTCTTAAAGCATCAGTTACCTCAATATTTTCACCACGGACATTATACTTTAACATATGAGATTCTCCTTTCAACTGCTTTTGCAGTCTTATGTTACCTATATTATAGCAAAATTATAACAAAACATGAAAGCGCTGAACAATTTAGTTTTATCTGCATAAGGTAAAACTACTAATTTTTGCATTAGGGAAAACTTCTGCCAGTGCATCCCGTGCATGATAAAGCGTTCTGCCCGTAGTATAAATATCATCTAATAAAAGTATCTTGCATTTCTGAAAGTTAATCGTAAAGTTTTTCTTAACAAAAAAACTTTGCTCACTTCTCAATCTTTCTGCGCGATTTTTTTCTCCTTGTGCACCTAGTCCTGCCTTCTTACCCAATACATGGGTTAATGAAACAAGATTACCATAAATTGAACTAATAGTATCAAATTGCCTTTGTGCAAGATGCTCTGGAGAAGTGGGCACGGGAACATAAAGATCAGCTTTAAATTTAGCCAGATCTTCCAGACATAAATCATGTAGTACTTTGTGCAAAGCATAATCGCCATACCGCTTATAATTAACCATTAGATCATGAAAAGACCTATTATATAAATATACGGAATGATTTTTTAATAATTTTTGTCCGTATATTTTCTGCCATTTAATGCAATCTGAACAAAATTTATCTTGGCTCAATTTGCCAAAGCAAATTGGACAGTGTTTATCAGGAATCCGCATATATTTACTTTGACAATTAGAACAGATGCATTTGGCTTCCTGCTTGTTCCAAGAGAATAATTCTACAAATGTCACTTTAGCAACAAAAAACTGACCGCACAGTAAGCACCTTCTCATTTGTTCATCTCACGAATTTGTTTCATCGCATCACGAATACTGTTAGTGTATTTATGATAACAAAATAAAACTAAACCACTGGGATCTGTTTTAGCCCGACCTACTCTGCCAGCTATTTGTACTAGGCTCGATGCAGAATAAATTTTATCATCCGCTTGAACAACAATTACCCAGACATGGTTAAAAGTAACGCCTCGTTCCAATATTGTAGTCGTCACTAACAACTGAATTTTTCCTGCCCGAAACTTTTCAACCTTTTCAATTCTATCTGTATCGTTTGCATGAACCCCAGAAATCTCAATCTTACTAAGTTTTGGATCCTTTTTTAAGGCATCAACATAAAGTTTTATTTGATCAATACGAGGTACAAAAAGCAGTAGTGGGTGGCCTGCTTGTATAACTTTCACAATTTCTTTAATGAGTCTAACATTGATTTTGTTTTGGTGCAGAAAAGGACGGAGAAACAATTTTTCTTTTGGTACAGGTAAAAGATTTCCATGGAACCTTCTTTTCAGCTTTAGTTTGCGTAATTTACCTTCTTCTACAGATACTAATAAGTCTTTAGTAGGCGTTGCAGTTAAGTAAACGCGTTGACCATTAGCACTAACCGCATTTTTCGCTGCAAAATGTAATTCTGAATTATGGGCATAGGGAAAAGAATCAGCTTCATCAATAACCAGTAGATCAAAAGCATGAAAAAACTTTAATAATTGGTGTGTCGTACAAATAGTTAATTGTTCTAGGCCTGGCTCTTGATACTCACGGCCATGATATTTACCGATCTTAATTTCACTAAAAGCTTTTTGAAAACGCGGATATAATTCGTTTACAACATCAATTCTTGGCGTGGCTATACAACATCTTTTTCCTTCTGCCAAACAATGTGCTATTAACGGAAATAACATTTCTGTTTTTCCTGCACCGGTTACTGCATGGACTAGTGAATCTCGACCATCTACATAATTTTTAGTTAATTTACGTGCAATTGCAGACTGTAGTGAGGTTAGTTCGCCCTTCCACGTTAATCCACCATTTGCTTTGAGCGAGAAATTTATTCTTTGTTCATTGCGAATTAAATAATCGCCTTCCACGATTCTTCCCAGACCAATGCACGCCCGGCAATATTTTTTGCCACTGGGCAATTTGGCATAAACCCTTGCATTGCAGCGCAAACAGCGACCATTTTTAATTGCCTCGACTTTGGTTAAGCCATCCTTTGTGCTAAAATCCATTTGACTACTAAGCCATTGGCGGCCTGCAAGATTTGAAATACTTTCCATTTTGTCCTCCAATGATAAATACGCAAAAAGGGCTGATTTTTTTGAATGAAAAAGAAAATTATTTGACCATTAAAGAAAATGGCCATCACGAATTAACGATTAAAAAAAGTCGCTTTATTACGACTCTAATTAGGACCTCAACCGTTGAAGAAGCTGAAAAAGCAATTGCAGCTGTTTCTAACAAATATCGTGATGCTACTCATAACACTTTTGCTTATACTATTGGCCTCAATGATGAGCACGTCAAAGCCAGCGACAACGGTGAACCCTCTGGTACGGCCGGAGTTCCCGAATTAAAAGCCTTGCAGTTAATGAAACTTAAAAATGTCACTGCAGTAGTTACGCGCTATTTTGGCGGAATAAAATTGGGAGCTGGAGGATTGATCCGGGCATATTCTAATAGTGTGACTAAGGCAGCCGAAGCTGTAGGTGTAGTTAAACGCGTTCAGCAACAAGGTGTTAAATTCGAAATTGAGTATAATAAATTCGATGAGGTCCAGCATTATCTTAAACAACAAAAAATCTTTATTGACAATATTGACTATGGCGTCAGCGTGACAATTTCAATTTACATTGATGAAAACAAATTAGAGAATTTAGAAAATGATCTTACCAATATTTTGTCCGGCAAAGTACAGTTTATTTTTCTTCCCAAAAGATATAACGAAATCGTTGTCACTCAACATAACTATCATGATCAATAAAAACATAATTCAATAACTATACGAAAAAAGAAGACAATCCACATTCAAGGAATTTGTCTTCTTTTTTTCTTATTGATTTTGGCAATAGTCAAATTGACCTTAAAACTAGTATCTTCCAAGCTTAATCTTTCTTTTTCTTTCTTAATTGCTCAGGCTTGTCTTGTCCGAGGTGCCAAACTTCCACAGTAGGATCTTTTTTACTGCGAGAATTAATCAGCTTTTGTGTCAAATTCATCAGCGGTTTATATTTTTCTCCTAAAAGACCAATAGATTCCACAAAAAACTCTAAAGCAACTGCCAGACCAGCAATTAAAACCCACATTCCCCACATTGGTGACAACAAAAACAAGAGAGAAATGAATGAAAAAATAAGTGACAAAGCATAAATCGTTAAAACAGTTTGTCTGTGGGTCAAACCCATTTTCATCAGTTGGTGATGCAAATGATGCTTATCGGCTTGCGAAACGGGACGGTTATTTAATTTGCGCCGAATCATGGCATAAATCGTATCTGTAATTGGAACGCCTAAAATAGTGACTGGCACTAACAGAGAGATAAAAGTCACATTTTTTAAACCTTTAAGTGAAAATACCGCAATCATAAAGCCAATGTATAACGCTCCTGTATCACCCAAAAATATTTTTGCGGGATGAAAG
The DNA here is from genome assembly GCF_058139575.1 of Lactobacillus sp. VURO6/B1 (VP7). Lineage (NCBI taxonomy): Bacteria > Bacillati > Bacillota > Bacilli > Lactobacillales > Lactobacillaceae > Lactobacillus > Lactobacillus sp. VURO6/B1 (VP7). The sequence goes on along the minus strand of NZ_JBVOWJ010000002.1, from coordinate 157,938 downwards.
TTATAAGGTAAAAATCCCAATAGGCAGGCAGCAAGCATAAAACAGCCAATAGGTATGTATAATTGACCGGTATGCAGGAAGAAATAACCAACGATCCCCATGGTAATAAGTGAAATCATTGAAACCCCATCGGCCAAGCCATCAAGACCATCAATTAAATCAACTGCATTAGTTAAGGCCAATATCCAAAAAATAGTAATTGGTAAACTCCACCAGCCTAAATTTATTTGTTTATTAAGAAAGGGCAAATTTAAGACGTTCATCCTGATGCCGGCAAGGAAATAAATTACTAGAGCGCCAATAAAAATACCCAACATTTTTTGCCTTGGCTTTAGCTCCATAATATCGTCAATTATGCCGGTCAAGACAATCACACTAGATCCTAAAAGTATACTAAAAGCCTCATGAGTTGGGAATTGCTCCCGCAATAAAACAAAAGCGCCAATATTAAAGGTCACAAAAATACCCAATCCACCTAACGTTGGCATTGGTTTCTTATTTACCCTTCTCTTATTGGGAATGTCGACTGCACCTAATACAAAAGCTAATCTCCTAATAAAAGGCGTGATCGCAGCTTGTATAATCACTAAAAAGAATAATTCAACAATAATTTTAAACATAGTCGGCTACTTTCATTTATAGTTGCCTTAATTATACAAGCTGGAACAAAAATGCACAAATTAGGTTAATTGAACACTAGTTTTTTTAACAAAAAATTGTTATTTAAAATCAAAAAAGAACTGGGTTCAAATGAATCCAGTTCTAATTAATTCACAAAATATAAAAACTACATGTGAGAGGCAGCTGAACTTGCATCAGCCTCTTCTTTGACATTAGTTGCAGCACTTTCTCCAGCGATTCTTCCAAAAACAACAGCATTAGTAATGCCCATTCCACATCCAGGATAAGTCATTCCGCGCCAACCACCTGTGGTACTTCCTGCAGCATAAAGATTGTCTATCTTTTGATCAAAATTGTCCAAGACTTCAGCTTTAGTGTTAATAGCTAGTCCACCTGCCATGTCTGGAGTTGAGGGAGCCAGTTTAGCAGCATAAAATGGTGCTTTAAAAGCTGTTAAATCTTTTTGACGACCAAATTCTGTGTCTTCACCTTTAGTGACATCATTATTCCACTTTTTAATTGTTTGCTCTAATACCTCTGGATTTAGGTTAATCTGCTGGGCTAATTCTTGTATCGTATCAGCTTTCTTAAAGTAGCCATCTTCTACCTCACGTTTTAAATGTGGTGACGGAGCTGGTGCTGAAAAAGCAGCTGGCATTTCATTTGCCATGCCTTCATCAAAAATTAACCAAACGTAACCTTGATCAAGACTTGCGATTTTCTTAGAGGCATATTCAAAATACATATCTTCCCTAAAGTGTCTTTTAGCATCTGTGCCTATCCAAATATAAGGCTTTGTCCAGGCAGTACACAGAGGACCGATACAGACATTATCACCGGATTGCGTACCAATTGAGTTGGCTATTGGCATCCACATATTTTTTAACTTAGCGCCAATTTCAGCACCCATAGTGATACCATCACCCATTTGTCTGATTGAACCATATGATTCTCCAACAGCAAAATCAGGTGCAAAACTCTTAAGCATCTCTTTATTACGAGAAAAGCCTGCTGTAGCAATAATAACACTTTGAGCTCTGTAGTTACCCTTATTAGTATGTACACCAACTACATTATTATTCTCGTCAGTAATTAAGTTCTCAGCTGTAATATTAAAAATAAATTTTGTGCCAACTGCTTTTGCCTTATTGTAAAGCGGCTTTGACAAACCATAGCCACTTTTTTCGACAGTTAAATGAGACCTGGCTGCTGGAGTCGCATAGTCTTTCATTGCTTCTTCATTGCCAATTTCTTGGACTTCTTGAAAATTGACACCAACTTCACCAGCCAGCCATTCATAATCTTCTGCGCCATGTTCAACGATTGTTTCTCTCATGCCCGCATCTTCATAGCCTTGACCAACCGCTTTTAAATAATTATTCCAGTTTTCCTTGGTATCTTTTATTCCCTGAGATTTTTGCAAACTAGTGCCCCCACCAGCGTTGTAATAACCACCTGATAAAGTCATATCAGACAACATATAACTTGAAGTATATTCTAAACAAATTACTGAGGCACCTTTTTGCCTGGCAGTAATAGAAGCTGAAAGACCAGCAGCACCTGCACCAATTACCAAAACATCAGTTTGATCTTCAAATTGCAAATCATCTGGATTAACGTTACGGTAGTCCTCACCATTAACCTTTTTCTCAGTGTTTCTCAAATCAACTTTTTGATCAAGACCCCTGGGATCGCCAGCCTTTGAAACTGCATCTCTGACTGCTTTTTGGACAGCTTGAAAACTAATAGTTGCACCGGTGACTGCATCAATATTATATGACTGATGCTCAACAATTAACTTCGGTGCTTTTTTTAAGGCAGCAGTGCTTATACCAGAAGTTTCGTCTTGTTGATCAATTGTTACATCCGTAATTTTATTGTCTTTGACTGTTACCGAAACCTTGACTTCACCGCGATTACCAGAGCCTTGTCCTTGATAAATGCCATCTTTTAAATTTGCCATTTTTTATCCTTTCGTTAGAATCTAAGCCTGTTTCAACGCAGATTCAACTGCTTCTTTAAATGCACGACTTGATGCAGAAGCTCCAGAAACAGCATCTACGTTAGCTGTTTTCTTAGCTAGCATTTCTGTTTTCATTTTCTTAATTGCTTTTTCACCATAGTCAGGTGATTCGCTTTCTTTTAAAACTTCAATATTGCTTGGACGCTTATCACTGTCAACTGTTACTCGCACTATAATTTCGTTGCCCATACCACTTGAGGATTTACCAATATATTGATTTTCAGCAGTTGAATAGCTTTCTTCTTTTACATCCGATTCAGGAAATGCAGCATCAGCATTATTTTCACTAACACTGGCACCTGAAACAACTTGCTCATCTTTAATTTGGGCGGCATTTTCTCCAGCTATCTTACCAAATATTAAGCAGTCAGCCATGTCGCCACCGCCATTATATTGATTTGCTCCTATATGACCGAGTTCACCAGCTGCATATAGGTGTGGCAAAACTTTCTGATCTGTATCTAATACTTCAGCATTTTTATTTCGGCGTGGGCCACCCTGGGTGTTTAACATGGTGTGTTGTTGAGCTAACGAATAGAACGGACCTGTAAGTGCAATTTTGGTCATTGACTCTGGCTTACGTCCACATTGGTAATCAACTCCGCGATCAACGAAGAAATTATACGTGTTCAAAGTATTTTCTAAAACTGCCGGATCAACTTTTATTTCTTGAGCTAAGTCAGCGATAGTTTCTGACTTAACCACTTTGCTTAAAGCTTCCTTTTGAAATTCATCATTCTCTGCTGAGAATAGTTCATCGTATTTCTTCTGATCAAAAATCATATGAGGATGTACTTGGGCTAAAGGAATTCTCCAAATACCATGATTATAACGATGTCCATGACGGGTTGGATCGTCTTCTGCTACATAACGCGTCCCATCATCGCCAACTGTGATCAGTGATCCGCCAAATAATGCTTTCCAAGCCATAATGTTATGAGCTCTTTGGCCTTTGGGAGCAGCTAAATTAACAGTTCCACCTGGTTCATAATTATTCATGTGCCATAAATCCGCACCAACTTCTATGGCCATTTTGATGCCATCGCCATTGTTATAAAGCGTCCCATATGGCAGTAAATTAGTTTCACCTAAATAGTCCTGCACCATTTGTTCGTTATTTTCAAATCCACCTAGCGCTAAAACTACACCATTTTTTGCTTGGACGTTGAACAGCTTGCCTTTATTTTCAATCTGTACGCCGATAATTGTCTTATCCGTATCCTGGATTAAATGCTTTGCCGGTGTTGAATAAAGTACATCAATCTTGTCGCTGCGGTCTAAAACATTCTGGCGCAATTTCTTCCAAAGAGCGGCATCGAATATTTGATCATGTACTAACAAGTCGTCATTTGTATCTGCACCTTCAAATTCGGGATATTCAGCACTCATGTATGCCAACATAGCAACATTTTTGTTACCTGGATTATTTTTTACGCTAAATGCTTTACCACCCAGATATTTTTCAAAGTAATCCGGTAAATTAACCATCCCTTTTACAAAAGTTTCAAGCACCTGCTCATCTAAATCAAGTGGAACAGTCATTTTTTGATAATACTTTTTGAGCTTGTCATAATCATAACCTGCTTCAACAATCTGTCCACAATATCTGGTATTACCACCTTCATGTCCCTCTGGTGCACTATCTACTAAAAGGACTTTTGCTCCCTTATCTGCAGCAAAACGCGCTGCTGTAGCACCTGCTCCGCCAAAACCGATTACCACAACGTCATAAGTCACATTCCAAGACTCATTATCTTTTAAAAACATTTTGTTTTCTCCTAAATTAAATTGCATTAATACTATTAGATTGTAGAATTTTTTGTAGTCTGTACTCTCTGACCGTTAATCCAGACCATTTTTTAAAAGCCTTATAAAATGAAGCAACACTATTAAAACCGACTAAAAAACTTACTTCAGCAGTATTTAAATTTTTATCTTGAAGTAGGTTCTGTGCCAAAATTTTTTGCACAATACTGAGTTGCTTTTTAAATGTAGTACCCTCATTTTGCAGCCATCTTTGTAATGTCCGTGAAGAAATACTTAGCTCATTTGCTACATCTTTTAGCTGAAAATTACCCCCAGCAATCAGCTTAAAAAGAGTGTTTTGTACAACGGCTGAAATTGGAGGATTAATATTTAATTTTTTAATGTACTTTTTTAAACCGGGTTCAATAAAGTTCCACATTACATCGTTCTTAGTTATAAATGGTTGTTCTAAATCACACTTTCTAAACACCAAATAATTGTCTAAACTATTCTGAGCTTCAACACCTAAATAACTATTAATTTTTGATCCATATTTGTATTTGCTACCAATAGACACAGGGTTAATATTTTTATTTGTTCCTGCTCTAATCAGACTAACCAGAGAAATTTGATCAACTAGAAAACTAAATCGTGAGTATTTACGATATTGATCTAAATATCTAATATGGATTCTTAAATTTTCACCTTCTTTAAATCTTCCCATTTCGATTGGTCCTATAAGCTGCTGGTAAGTTGCCAAACGAGAAATTGCTTGTATTCCGTTTATGCTTGATAATGCAGCAAAATATGGAGGAACAAACTGGTAAAAATTTCGGACATCACTGCAAGCTAGCAACTGTTCATCGCTTGCTTTTCTATCAAGCACTTGAAATACATGCGAATTCTTAATCCACTTGGCATTGAGATATTTGTCCATAACGCTGGAATCAAGTAACCCAGAAATAGAATCAAATGGATATCCTAGCTCTTGCAAAAAATCTTTCAGCTCAACTGTTATTTTTAGATTCACAGCAGTTTCCTCCATTCAATTTTAATTGTATACCCTTTCATTTTAGCAAAATATGTCTCTTTACGATAATATATGTCAAAATACGCCACTTTTTAGTTAAATTTATAAAAAGAATCAAATAAAAAAGGCTGAATTTTTAAAATTCAACCTTATATTTTATTTCGCAATTGTTACAGCACGCTTTTCACGAATAACTGTTATTTTAATATTACCCGGGTAATCAAGTTCTTTTTCAATTTGGTTACGTATGTCTCGTGCCAATACTGTAATTCGATCATCTGAAATCTTATCAGGCTCAACCATTACGCGAACTTCACGTCCAGCCTGAATAGCATATGCCTGCTTAACCCCCTCATACCTGTTAGCTATTTCTTCCAGGTCAGTAAGTCTTCTAATGTAGTTTTCCAAACTTTCGCTTCTGGCACCAGGTCTTGCAGAAGAAATTGTATCCGCTGCAACTACCAGTTCCGCAATAAATGATAGTTTCGGCACATCCCCATGGTGTGCTGCAATTGCATTAACAACCACATCCGGCTCATGATACTTTCTAGTCAATTCCACACCTATTTCAACGTGTGAACCTTCAATATCATGGTCGACTGCTTTTCCAATATCGTGTAATAATCCCGCGCGAACCGCTAATTTTTCATTTAATCCAAGCTCCGCAGCCATTGTCCCAGCTAATTTTGCAACTTCAATTGAGTGACCCAAAACATTTTGGCCGTAGGATGTACGGTATTTAAGTCTACCCAATATTTTAACCAGTTCAGGGTTCATTTTATGAATTCCCAGCTCCATTAGAGCGCTTTCGCCAGCTTCGTAAATATCATCATTGACTTCTTTACGAGCTTTATCAACTGTTTCTTCAATTCTAGCTGGATGAATTCTTCCATCTTTAATTAAACGTTCCATTGCCCTTTTAGCAATTTCACGTCTAATGGCATCAAAACCACTTAGTGTCACAACTTTAGGAGTATCATCAATGATTAGATCTACTCCGGTAAGTGCTTCAAAAGATCTAATATTACGCCCTTCACGACCGATAATTCGACCTTTCATTTCCTCATTAGGCAAATCAACTACTGATACTGTGGTTTCGGCTACCGTATCAGCAGAACTGCTTTGGATAGCATCAATAATTATTTTACGTGCATAGTGATCCGCCTTGGCTTTCACTTCTGCATTACTATTACTAATCATTTCTGCTCGTTCTTTAACTAATTGATCTGACAATTGATTTAAAACAAGCTTTTGCGCTTGCTCCTTGTCCAAGTGAGCAACTTCATACAGCTTTTGTGTAGTCTGTTCGACTAATTCATCTGCCTTTTGCAACTTAGTGGTTAATTCAGTTTGCTTATTTTCTAGCTGTTCGTCTTTTTTAGCTAAATCATCCTCTTTTTCTTTTAGCAAAGAGTTTTTATGATCAAGAGTATCCTCTCGTTGCGTTAAGCGATTTTGATCACGTGCTATTGTATCACGTTTGTCGTTTAATTCATCTTCAACTTTTTGTCGATAATCTTGAATTTGTTCTTGAGCTTCAAGAATTTTTTCTTTTTTGGTGTTTTGCGCACTTTGTTTGATAGCGTCAGCTGCCTGCTTTTGTGCATTGACTTCTGCCTTAGCAGCATCGACTCGTGCTTTTGCTTCGGTTAAAATATGATCGGCATCGTTTTGAGCATTTTGGGCTTTCTTTTCCCAAATGTTTTTACGTATAACGTATCCTGCAACCATGCCTACTATAATTGAAATAATAGCAATCGCGACGGGAATCAAAAATTTATTCATCATGATTTCTATCGCCTTTTTTATTTTTTTAGATTATTCACACAATATTAATGATAAAGAACCACAGGGATTATGTCAAACGTCATGAAAAAAACCTCAACCAGTTTTCACAGGTCGAGGTCTATTTCCTCATAGTTAGCTACTTTTGCTGTCAGCTTCTTTTTTATCAGAAGCTTCCTTTTCTTTGCTTGCAACTTTCTTAGCTTTTTTCTCTTTTATTTTTTCCGGATCTTCCCTTTCAGCTACAGATTCTTCATCAATGCCGAAAGCCTGACGAACTTGTTTCTGAACGTCATCATAAACATCAGGATGATCTTCAAGATACTTTTTGGCATTCTCTCGTCCTTGCCCAATTCGTTCATCATGATATGAATACCAAGAACCTGCTTTAGCAATAATGTCCTTGTCAGCTGCCATGTCTAGAAGTTCACCACTTTGAGAGATACCTTTGCCGTACATCATATCAACTTCGGCAACTTTAAAAGGTGGAGCAACTTTATTTTTAACAACTTTGATTTTTACGCGATTACCAGTGATTTCACCACCAGTTTGTTTAATTTTTTCTGCTCTTCTAATTTCAAGTCGAATAGTGGCGTAAAACTTGAGTGCGCGACCACCTGGAGTAGTTTCAGGGTTACCAAACATAATCCCAACTTTTTCACGGATTTGATTAATAAAAATTGCTATGGTTTTGGTCTTATTAATATTACCTGAAAGTTTACGCAATGCTTGACTCATTAAACGAGCTTGCAGTCCGACATGACTGTCACCCATCTCGCCATCAATTTCAGCTTGTGGCACAAGTGCAGCAACTGAATCAACTACTAAAATGTCAATCGCACCACTCGTAATCAATGTATCCGCAATCTGTAATCCTTCTTCACCAGTATTTGGCTGGGATAAAATTAATGAATCAACATCAACACCTAGTGCTTCTGCATAAGCAGGATCCATGGCATTTTCAGCGTCAATATAAGCAGCGGTACCACCTCTTTTTTGCACTTCAGCGACCGCATGTAAAGCAACTGTCGTTTTACCAGAAGACTCTGGTCCATAAATCTCTACAATTCTACCACGGGGATAGCCGCCAACTCCCAAGGCCGCATCAAGAGCAAGCGAACCTGAAGGAACAGTCGAAATTTTGGTGTCGGCTTTATCGCCCATACGCATGACGGCGCCTTTACCAAAATTCTTTTCAATTTTCTTAAGTGCATTTTCCAACGCAGCTTGTTTTTCATCTTTGGCCAAGACTCTTGTCCTCCTATAAATAGTTTCATTATTTTAATACGTAATAATTATACTTTGCTTTAGTGTATATTTGCAAGAAAAAAGGCGAACAAATGTTTATTAATTTTATTCACAATAATAATTACGTAAAAATTGCCAAAAACTTTTTTAGTTTGCCTTTTTTAATCCCTTTGGTTGTAATATTTTCTGCAAAAAATTCAAAATGACGTCTGCTAAAATTGCCATTAATGCTGTAGGAAGAGCTCCGGCTAGTATAATTGCACTGCCGTTAGTAGCATTAGTGCCGCGAATAATAATGTCTCCTAAACCGCCAGCACCTACAAACGAACCAATTGATGTAATACCAATAGCTATAACTAAAGCATTTTTTAAACCTGCTATAATAACTGACATTGATAGGGGCAAACGGACCATGTAAAGCAGCTGCAACTTTGTCATACCCATTCCTTTACCGGAATCAATAACATTTTTATTAACATTACTCATACCAGTATATGTGTTTTTAATAATAGGCAAAAGTGAATAAAGCGTAACAGTTACAATAACAGTCATAACGCCCAAGCCCAAGCCAATCATTACAATGGACAACAGAGCCAAAGATGGAATTGTTTGGATAAAGTTGGCAATTTCAACAACAAAATCACCTAAATGACCATTGCGAGAAATAAAAATTCCCACTGGAATACCTATAATTGCAGCGAATAGGACCCCATAGATTGAAATGAGAAAAGTACGATTAAATTGTTCTAGTACATAACTGCCATTATGGACATAATAATAAATAAATTGCTGCCACAATGATAAATGAGACATTATTTCTCCCCCTTAAAGTAATTATGCTTTACTAAGAATTGATGTGCAACAATAGACGGCTCAAGCAACTTGTCATCAACTTGAAAATTCATTTTACGAATATCATGTACACTCACATTGCCAACTAGGCGTTTTAGTATCGGTTTTAATTCAGGATGCTCACGCAATAAATAATTATTAATTAACATCCCACAATTATATGGTGGAAAGAAATGCTTATCATCTTTTAGGAGATGTAAATTATAGCTGTCAATTCGACCATCTGTTGAATAGCCCAAAATAACATCCATTTTCCCACTATTCAAAGCAGAATAAACTAAACCAATGTTCATAGGATGGGCTTTAGCAAAAGTCATACCGTAAGCTGTTTGAAAAGCTGGATAACCCACTCCTGGAGCATTTACCCACTCGGATGCTACACCAAAAGAAAATTTGTCTTTAACTTTCTTTAAATCTGAAATTTTATAAAGATGATATTTCTTTTGATCTTTTGCTCTAACCATAAAGGCATAATTATTAGCAAAACCATAGGTATGCAAATAGGTTTGGTCCCATCTCTTTTTTACTTCTCTGCGAACTGTATCATTTGCCTTTTTGGAATCTTTAATCGCAGGTAGCAGCAAATTAGCTGTTAACTCGCCACCATCATACGCAGCTGCTTGAATATCAGCATCATGACGATACAAAGCCTGGTGCTGCATAGGTGCAGACCCCAAATTATTAACAATAGAGGTTTTATATGACGTTTCATGCTCAATTAGTTGGGCAACAATATTAGCCATAATTTGCGACTCAGTTGTTGTCAGTGCCGTAATTCTAATATTTTTTTCACTGCCCTCACTATCAGAAAGTCCAGGTAACCCACAAGCACTAGTAGTAAGCATTAGGAGCAAGGTGGTTATCATCAACAATATTTTTTGCAAATACTTTTTCACGATGAACACCTCCTTATATTCCCTTTGGAGTCAGCTTACGTTCCAGCTTTCCCAGTAGGTAATCCGTAAGAAGTGCCAAAATGATTACTGGAATCGTTCCTCCAAAAATCAAATCCGTTTGATAGAGGCTAAGTCCGTTAAAAATAAAGTCTCCTAAGCCGCCAGCTCCGATATACGAAGCCAGAGTTGCCCAGGCAATCACATAAATAGCAGAAAGTCTGATTCCTGCCATAATTACGGGCATAGCTAAAGGAATATCAACTTTTAAAATAAGCTGCATATTAGTCATGCCTAACCCCCGAGCAGAGTCAATTGTATCTTGATTAACATCAGTTAGTCCTACATATGTGTTACGTAAAATTGGCATTAAACTGTAAAGAAAAAGAGCAATGATTGCTGGTACTTTGCCAACACCAAAAAACGGTATCATGATTGCCAGCAAAGCCAAAGCCGGTATAGTTTGCAGCATACTGGCTATTGCTATTACCACTTTAGCAATTCGCTTAAATTTCATTAATACCACGCTTAAGGGAACTGCAACTATTATTCCTAACCCTAAAGAAATAGCAGAAATATATATTTGTTGCCAAGTTTTTACTAATAATTCTGAACCATGTTGTGCAAAAAAGGTTGACATTATTATTTCGCCTCTTTTTCTGAAGTATTTTGCAAGCGACTTTTATCGCCCCAAATTTTTTCATAAACAACATTTACTAAACTCGCACGGGTGACTATACCTACTAATTTTTTGTCTGAATCCGTTACAGGAATGTAACTCTTATTCCGACTCATAATCCGACTAAAATTATCACGCAGATATTCCTCAGGACCGACAGTGCCCAGTTTAGTAATCAAAATATCACTGACACTGCTTGCTTTAGGGTAATTCCTTTGTAAATCATCAATTGAAATGTAGCCCTTAAGGTGGTCGCCATTATCAACAACTAAAAGCGTGTCAACTCGATGCTCTTTCATCATGGTTAAAGCGTCAGTGAGCGAAGCTCCTAAATCAATTTTAGTTGGGTTAGTCAACATCACGTTTTTAACTTTTACAGTTTCATATTTTGCTTCTGACAAACGCTCTTCACCAATCAAGCTCTTAACGTAGTCATTTGCAGGATGATGTAGAATCTGGTCAGGTGTTCCTACTTGAATCAATTGCCCATCATGCAAAACAACTACTTTAGTTGCAAGCTTTAATGCTTCATCCATGTCATGAGTAACAAAAACAATTGTTTTGCCTAATCGCACTTGTAAATTTTGAATTAAATTCTGCAAACTTTCACGAGTTATTGGATCCAGTGCGCCAAAGGGCTCATCCATTAATATCAAATTTTGATTTGCCGCTAATGCACGCACAACTCCAATTCTTTGTTGCTGACCGCCTGATAACTCTGTAGGATATCTGTCTAAATATGACTCAGGTAATTCAGCCATTTTTATGAGCTTTTGCGCCTCACCAGCCAGCTTGTCCTTAGGCCACTTTAGTAATTTGGGTACTAGAATAATATTTTCTCTGATGGTCATATGAGGCATTAATCCATTATTTTGAATAACATAACCTATATGCCGCCGTAAATTAACTGGGTTAAAACTTTTGACATTCTTGCCCTCAACAAGCACTTCACCCTTAGTCACACTATTCATGCGATTTATCATACGCATTAAAGTGGTTTTTCCTGAACCGGAGGTACCAATCAGGCAGCAAAAATCACCTTTTTCTATTTTGAAACTAATATGTTTTACAGCTGCATTTTTCATCTTAGGATATATTTTTGATACATCCCTAAATTCAACTGCTGGTACTTTTTCTACCATAAAATTTCCTCCTTTTCCAATATTCCCTAAATCTAATCCTAACAAGTAAATGTAACTTAATCAACAATCAGCATTTTTTGCAGACTTTTATATTTAAAATCATGCACAAAAAAGCACCACTTATAGTAGTGCTTTTTCCTAATTTAACCTATCATTAAATTTACATTGAACCTTCAAAAACATCCCATGAGCTGTGGAAATAGTCCCAACCTGAGTAAATGGTAAAAATTAATGCAATGTATAACAAAATTGTTCCTATGTGATAGAAGTCCCCGATTAACAAGAAAATAATTGATAGCATCTGGCAAGTTGTTTTAATCTTACCGGGCATAGCTGCAGCCATAACCTGGCCTTTATTTTCTGCCAATATTAAACGCAAACCTGTTACTGCCAATTCACGACAAACTATAATTGCGATGACCCATGCTGGAGCTAGATTTAGCGAAATTAACATTATAAAAGCAGTCATAGTCAGCATTTTATCTGCGAGCGGGTCTGCAAATTTACCAAAATTGGTAACTAGATTACGTGATCTCGCTATATGCCCATCAAACCAATCGGTTGCAGATGCAACTGCAAAAACAACAGCAGCAATGACTAATTTCCAATAAACAGTTGTTCCTGCTACTTTAACGCTGGCATCGCCACCAAAAATGACAATTAACATAAAAACTGGTATTAATAATATTCTAAAAACCGTTAACTTATTAGGTAAATTCATTCTTAACTTTTCCTCCCAAAATAGTTATCTTTCATTATTTTCATTCCCACTGGAAGAATTACTTCCAGAATGACCAGATTCACTACTGTGATCATTATTATTTGACTGATTGCCGTCATGACTCGACTGACCATTTTGATTACTCTGGTTATTATTTTGATTATCTTCTTGGTTATTGGTTGAACTAGAATGATTATTGTCATTAGTATTATCGTTATTGCTATGACCGCCAGTTTGATTATGACTCTGATTTTGATGATTTGAGTTACTATGTTCAGAATTATAATTAGTGGTTCCAGAATTATTCTGACCATTTTGAGTTTGATTACTCTGACTGCTATGACGTTTACCGATATAGAAAGTCAAAGTGAGATTCGAATTCTGAGAATTATAAGGAACTTTCTTACCACCGATTGTAATTGAAGTTCCAATAGCATTACTGAATGTAACGACAACTGTTTGAGCAGTTTCAGGAATCCTTAGTGTATGCTTTTGACCAGCAGTCAGCGTTTGACCACTTTGGTTAACTCCATTCATTGCAATAGAAACTGTAGTAGCCTGATCACCAGCTCGCACGACTAAGTTGCGATTAGTTTTTAGGCCAGTAATCTGAAATTGATTTGCCGCTAATTCTTTGATTTTAACGCTTTTCTTTTTAGGTTTTTTTACCTTTTGACGCCGTTTGCCATTATCTGAAGAAACAGATACATCCCCAGCAGTATTGTTATTTTGATTGCGGCTAGAAGAAAAGTGGGCATAAACAACATAGCATACCAAAACAACGACTATTATTCCTAAGCCAACAATAATTCGCGGCAGGTAATCCTGCCATATTTTTTTCTTGCTACTAGTTGTTTTACGGACTTCTTCACTTTTGTTGTCAATCGAATCTTCGACAAATTCATCAGGCTCGGCCTTAGGTATATCCTCATGGTATTCACTTAACAGCTTTTTACCATCTAAACCGACTATCTGGGCATACTGTCTGATAAAAGCTCTTACATAAAAATCTCCAGGAAGTTTATCAAAATCGTTTTGCTCAATTGCCGTCAGATATCTGCCTTGAATTTTGGTTGCTTTTTCAATATCTTCAATTGAAAGTCCCTTAGCCTCTCTGGCACTGCGTAATTTATCTCCGATATCTGCCATAGTTACCTCTTTAAATTCTAAATTTACTCTTTGAGTATAACATATACTACATATTATTTTTACATTTAAATGAGCCAGCCACCACTAACATAAATGGTCTGTCCAGTTAAATATCCAGAATTCACATCAAGTAGAGTCCTAACCCAATAGGAAATATCTTTGCCTTCTGCTAAACGTCCAACAGGTATTTCGCCTCTAACTTCTTCCATTGCTTCAGGTGCTAATATTGAATTCATTGCTGTGTTGACTGCACCTGGTGCTACAACATTCACCGTGAGATTAGCTGAAGCGACTTCACGGGAATATGCTTGTGCGAAACGTTCAAGGCCAGATTTAGAAGAACTGTAGACAGCTTCCATAGCGCTACCTGAACCACCATAAACTGAACCTAAATAAACGATACGACTATAATCATTTTTTATCAAATGAGGCTCTAATAATCCTGTTAGTTTAATTGGTGTAGCCAAATTTATATGCAAAACATCATCAATTTTTGCCATATTTTGACTACTAACAAAATTATAATCTGTAATCCCTTGAGCAAATACCACAGCATTTACTGGCAAAAGATTATTCACAAATTCTTTTAACTCATCATTTTTAGCCAAAAAATCCAATTTTATAGGAATAAAGTCCTGACCAGGATATTTCTGACTCATTCCTTCAGCCATAGTATAGGCTTTTTGCCAATTTTGACTGCAATGAACATAAAGAGACCAACCAGCTTGGGCTAAGTCAGCACAAATAGCTTGACCAATGCCTCCTGTTGCACCAAATACAAGCGCTCGCTGCAATTAAAACATTCCTTTTATTTTTAAATTGTATGAAGATGACCATATAGCTAAACTATTTTTAAAAAATAAATCCAGTTATGCATTCATATTCGATTATATTTTAACATTATTTTTTGGCAAGTTTGAACTAATAAAGCGACACGATAAACTTTCTTAAAAATTAGCTTTTGCTTTCATCTTTTTTGGGCGGTAATAATACCTGACGAGGTTTTGAACCTTCAGACGGTCCTACAATGCCTTTTTCTTCCATCGCGTCAACAATTCGGGCAGCACGATTATATCCTATGCGAAACTTTCTTTGTAGGAGTGACACACTAGCTGTTTGTTGCTGTCTGACCAGTTCAACAGCCTGATCATAATATTCATCTTCTGGTTCGTCATCTTGTTTCTCAGAATTTTCTTGACCTTTTTGCGGAATCATACCTTGGTCATATTCAGGCTTTTGTTGCTTCTTTACCCACGAAATTATTTTCTCAACTTCACTAGAAGAAACATAAGCACCCTGAATACGTTCAGGCTTAGAGGCTCCGACCGGCATGTACAGCATGTCTCCTCTGCCGAGCAGTTTCTCGGCACCAGTTTGGTCTAAAATTGTTCTCGAGTCAATACCACTTGAAACAGCAAAAGAAATGCGCGATGGTACATTTGCCTTAATTAAACCGGTAATAACATCAACACTCGGCCTTTGAGTAGCCAGAATCATATGAATTCCTGCAGCACGAGCCATTTGCCCTAAGCGGACAATTGCACCTTCAACATCGCGCCCACCAACCATCATCAGATCACTAAGCTCATCAACTACGACCAAAATATATGGTAATGGTTTCATTGCAGGCTTAGATTTATCTTGATTATTAAGTTGAACCTTATCATTAAACTCACCCACATTACGGACACCACTTGCAGCAAATAGTTTATAGCGCCGTTCCATTTCCTTAACAGCTTTGCCTAAAGCATTCGCAGCTAACTTAGCATCTGTAACTACTGGTATCAACAAATGTGGAACACCATTATAAACAGAAAGTTCAACCATCTTAGGATCGATTAAAATCAACTTAACTTGATCCGGCAGTGCCTTCATTAATATACTCGTTAAAATGGTATTGATGGCAACAGACTTCCCAGAACCTGTTGAACCAGCAATGAGAAGGTGAGGCATCTTAGTTAAGTCAGCTGAAATCGTTTGTCCGCTAACATCCTTGCCCAAAGGCACTTGCATAGGATCTTTCTTAGCTTTATTATCTTGACTCTGCATTACATCTTTAAAAGCAACGACCGAAGTGTTTTTATTAGGCACCTCTATACCGATATATGGCTTGCCGGGTATAGGTGCTTCTATTCTGATATCTTTTGCAGCTAAGGCCAGAGCCAAGTCATCTGCTAAATTTACAATTCTGCTAACTTTAACCCCAACAGCCGGCTGAACTTCATACCGTGTAATTGTAGGTCCTAAAATCGCTTTTTTAATTATTACTTTGACTCCAAAACTTTTAAAAGTAGACTGCAAGATTTGCGTATTTTTGCGAATGAGAGCCTTATCAGTACTTTGGTCAATGTTCTTAATGCTATCAAGTAAGGCTATGGGTGGCTTTTGATAGTCTGGACTAACTTTTTGGTCTTGCTTAAGTTCGCCATGATCTATAGATCCTAATTCTTGCTTAATTTTTCTATCTTCTTCAGCAAAAGAATGTGATTTGGGTAAATTGCTACTAGAACTAGTTGCTTTTCTCCCTTTTTGACTATCATTTTGACTGGCCACCTGAATCTGTGGCTCAACTGGAGCATGCTCTGGCATATCACCAAATTCAGATTCATTTGCAACTGCATCGTCAATATCCTGATTATCTGCAAATCCCTCAGAAGACTGGTCATTTACGGCAAAATCATCAACATCGGGAAAAACCATATTTTTAGAAGTCGACGTCTCCTGTGAATTCTGAGATTGTTTCTCAGAGATTTTCTGCTGCTTTTTCTCTCTGAAGGAACCGTATTTGTTTTT
This sequence comes from Lactobacillus sp. VURO6/B1 (VP7), assembly GCF_058139575.1. Taxonomy (NCBI): domain Bacteria; kingdom Bacillati; phylum Bacillota; class Bacilli; order Lactobacillales; family Lactobacillaceae; genus Lactobacillus; species Lactobacillus sp. VURO6/B1 (VP7). The sequence goes on along the minus strand of NZ_JBVOWJ010000002.1, from coordinate 141,256 downwards.
TATTTTCGTGCCGGCCGCTTTATTTTTATTAATAAAAAGCTGACTAACCTGCTGAAATTTTTGGATTATCGTGGCAAACTTTACATCAAAGAACATTAAAATGCCGCATGGAATCAATAAAATCGCAACTACACGCAATCCTATATGGCCTAGTAAGGGATAAAATATTTGGTAACATAATGCGCCAATGACTCCTCCACCAACATGTTTGGTAACAGCCATTCGGCCAAATTCGGCAGATATTTCATGCCAGAATGCATTCATAAACGCATTATTTACAAATTCACTTTCAAAATAAACGCTGCTCTGAATTAATAAAAATCCGAGTATTGCAAAAAACAGGCCACAGCTGCGTTTAAATTTAAAGTGCATCGGCTTGTTGTAAATTAGCATGACCAGACCAAAAATAATGCAAATCCAAGCTGCTAATAAATAGGAATCTCCGAAGAAGAAACGAAAAATATTAGCAACTTGTTTACCTAAAATGCCATATTTAACAAATGCCAAAACTGAAATAATAATTTGTATCAGTCCAACAATTGCCCAGGTAATTCCAGTATCCTGATTTTTCTTATGAGATTTAGTGGTTTTTCTCCTCTTCTTTTTAGGCATAATACTACCTAATCAACAATTAAAAATTTGCTTGGAAGTTCAAATTAACTGGTTCATCCAAAGTAATTTGAGTAACTTCATAAGTAAGGGTTTCAATATATTCAACTAATGGCCGACTAAGCAGCTTATAATCTGTCTTTTCCAGATCGCTGCCATCACCAAAATAATCTTTAATTTTAACGATCTGACTAATCATTCCACTTACAGAAAAATCTCCTGGCGCAGGTGCTACGTCAAAAACAACGGTTACATCAAAATAATTGCCGTCAGTACCAGCATCAGTTGTGCCATCATCATTTTGTTTTTCGACCTTTTTCAAGCCAAAATTTACCTGATCTTTAGTTTCCGGCTCTTCATTAATATCATAATGAAAATTTTTGACAATAACAGGAGTTTCTTTTTCAAATTCCATTTTAATTTCCTCCTAAATTTCTTTCATACCGTTCAGGGCGATTGTAGTTATCTTTTAATTTATCATTTTCATAATGATGGCTAGTTTCTAAATCGGGAAAACCTTGCTGGCGCAAAGCTTCTAGTAAAACAATTGCCACTGAATTAGCTAGATTATAACAACGAATATTATCCGACATTGGTATTCTTAAATTGCGCTCGTAATATTCTCGCATAAATGTCTCTGGTAAACCAGTTGTTTCTTTACCAAATACAAAGTAGTAATTTTTCGTAGAATCTGTGTAATCTACTTCCGCATAATTTTTGGAAGAAAACTTAGAAATAAGATACATTTCATCTTGTGAACCGAGTTGTCGCAAGAATGCGTTAAGATCTTCATGGACGTGAACATCAACTTTATCCCAATAATCTAAACCCGCTCGTTTCATTTTTTTATTATCAATTTGAAAACCTAAAGGCTCAATTAAATCAAGAACTGTATTAGTTCCAGCACAAGTCCGAGCAATGTTACCAGTATTAGCCGGCATCAGTGGTTCATATAACACTACGTGATTTGTCAATCTTTTTCTCCTTCACTGAATTTTTTAACAAATAAGAATTATTTTTTTGACTTTTTTTCTACTGATCCCTTGCTTAAATTATTCGGGTTTTCAGCCGCAACTGGTAAGTTTTCCCCATCTTCATCTTCTTTGAAAACTTGAGAAACTTTACGGTAATAGTTATAAACACGCAAAATGATGATTTTTAAAATAGCATAAATTGGAATACCAAAAATGACGCCCCAAAGTCCCCAAACAGAACTTGAGCCTATCAATAACAAAATAGTGGTTACCGGGTGCATCTCCATCTTGTTTCCCATTACCAAAGGACTAATAACTCTTGATTCAATGGTCTGTTCGATTGCGAAAACAACCAAAACTTTAATTACCATTGGCACAGAAAGCATAATAGCAATCACGATTACAGGTATAAAGGAAATAAAAGTACCAAAATATGGAATAAGGTTAAGAATACCGCTTAAAACGGCAAGGGCAATGCCATACGGAAGGCCAATGATACTGTAACCAATGGCAAACATGATTCCGACCCAAAAGGCAACAGTAAGTTGACCCCTAATATAAGATGCCAGTGCAGTATTAATATCGTAAAGAAGCTCACCAAAACTTTTTTGCCAACGTTTCGGTGCAAATTGGGTTAAATATGGGCGCAAGTTATGAGCATCTTTTAACATAAAGAAAAGAATAAAAGGTGCAGTAAGCAGAGTCATAACGATGATAGTCACAACACTTATTGCTGAAGAAATATTGCTTAAAGTAGCATTGATAGCTTCATGCCCTGATTTAAAGAGCATATCTTGTGCACGATTGATAGCATCATTAATATTGCCCTTTACACTGTGTAGTTGGGGATTACTCAGCCAATTTTGTACGGCATTTGTAGCATCCTTCCAGATGTGAGGCCAGTGCGCAATTAAGGAGTTAATTTGACTTTGAACAATCGGCAATAAAGTATTAACTATCCAAACGAGCAAAACTGCTACCAAAACAAATAACCCAAGAATAGTAACAATCCTTGGTACTTTAAACTTCCTCTCTAAAATATCTACCAGTGGATTCATAATATAAAACTGAATCAAAGCCAGCATCAATGGGGGAAGAATCGCACTTACAAAGACCTTAGCGGGATTTAAAACAAATGATATTTTGTTGAACAACCAAATCACAAGGAAGAACAACAAAATGTTTAGTAGTGCAATACTAAACCGATTATTCAAAAACCATTTTTGAAAGATGGTTCTTTTTTTATGTTTCTTCTCGTAGTCCATCAAATCATCCTAATCAAATATGCTCATATATTATGTCATCACCGATATTAAATTCGGGCATTGTCTGTTTATCTTCTAAAGTGAAATATACACCGTTAGCCAGTGGATTTTTTGACTTTTTCTGATTAAAAAATAAGGTAACATGACCTAAAGCTCTCATATCGCTGGCAACCATGGAGCCAACAAAGTCAGCAACATAGGTCTGGCCATCGATTGTAACTGTATCGCCCTTTTTCATAATAAAACCAGTAAGCGGAGTTTGGGGATCAAATTTTTGAATAACCGAAACATCGACTAATTCTGGAGTGACATTTTCACCAAATAAAATTACCATATTGCCCTTAGGTTCAATAGCTTGTTTACCAATTTTTGTAATAGTTGCTGTCCATTTCATAATTTGTTCTCCTTAAGCTTTAATTTTAGCATAACAAAAACCGCTTAACTAATATATAGGCGGTTTTTTTGTTACTTCTTTATTTTTTATGGTAAAGCAGCCATTTTTTAATTTCATCAATAATAACTAACGGTATTGGCAAACAGAATAGAAATAACCAGTCAACTGGCAATAATCTTGTAGTATTGAATAACTGCTGCAAGCCAGGAGTAACAGTTAAAGCTAAAAACAGCAGTATTTCAAAAATAATGCCATACCAGATGTTCCGGTTGCTAAATATGCCTTTCTTAAATAGTGAAACTTTATTTGTTCTGCAATTTAAGACATTTGCAATCTGCGTAAAAATAATTGCTCCCAAAACCATTGTCGTTGCGCGCATATAAACTGGACCATCAGCAGCTAATGGCACACGCGGCCAGCCATTTTGGAGATTCACAAAGAAATATGCACCAATCGAGATAGCACTGGAAATCAAACCATACCACAAAAATGCTTTAATAATGACGCTTCTGTTAAGCAGGTGCTCATTACGCTTCCTCGGTGCTTGTTTCATAACATCCGGATCAACAGCTTCCCCACCAAGTCCTAATGCTGGCAACATATCCGTTCCCAAATCGACTGTCAGGATTTGCATTACAGTCATCGGCAAAGGAATCAAGCCTCCAGAAAACAAGAATAAAATTGATGGAAAGGCCTCTGGCACATTAGAAGTCAAAATATAGGTTAAAAATTTACGGATATTGCTGTAAACGGCACGGCCTTCTTCAATTGCGGCCACAATAGACGCAAAATTATCATCAGTTAAAATAATATTAGCAGCATCTTTAGCTACATCTGTACCAGTCAAACCCATAGCTATACCAATATCTGCCTGCTTCAAAGCAGGAGCATCGTTAACTCCGTCACCGGTAGAAGCTACAATTTCACCATTTTCCTGTAAAGTCTTGACAACTTTATATTTTTGCTCTGGAGCCACCCGAGCAAAAATTACTTCTCCCTTTAAAGCTTCTCGTAAATCTGCATTACTCATCTTTTCCAGTTCATCACCAGAAATAACTCGTGCCTTGTCAGAAGTTAATCCAATTTGGACGGCAACGGACTTAGCTGTCAGCTTTGAATCCCCAGTAACCATGATAATTTTAATTTTTGCCTGGTGACAACGTCTAACAGCGTTATATATTTCTGGCCGAGGTGGATCACTCATTGTGGTCAAGCCTACAAATACTAAATGCTGCTCAGCTGTTTCAATAGTTAGCTTGGTAACATCAGTATTTTCTTTTTCTACAATGCGATAAGCCATAGCCATACTGCGAAGACCCTTAGCAGCATAGTCGGCGTTGTGTTTTTCAGCGCGTTTCTTATCATCATCAGTCAGAGCGCGAACTTTACCATCGACCTGAATTTGGTCACACTGCTTAATCACATCACTGAATGAACCTTTAGTAAAAATGATATATTGGTGATCATTCCAGCGGTGAATCGTTGACATACGCTTTCTATTAGAGTCAAAAGGCAGTTCTCTTAATCGAGGATATTTGACCAAAACTTTTTGCCGATCAAAGCCTGCTTTTTCAGCCATAATAATTAAACAGGCTTCAGTTGGGGTGCCCAAAATTTTGGGCTTACCTCCTTTGACCTTGCTGGGTTGAACAGCAGTATCGTTGTCCAAAGATGCTATTTGAACCAACTTATGCAAGTCAGGATTTTCTTCATACCACAACTGCTTATTGTTTAATTCAATCTGACCATTATTGACGTAGCCATTGCCAGTAACTTTATATTCATTTTGAGGAGTCCAAATGTAATGGATAGTCATTTGATTCTGAGTTAGAGTACCCGTTTTGTCTGAACAAATAACTGTAGTTTCTCCTAATGTTTCAACAGAATTTAATTCCTTAACCAGTGCATGTTTTTTGGCCATACGCTTAACACCCTGAGCTAAGCTAAGAGTTACAGTAGGCAATAATCCTTCTGGGATAAAGGCTACAATCATTCCTAAAGCAAAAATAAATGCTTTAGCAAACGGATATTTAACAAAGAAAATTGCTGCAATCAAGAATAAAACGCCTATCGAAACAGCAATTATTGATAATTGCTTCGTCAGACGGTTTAATTCTTGGGTTAGTGGACTATCGACTTTATTTTGCTTTTGGGTTAACTGCGCTATTTTACCAAATTCAGTATTCATTCCCGTCGCAAATGCTATTGCACGAGCTGTGCCTGAGCCCACGGTTGTTCCGGAATAAACCAGATTGGCTTCCGCGTAGCTGCCTTCGCCCGGTGCATAATCCGTTGTTTTTGATTCAGGTACAGATTCACCATTTAGGGCACTCTGATCAACCTGCATCGAACTGGCAGTAATTAGCCTGGCGTCTGCTGGAATAGCATTACCTGCTTGAAGAATAAAAACATCTCCAGGAACCAGTTCTTTAGCATCAATCTGTGTTTTTTTACCGTCACGAATCGCCTGAACGTAGGTTGGCAACATATTATTCAAAGCATCTGTGGCTCTTTTAGCAGCTCTTTCTTGCCAAAAACTAAACAATCCGTTAATAATATTAACCATCCAAATGGCAATTCCCAATTCAATGGTACCGCTGAACATCGCTACAGCTCCAGAAATCCACAACAAGATTGCCATCATACTAATAAAGTTCTTAAAAAAAGTCTTCCATTCAGACTCTTCTTGAGACTTTTTTATTTCATTACGACCATATTTAGCCAATCTTGCGGTTGCTTCTGCAGAAGTTAAGCCTGCAGAAGATGAGTGAAGATTAGTATAAACTTCAGAAATATCATTCTTAGCATAAAGCTCTCGAATTTTATTTTCTTCCATTCCCAACATACCTCTTATTTCAAAACTTTCAATTTTAAACTAATAAATAAAGCCGACACCATACTTTAACACTTTTTAAAATGTTAAAGTCACTCAATATTTTTACAATTGCGTGTCATGCTATACTAATTATTGAGACAATTATAAATGAAATTGGAGGCTTTTCAAGCATGAAATTATTAATCGGCGGATACACTAAAAAAAAGTCAACGGGAATTTATGAATTACCACTCACACTTGCTGAAAACGGACTAGAAATGCAGATGGGACCAGCTAAAGAAGTAATAAAAGTTGGAGGTCCAACATACTTTGTCCAAGATGGTAAGCTTATTTTTACTATTAATAACGCTGGCTCTAAGGGTGGCATCAGTTCATTTGAACTAGTTAATGGTAAGTATCAGGAAAAAGATTCTTACTTAACTCCCGGTTCGTCACCTGCTTATATTGGCATTAACCAGAAAAAGAAATTGCTCTATACTGCCAATTACCATACAGCAGTATTAGCCGTATTCTCATTTGATGATGAGGGCAAGTTAACTTTTTTGGATTCAGTGACTCACACTGCAGATAGCCTAGGACCTTGTCCTGAACAAGCTGATGGCCCCCACCCGCATTTTTTTGATCAAACACCACAAGGAAATCTTGTAAGTTGTGATTTAGGTAATGACTGTGTTGATTTTTACAGTTTTAAAAATAATAAGCTGCATCATTTAGCTAAATATCAAAACGAACCCGGTTTCGGCAGTCGCCACATTGTTTTCAGCCCTGACGGTAATTATTTTTATGTTGTCGGTGAGCTTTCAAGCAAAATTAATTTAGTCAAGTTTGATGAGACAAATTGGCAATTTAAGAGTATTGCCACTTATTCAACCATCCCTGATGATTATTCCGATCACAATGGCGCAGCGGCCATAAAAATTAGCCATAATGGTAAATTTATTTACACTTCTAATCGTGGCCATGATACTATCACTGTTTTTGCAGTTAATGATGATCATACCCTGCAATTACGTCAGAGAATTTCAACTTTTGGTGAATTTCCGCGAGATTTTAACTGGGACAGAGATGAAAAATATGTGGTGGCAACCAACCAAAATTCAGATAATGCTACTTTATATACCAGGGACGCGGAAAATGGCTGTTTGACTCCTGTGCAAAAAAATATTTTTGTTCCCGAAGGTACTCGCGTACTTTTTAGTGAATAATTTTTGGATAACGAAAAGGAGTTGTCTTGAATAAAGGCAACTCTTTTATTGTACTTATTTTAAAAAATTATTTAGGAGTACCCTGCCACAATTTTTGCATATCAGGTGGATCAGGCACCTCAATACTGACTTGCTTTTCTTTCCTGAACGGATCAGGAAATTCCAAGTGAAAGCAATTTAGTGCTTGCCTGTTAAAATTATCATCTTCCCCATATAATGGATCCCCATATAATGGATGACCGATATACTGCATGTGCAAGCGAATTTGATGGGTTCTTCCAGTATAAAGACGCAGTTCTACTAAGCTGACATTGGGCTTTTGTGCAATCACTCTATATGCAGTTTTTGCCTTCTTACCTGTAGGATCAATACTACGCATGATAGAAGTTCCCTTACGTCCAATGGGCTGATCAATGATACCCGTTAGTTCATCTAAGTCAAAGTTACCATGAACAATTGCGTGATATTTTTTAACAAATTTGTCCTTATGAATTTGACTAAAACGTGCATGAGCAATAGCATTTTTGCCTACCAAAACTAAACCAGAGGTGTCGCGATCAAGTCGCGTTACAATGTGTGGTTTGGTATTCATACTCTTTTTGCGCTCAAAGTAACCTAAAATTTGGTTGACTAATGCATTGTCATCATAACGAGATGGAATCGATAAAATTCCTGCAGGTTTATTGACAACCAGGTAATTTTCAGTTTCTTTAATAACCTCAAGAGGTTCTTGTGAAGGCACAAGCCATGGATTACATTTTTCCTGACCTGGGATGAAAATCACTTCATCACCGGTATGTAAAATGAAGTTTGTATAACGCCTTTTATGATTAACAAGAATCATTCCACCTGAATTTTTAGCGTTATTGACAGCTCTTTTTGAAAAACCATTCTTTAATAAAAAAATCCCCAATTTTTTGGGGGCCTTTTTATCTACAGTAACTTTAAATAGTGTCATCGTTATCTCCGATAAAGGCACTTTGCACTCTTGACCAAAAATGGGTATGTCCAAACCTATCAAAATGGATTTCCTTAGTAGAAATACGGTAATTGACCTTTTTGGCATTGCGAACGTTAATGCGCCGACCGTCAATAGTCATTACAAAGTGATCAGCTTTTGGAACTATGGTAATCCACTGCTCGGGAGCGAGTACAATTGGTGAAGATAAGGATCTAAAAATACGATTGTTGATAGAAGCTATTTCCGCCATCTGTAATGCTTTGAGTCTGGGATGGATCACTGCACCACCAAGCGATTTATTATATCCGGTTGAGCCAGTTGGGGTTGAGATACATAAACCATCTCCCCTAAAATTCTCAAATAATTGATCATCAATGTAAACTTTAGCTTCAAGAGTGTGTGATACGCGCTTTACTGCTGACTCATTTAAAGCCAAAAAATGTTTCTTTTCATTGGCCTCAGTTAAAAGTTCTACTTCTAAGAGTGGATAGCTGGCAGATTCAGGTTCCCTTAAAAACAAGGCATCTACCATTTTATCAACTTCAGGACCGCGCCAATCAGTATAAAAGCCCAAGTGTCCAGTGTGGATGCCAATAAAGCGAATTGAACTAATTTGATTTTCATATCGGTGAAAGGCATTGATCAAAGTTCCATCCCCACCGACAGTAATAACTACATCTGGATATTTGGCATCAAAGACCACGCCCTCTTTAGTTTCTAACAATTTTCGCAAGTGCGCTACTACCCTTAAAGTTTCTTGATTGGTATTATGGGCAATTGTAATTCTCATTATTTTTCCTTACCCTTATTTTTAGTAAAAACCTTCTGCGCTTCTTGTACTTCATCTTTTATCAAAGACATTTCTTCATCAAGTTTATATGCCGTTTCTGCAGTAGATTTTAGTCTTTCAGAAATATCCTTGGGATAAGAACCCTGATATTTATAATTAAGGGTATGCTCAACAGTAGCCCAAAAATTCATTGCTAGAGTCCTAATCTGAATCTCGGCTAATAATTTTTTGGACCCGGTTGGCAGGTAAACCGTATAAGAAATAACCATATGATAAGAGCGATAACCTGAAGGTTTGGCATTTTTAACATAATCACGTTCTTCAATGACTTCCATATCATCACGTGCATGTATTAAGTCTACCACCTTGTAAATATCATCGACAAATTGACAGACTATTCTAATTCCTGCTATGTCTTGCATATCAGTCTCAATCACATCCGGACTGATAACACGCCTTTGCATTTTTTCCTTAATTGAATCAACAGTTTTAACTCTGCCGACCACGAATTCAATCGGTGAATGTTCCCCTTGGGTCAAAAAACTTTGTCTCAAAGAACGAAACTTCACCTTTAATTCTCGCACGGCCTCTTCGTATGGCCATAAAAAATTATCCCAATCATAATTCATAGAAATAACCCTTTCTCAAACAGCATATTCATTTTAACATAAATTATATGATAGCAATTTCATGTGGTCATTTACGTTAATAAAAAGGCACTTTTCTATACAGAAACCAAGAAAGTTATTATAGAGTCTTATTTCTTGCACATTAAACCTTTTAATAATATGATAAATTTATTAATTTCAATTAGGCTATACTATCATAGCTTTAACGCTTTTTTTCACTAATTTAGGGAATTTTAAAAAATAAATGCAGTCGCTTTTCACTTTTAGAAGGTAAATTTTAAAATAAATATAGACTTTGGCACAAAATGTTAAAGGGAATTCTTTGATAGCCACAATATTGAATGGAGTATTATAAAATGTCACAAAACAATGAAATTGAAGCTAAAATCATTTTACCTAAGGCTATATATATAAGACTTTGTCAAGATTTTCCACTCAAACACAGCTTTAACCAGGAAAATTATTATTTTGACACCAGTGACGGTTTACTAAAAAAGTCTAATATAAGCTGCCGCATTAGGCTTTTTGCTGACCACGCAGAGCAAACTCTTAAGGTTCCAAATGAGAATCCCATACAAAAAGATTTTCATGAAGCGATAGAAATTAATGATTTATTAAAATTAAATGAAGCAAAAGCATTTATCAAGCAGGGGATCGCTGGATCGCCTATAATTTTTAAGTATAGTGCAGGAAAATATTTGAATCAGAAATTTTCTCGCAAATTAAACCTTCATTTGCAAACTTATTGCAAAACTCATCGCATATTAGCGAATGGACCTAAAAATTGTGAGTTAACTTTTGACGATAACACTTATCCAGACAACTACGAAGATTTTGAACTTGAGATTGAAAATCGCAATCCAGATTTGATAGCAGAAACTCTGGCAAAATTAAAAAAAGAATATCAGTTTACACAAAATTATGCTAACACTAACCAAGCGAAAATTGCACGCGCTTACATACATCGTGTTAGAATATAATTGAAGGAAAGTTTTAAAAGGATAGATATTTAATATTTTTATACTTGATAATCAGTATTGGAGGAGCCTGATCATGTTCGAGATTTTTCTTTTTGTTAATCCCGTTGGTATATATTGCTATAATACAGAAGTTTTAATCAAAGACGCAATTGATGAACTTAATATCAACTCTTCATTTCATTTTGTTCCAATTATAAATGCAAAAGTGATCAAAGAGGACATTATTAGAAGAAAAAATAGTGGACAGAAAATAAAAGATATACCGCAATACACAATTGTCTCTTTTCAGGTCTTACGACATTACAATGCAATTAAGATAGAATATGGTAACAAAAAAGCACGTGCTTATTTAGTTGCTTTGCAACGTGTTATTAGCACCGATTTTAATAAATATTCAGAAAGTTTGCCTAGGCAAATTGCAGAAAGCTTAGACTTGGATTTTAATCGGATCAATGATCGCAAAATTGCCCACTATGTTGATGAATCTATTCAACAAGACAAGGACCTTGCTCGTAAATTCAATATTCGTAATTTCCCTACTACTGTTATCTTTAATGAAAGTGGCAATTACAATGGGGTAATGCTAGAAGGCATTCTTGCACATGACAAACTAATAAAGCTTCTTAAGGATAATGGTTGTATCGCCAGTGACTCAAAGGGCTATTATCCGGCGAGACACTTACGACTGATTTAAATATTTACTTACATTATCTGGTGAATTTATTCTTCGAAAACTGTTAAAAACCCAGGGCGGCAAATCATCTATGGTTTGCCTTTTTTTATATAGCAAATTTGCAATTTGCATACCCTTCAAGCTTTTATGTACAAGCTGCATTTGTAGATATCGCCTTTGTTGTTTAGGATTAACATGATATTTGTGTAATGAAGGCTGAAAATGCCACAACTTTTTTAAACCTTTTGCACTGATATCGAATTTTTCCTCTTGGAAATGAACCTTATTCGTCAGTGGCTCAAGCAAAACGTTATATTTTAACCGCATAATTTTTTTAAAAGGATCAATCTCTAAATAATATTCTCGCCAAAAATTGTTTCTGCGAAAGAAAATGAGCTGCGATTTTTTTATGTTTTGTCTTAAAAAATGTCTCTTACCAACTATCCATATATCTTTGACATCTATTTGCCTATATAAAAAATGGCGGTGGCGAAATTCTGACTTATTAAGAGGAGCACACTGAATTTCGAAGGCTAAGTTTGAAGCTGCTAATATATCAGCTCGCAATTGTCCATTAGCAAGATTAACTTCTGTTTGCGCATTAAAATGTACTGCTCTCAGTGCTTGTGTCAGTATTCTTTTACTCTGTGCATGTTCTTCATTTTCACCAGATAAGTTCACTTTAGAAGGTATATGTTTAAAATAGGACTGCTCATCTTTATATACTAATTGCACTTCTCGTTCACAATGAGGGCAAAAATAGTGTTTCTTTACTTTGTTGTTACTTTTAGTCAATTTAGCTTCCTCAACAGCTAAAACCAAGGTATCATTTAACAATGCTGCGTACATATCTATCACCTAAAAATAAGTACGCAAAAAGGCAGGATTTAACCTGCCCTTTTTATTCAGCTATTTTTGTTATTTTATTTAATACCGCTAAAATAATGCCGCAGTTGATCTAATGCATCATTAGTTAGCAAACATTTACCATTAGTTCGCACGCGAGCCATTTCACTTGTCTTTACTTTAATACCATATTCATTTGCAATTGCCCATGCATCAGCGGGCTTTATTTCTGAATAGTCTTGACTAGTAAAAATCAGTTCTAAATAAAATTTTCCTCGTTCAAAATAAAGACTGGAGCATAAATCACTTGCTTCAAGACTGTCTGCTAATTCAGTTACCTGATCAAGGTCAGTAAAACTATATGCCTGCTTTTTCTGCAATTTCCAAAACTGTTTTTTAACCTTAGGCTGAGAAGAATCTGCCGGCTCACTTGAATCTTCGTCTTTATCTTCAGGTTCAAGGTCAAGAAAAGATTTACGAACATCATTATTCTTTTTATTGTTGTCAGTAAAATCATTATCAAATAACTGGGCAAGATTATTACGATCTTTCTCTGTCACTTTAGTGATTAATAAATCAAGCCCACCGTTATTAGGCATTACTTGAAAAGTTACCGGTGCATCTTGACTAAATGAATGATCAGTATCAATTTCATCCAAAATCGAATAAAAGAAATGTTGGATTTTATTTTTATCACCTAGTAAATCTAAAACTTTGAGACCACGATTGGCTAATTCTTGTTTACCTATTCTCACACGAATCGTATTATTGTTTATATGATCTACTTGCATGAGTTCTCACCTCCACCGGATTCTTTGTTCTATTGTATCGTACTTTGCTCATAAAATAAAAGCGTTAGTTTAAAAACTAACGCTTTTATTTTAAACTTACCTGAATTTTATAAATCAGCTATCTTCTGCATTTCTTCAAGCTCAAGACGACGCACTTTTCTTGGTAAAAAGCGCCGAATTTCATCTTCATTATACCCAACTTGCAAACGCCGATCATCCATAATAATTGGACGTCTTAATAAACTAGGATTTTTTTCAACTAAGTCAAGCAGTTGGTCTATTGACAGATCATCAAGATTGACTTTAAGTTGTTGAAAGGCTCTTGAACGCGTAGAAATAATTTCTTCCGTACCGTTTTCAGTCATTCGCAAAATTTGCATAAGCTCGTCTTTTGTTAAGGGCTCTGAAAAAATGTTCCTTTCCTTAAAGGGAATGTCATGTTTCTTTAACCAAGCCTTGGCTTTGCGACATGATGTACAGCTCGGAGATATATATAAATTGACCATATATTTCACGCTCCTTTAAATTGTTTTCTAAATTATTATAACATACTACTTCTTTTTTGTAAGTAGTATTTTTCATAACTGACTACATTGTTATGTTAAGTTCAAAAAATGAATATTCTGTGAATTTTTTACCAAGAAAGACTAAAGAAATTAAAAAAGGATACACAAATTAAAAAAATGGTACCCTTTTTAAAAAATATTTAATTGTTTACTTTTTTCATTAAATCACTAACCAATTTTTCGTTTTCTTCAGCAGTTTCTGAAACATAACAAGCTTTATTAGCTAATTCCTTGATGTCATTAGTGTCAAGCTTCTTCATCAAACTTCTGATTCGTAAAATTGAGGTAGCACTCATTGAATACTCGTCTAAGCCCATTGATAAGAGAATTGGGAACATGGTACTGTCTCCAGCAGCTTCACCACACATGCCGCACCAAATACCATTTTCATGAGCTGCATCAATTGTATGCTTTATTAAGCGCAAAACTGATGGGTTCGCTGGTTGATACAGGTAAGAAACGTTGTCATTACCACGATCAGCAGCCATTGTATATTGGATTAAATCATTAGTACCAATTGAGAAGAAGTCAACTTCTTTTGCTAATTGGTCAGCTAAAACGGCAGCAGCTGGAACTTCAATCATCATTCCTACTTCTAGGTCTGAACCGATCTTAACGCCTTTTGCCTCTAGCTTGTCTTTTTCTTCACCTAAAATCGCTTTAGCCTTGCGTAATTCGTTTAAGGTACCAATCATTGGGAACATGATACCCAACTTGCCATAAGAAGACGCACGTAATAAAGCACGAAGCTGAGTACGGAAAATATTCTCATTTTGTAGTGAAAGTCTAATTGCACGTACACCCAAAAATGGGTTCATTTCTTCTGGTAAGTCCCAGTAATCAAGATGCTTATCGCCACCAATGTCCATGGTTCTGATAATAACCTGCTTGCCATGCATGCCTTCGATAACTTCCTTATAAGCCTCAAATTGTTCATCCTCTGTTGGGAAATCTTTTGAGTCCATATACAAGAATTCAGTTCTATAAAGACCTACAGCCTCAGCGCCATTGTCATTTACCCCTGGCATATCATTTGGTGTACCAATATTTGCTGCAATTGTGAATTTCTTACCATCTGCAGTTACTGATGGTTCATTCTTTAATTTTTCCCATTCAGCTTTCTGCTTCAAGAAGTCAGCACTCTTTTGCTTATATCCCTCAATTTCGCTATCAGTTGGCTTAACGACAACATCACCATTCAGGCCATCAACAGCAACTGTATCACCATTTTGGACATCTTTGGTAATTGAATCTGTACCGACAACCGCAGGTAATTCCAAAGAACGTGCCATAATTGCTGAGTGCGCAGTTCTACCACCAATATCAGTTACAAAGCCTTTAACAAACTTCTTGTTTAATTGAGCAGTGTCACTGGGTGTCAAATCATGAGCTACCACAATTACTTCGTGATCAATTGATGCCGGGTTAGGCAATTCTTTGCCCAGCAAATGAGCCATAATTCTCTTAGAAACATCTCGTACATCAGCTGCACGTTGCTGCATGTATTCGTTATCAGTCATGCCTTCAAAAATTGTAATGAACTTTTGAGCAGTTTCATCAAGTGCAGCTTCACTGTTAACTTTTTGCTCTTTGATTTCATTTTCGATGGCACCAGTAAATTCAGGATCATTTAAGATCATCAGGTGAGCTTCAAAAACTTGAGCTTCATCTTCACCTAAACTCTTTTTTGCGCTATCACGGATTTTTTCAACTTCAGCAGTTGCTACTGAAATTGCCTTCTTGTAGCGTGCTAACTCACTTTCAACATCGCTAACCGTAGTTTTTGAAAATGAAAGATCAGGTTCAACCAAGAGATAGGCTGGTGCTACAGCAATACCATCACTTGCAGCAATTCCTTTTAAAGTCTTGGTCATTATTCAGCTAAACCCTCTTTTTTCATTGTTTCAGAAATAGCGTTGATTGCGTCTTTTTCATCATCACCATCAGCACTGATTGTGACATCAGCATTTTTACCAACTCCGAGTGACATGACACCCATGATTGATTTCAAGTTAACTGATTTACCATTGTATTCCAAGTTGATATCTGAACCAAACTTAGAAGCTGCTTGTACTAGCAATGTAGCTGGACGAGCATGAATACCTGTTTCTGCAACAACATGAAAATCGCGTTTTTCCATTATATATATCTCCTTTTAATTCAAAAAATCAAAACGGTAGTAAATACCTATTCGCTTACTTAGACTATCATTTTTTTGTGAATTAGACAACATAAATGTAACAGTTTACATCATTAAACTCCAGTCTTGGACTGCGAATAAATTATTTTACCACCCCGCAAGGCCTTTCCCGTTATGTTTTGCCTCTTACCAAAAGACCTTAATGCAGATTGAAATTCAAAAGCGTTTTGAGGATCAACTTCATAATGATCTAGTTCACCATCTGCCAACTGCTCAAGAATTTTTTGATAATCCAACTTTACCACCGCTTTTTATTTATATTATTTAAGCAACATTTTTGATTTTGCTTACATGTATTTTAGCATATTTAGCATACTTACAAATAATAAGATCCAAGTTTTAGCACTTGATTATTCCGAGTGCTAATTATATAATTTAGTAAACTGATATGAAAGGCGGTAATACAATGCTTTGTCAAAACTGTCAAAAACGACCAGCTTCCATTCACTTATTTGCAAAGGTTAATGGACAAAGTCGCGAAATTAATTTATGCGGACAATGTTATCAACAACTTAAACAACAAGGAAATATTAATATGAATAATGACAATAATGGCTTTTTTGGTGATTTTAGCGACCTGTTTAATTACAATGGCAACGCTGGAAATCCAGGAGATCCAAGAATGAATAATGGCGGACCTGGCAATGCCAATGGCAATAATGGTGCCGATGGTGGTCGTTCACTTTTAGATCAATATGGAACAGATCTAACTGCGCTGGCAAGAAAGGGCAAGATTGATCCAGTCATTGGTCGCGATAAGGAAATCGCACGTGTGATTGAAATTTTAAACCGCAGAACAAAAAACAACCCAGTTTTAATTGGTGAAGCCGGTGTCGGTAAAACTGCCGTGGTCGAAGGCTTAGCTCAACAAATTGTCGATGGCTCAGTTCCCGCCAAGCTGCAAGACAAAAGAATAATCTCATTGAATGTAGTTTCTTTAGTACAAGGTACAGGCATTCGCGGTCAATTTGAACAGCGTATGCAGCAACTTCTTAAAGAAGTAGAAAATCACGACGATATCATTCTCTTTATTGATGAGATTCACGAAATAGTTGGCGCAGGCAATGCTGAAGGCGGAATGGATGCAGGCAATATTATCAAACCTGCTCTTGCCCGCGGTGATTTACAACTAGTTGGTGCGACAACCTTAAAGGAATATCGTGAAATTGAAAAAGATTCTGCTTTAGCAAGACGTTTCCAACCCGTTGACGTTAAAGAGCCTTCGGTTCAAGAAACTATCCGGATCTTAAAGGGTATTCAAAAGCGCTATGAAGATTACCATCACGTTCACTACACTGATGATGCCATTAAAGCTGCTGCTGAACTATCTGAGCGGTATATCCAGGACAGATTTTTACCTGATAAAGCAATCGATTTGCTTGATGAAGCAGGTTCACGCATGAATCTGACAATACCATATGTTGATAAAGATAAAATGAAAGAACGGATTGATGCAGCCCAAAAACTAAAGCAAGAATCTTTAAAGAACGAAGATTACGAAAAAGCTGCTTACTACCGCGATCAAATTGAAAAATATAATAAGATGAAAGATCAAAAGGTTGATCCGGATAAATCGCCAGTGATCACCAGTAAAATTATGAATAAAATCGTGGAAGAAAAAACTGGCATTCCTGTGGGCGATTTGCAAAAGCAGGAAGAAAACCAGCTGCAAAATCTGGCACCAAACCTGAAAGCTCACGTCATTGGCCAAGACAAGGCTGTTGATAAACTGGCTCGGGCAATTAGGCGTAACAGAATTGGCTTTAACAAATCTGGTCGTCCTATAGGCTCTTTCTTATTTGTTGGACCAACTGGAGTCGGTAAAACTGAATTGGCTAAGCAGTTGGCCAAGCAAATGTTTGGTTCAGAAAATGCTCTAATTCGTTTCGACATGTCAGAATATATGGAATCATATTCAGTTTCCAAATTGATTGGTTCGGCACCTGGCTATGTCGGCTATGAAGAAGCTGGTCAATTAACTGAACGTGTACGTCGTCATCCGTATAGTTTGATCTTGCTAGACGAAATTGAAAAAGCTGATCCAGCAGTTATGAATCTTTTCCTGCAGATATTAGATGATGGTCGCCTTACCGATTCTCAAGGCAGAACGGTATCATTCAAAGATACAATTATTATCATGACTTCTAATGCCGGTCAGGGTATTAAAAACGCCAGTGTAGGTTTCGCTGCTGAAAATGCTAAAGATAAACCTGATAGTGCTAGAAATTCAATGAGTCAGTTCTTTAAGCCAGAATTCTTAAACCGTTTAGACGACGTGATCGAATTCAACGAATTAACTAAGGATGACTTAGTGAAAATTGTCAACTTAATGCTCACTGATGTTAACAACATGGTTAAGAACCAAGGCTTACAAATCACCGTTAGTGAAGATGCTAAGAAGAAACTGGTTGAAGAAGGTTACAATCCTGCTATGGGTGCAAGACCATTACGTAGAACTATTCAGGAGGAAATTGAAGACAAGGTTGCTGACTACAAACTTGATCATTCAACTGCCAAGAATTTAATTGCCAATGTTTCTGATAATCAGATTATCATTAGTGAAGATAATAATGAAAACAGTGCCACTGAGTCAGTTGATCAAACTACAAATAACTAGTTAAAGTAACTCTTCATTAAGCATGATTATTACAGATAATAATAATCATGCTTTTTACTAAAGAAAAAAGTTTTGATAAGTTGTATACTAAAATAAAAAGAACTACTAGAAGAAACGGGTGAAATCCATGCATTTAATAGATGTAACCAATAGCTATAGGGACCTAGTTCACAGTCAATTAAATTCGACCAATGTAAATTATGTTAAGGTTTACTCTTTGGGTAATACCTCTGTTATCTACACCGAAAGTGATAAGGCGATCGGAATTGTTTTGGAAAATCACAATCGACGAGTGCGCAAAGAGGAAACAGATTTTGTGATTGAACGCTTAATCAAAGAAAAAGACCCTTCATACATGTTGACCTTTGATAAAAGTCAACATGTCATTGAAATCCATATTGACAAATAAAAAAACTGGCTTAAATGCCAGTTTTTTTATTACAACTTTTCAGTTAATTTAACATCAGGATATTTGTCCTTAAAAAAGCGCTCCGCAAATTGATTTTCAAACAAAAATAGTGGTTGACCATAACGATCTTTAACCAGCAGGTTTCGGCTATTGGCCATACCTGGATCAAGTTGTTCAGGATCAATCCAACGCGCTACTCTATGACCAATATTGGTCATCTCAACGTCTGAATTATACTCATTTTTCATTCTGAATTTAAAGACTTCAAATTGCAGTTGACCAACTGCACCTAAGATATACTCATCAGTTTGATAATTTTGGTATAACTGGATAGCACCTTCTTGAACCAGCTGCACCATTCCCTTATGAAATGATTTTTGTTTCATCACATTTTTAGCAGTGACTCTGACGAATAATTCTGGTGTAAATTCTGGTAGCGGTGGATAAACCACTTTGTCTTTGCCGGCATAGATACTGTCACCTATCTGAAAATTACCAGTATCATAAAGTCCAACAATATCTCCTGCTACAGCATCCGAAACCTGCACTCTTTCGCTGGACATAAACTCTGTCGCATTATTTAACCTTATTGGTTTACCTGTACGAGCTAAAGTTACATCCAATCCCTTTTTAAACTCGCCACTGCCAATACGGACAAATGCAATGCGATCGCGGTGATGAGGATTCATATTAGCCTGAATTTTAAACACAAAACCAGAAAATTCTGAATCATCAGGAGCCAGTTCTTCAGTTTCATTAACTGTATGACTTGCAGGCGCAGGAGCCATTTTGACAAAGCTTTGCAGGAAAGTCTCAACACCAAAATTTGTCAAGGCAGAACCAAAGAATACTGGAGTCTGATCTCCTTTAGCAATCTTTTGTAAGTCAAACTGGTTACCTGCCTCTTTAATTAATTCAATTTCTCCCAGGGTATCTTGAAACTGAGGATTTTGACTAAAGGGTTCACTATCTGGCAATTTGCCATCTTTATCTAGTGGTAAAAAGCGGTCAGGTCCATCTTTATGATACAATTCAATTTGGTTATTAGCGATATCATACAGTCCTTGCAAGGTTTGGCCTGAACCAATTGGCCAATTCATAGCTACGCCTTCAATGCCCAGCAGATCTTCAAGTTCAGCAATCAAATCTAACGGAGGTCTGCCGTCACGATCCAACTTGTTCATGAAAGTAAAAATTGGAATTCCCCTTTGTTTGACGACCTTAAATAATTTTTTAGTTTGCGGTTCAATACCTTTAGCTGAATCGATTACCATGACCGCTGAGTCAACCGCCATTAAAGTACGATAAGTATCTTCGGAAAAGTCTTCGTGCCCTGGAGTATCGAGAATATTGATTCTCTTTCCCTGATATTCAAATTGCATGACGGAACTGGTAACTGAAATACCACGTTGCTTTTCAATTTCCATCCAATCACTTGTAGCGTAATGACCGCTTTTACGTGCTTTAACTGTCCCTGCACTGCGAATCACGCCACCAAAAAGAAGCATTTGCTCCGTAATCGTAGTCTTCCCCGCATCTGGGTGCGATATGATAGCAAATGTTCTTCTTTTATTTACCTTATCTAACAGTTCGTTACTCATTAAGTATTTTGTTCTTCTTTCTTCTTAGGTTTTGCTTCTGGTATAGTTAATAAAACGGTCATTAATCTCGAACGCATCATTCTTCTGGTAGTTAAAACCATGCCGTTATCTAATTTAACCGACAGTTTTTCACCTTTGGCAGGAATTATGCCTAATTTAGTGATCATGTAGCCGGCAATGGTATCGACGTCTTCCATTTCCAGATCCGTACCGAATTGTTCGTTAAAATCATCAAGAGGCATTTTACCATAAATGACATACTTATTAGGGGCAAGCTGGTGCACCAAAACCTCAGTTTGATCTACTTCATCATCAATATTTCCGACTATCTCTTCGATAATATCCTCAATAGTTGCTATTCCGACTACTCCACCATATTCATCAGTTAAAATAGCTAATTGCTGCTGTGTCTGCTGCATTTCAACTAGTAATTCTCTAAGTTCGGTTGTTTCTGGCGCAAAAAGTGGCGGATTCATGACATCATCATAGGTAATTTTGTCAAAGCCTTTTTCCCATGCTTTACGCAAAACAGTACGAATATGAATGATGCCAACTATTTTATCTTTATCATGTTGATAAACTGGTATTCTTGAATATGGTTCACGCAGTATTTCTTTTAGATGATCCTGTAAACTTTCTTGGCAATCAACCATAAAAGCATCAATTCTGGGAACCATCACTTCACGTACCATCCGTCCCTGAAAATCCAAAACTGCATTTAACATTGAAAATTCATTATCACTAATTTTCTTGTCATTATGTAAATCTTCAATTTCTGTAATTAAGTGCTCTCTTGTTTCTTCATCATTTGTAGGGGAAAATTTATTTTTGAAACGCTCAAATAAATTCCCCTTGTCGGGGTCGCTAGCCATTTTTGTGCTCTCTTTCTTAAAATAACGTATTAAATATTAACATTATATCATGTACGCAAACAATATGTTAGAATAGCACGTAAGAAATGAGGTCAAACTATGAAAAAAAGTCATGTCATACTTGTTTTCACATTCTTACTGTTAATTCCCTATCTGTGCAGTCTTACCATTATTGGTATTGGCTATGATGCTCTGGTTTTACATTCAGCTGATCTTTTTCGCACTACTATTGGTGCAACAGTTGGTGCTTTAATTATGTTTGCCATTAAGGCAACGATTCAAAGACCAGTCGATTTGCTGGCAGTTGAAATAAACGATGGCTTCTTGAAGCAATTGCTACGTTTTTTCAGTATCAGAAGACGCCACCTTTTGCAAATTGCTAACGTAATTTTGGATTTCATTCTCTGCTTTGCTGCCACTTTTGTGGTTAGAGAATTTCTAACCCTTGATCAAATTGTAGGTAAATCTGTTGGTATCGTGATGCTGATCATGCTTTTGTCAACCTGTCTTGGTGCATATGTGGAGTATGACAATCTGTCAATTGATCCCAAACAACACTAATTTTTAAGACTGTCTTCAAGATATAATTCTTGGGTCAGTTTTTTTGTGTCTAAATTCAAGTTTTGCAAAATATAAGGAGTTAAACTGTCTCCCGGATTTTGGTAAATTTCAATGCCCTCATCTGCAACAACAGCTAAAAACTGTGAAATTACCATATTTAACGGTTGACTAAAAAAGGAAATATTTTGCTTGTCTTTTTCTTCAACAGCTACTTGAGTTTCAGGCAAAACAAATTTCATTAAGCCTTGAGGAACTGCAATATCGTTTGGGGCAACAACGCCATACCAATACATAAAATTTTCAGGCCCAAAAACTACTAGGCTGCTACGAGTATTTTCCAAATTGTTCTTGTTAATAAAATCGAGGAAAACTTGATTTTGCTCCATTTCCATGTTTGCCTGATTAAAAGTTTTCTGTTCATCCATTAATTGGTCCGGAAAAGGGCGTCCAACAAAAGTTACTTTTTTTTGCAGTTTTTTCATAAATTCTCCTAATATTCAGCTAGTTCATCTAAAGGAATTATCTCACCAGCCAGAAAGGCATCAATTTCATTGCCGGCAAATCCATGTGTAAAGAGATAATTACGTATCTTGTTTTGTCTTTCATTTTCTGGTAAACGCCGAAAGCGTTTATATGCTTTGATGCCCTGTTTTTTTAAGGCTTCTGTTTGGTCTTCATCATTTTGCGCAAAATCCATTTGCCCAATTATTGCACTAGCAAGGGCGCTGGAAAAGCCGTGGTTTAACAACTTAGTTGTCATCTTGTGTTCCAATTCCCGCTGCGACAACTTACCTACTTTGCTTCTCATTGATTTGAGCACTCTTTTGCCTGCATCCAGCCACTTATCGTCATCTACTTCAGCTAAAGCATTGTCAATTATTTCAGGATCAATTCCTTTTTGCTTTAGTTTATTACTGACGCTAAGAGGGCCATCGGTGCCAATGCGCAGATTTTGTCTGACCAATAATTGGGCGTACTTGGCATCATCTAAAAAATCCATTTCTGTCAGCTGACTAACTGCAGCCTGGGCAGATTCATTATCAATACCATGTTTATTAAGATATTGCAAAACTTCAAAAACAGTCCGAGGCTCGTAACTCAAATAATTAGTCGCAATATTTGTTGCCTTGGCGTCTTGATCAAATTGCTTAATTTCCACAATTTGTTCTTCAGAAAGCTCCTGCCCTTTTAACAGCATAAACTCAGCCACGGTTTGTTCAGCAGCCGAAAAAGAATATTTACCGTCTAAAAAAATATTAAAACGGCCAGGTCTTTTTTGACTGCTGACTTTAGTAATAATTGGCATTAAAGATCACCTTTCTATCGCTTAATTCCATGCTAGCAAATTTTGCTCTTTCTTGCTAAATCCTTTTTACTGGGAGTACAATTAATTATTAACATTTACTATTTTATTGTAGAAAGAAAATTATGTACAAGAAATTTAATCAAAATCAACCAAAAGAAAAAGATATTATTATTACAATTAAAAGACTGGGTATTAATGGTGAGGGCATCGGCTATTACCGCAAAAAAATAATTTTTATTCCTGGCGCTTTGCCTAACGAGGTAGTTGTTGCCAAAATCATTCAAGAATACCCTCGTTATATTGAAGCCGAACTGGTCCGTATTAAAGAAAAAAGTCCTGACAGAGTACCTTTCCCCACTAATGTCAATCCAGAAATTGGTGGGCTGGAACTGGCTCATTTAGCTTACCCTAAGCAACTTGAATTTAAACGGGACAACGTCCTTGAAGCTTTGAAAAAATTTCATCCCCGTGGTTACAACAAGTATAAAGTAAAAAAAACAGTTCCGGCTCCAGAAGAATGGCACTACCGCAATAAAGCTCAGTATCAAATTGAACAATTGCATGGTCAGATCAGTTTGGGTCTTTTTGCACCTAACTCACATGAACTATTTGATCTTCCTGAAATGCCAACGCAAAGTGAAGCAACCCAAGACACCGAACGTAAAATTAAAAGTTTAGTGGAAAAATTGCACATTAGAATTGCCGATCCTTATCGTCATTTTGATGGTCTTAAAACCATTGTAGTTCGTCAAGCTCATGCAACAAACGAAATTCAAGTAACTTTAATTATCGTAGGACATAGCCTTAAAAATATTGCTCAACTTACAAAAGAAATTATGAGGCTTCCTGATGTAGTCAGTGTTTTTCAAAATGAAACTGATTGGCGCAATCCTCAAGTCTGGGGCAATAAAACCACTAAATTAGCTGGTAAAAACCAAATCACTGACGAAATTTTAGGTAAAAAGTTTGCGTTGTCCCCACGGGCATTTTTCCAGCTAAATCCAGTACAAACTATTACTCTGTATTCACGCGCACTTAAATTTTTAGATTTAACGCCAATTGAAACTCTAATAGATGCATACAGCGGCGTAGGTACACTCGGAATCTTAGCCGCTGATCAGGTTAAACAAGTTATTGGCATTGAAACTATCCCCGAAGCAGTCGAAGATGCTAATCATAACGTAGAACTGAATCATATTAAAAATGCTAATTACATTCAGGGAAGCGTGGAAAAAATTTTACCAGAATTAGTCCAAAATGGTATGCCAATTGATGCTTTGATTGTTGACCCACCACGCACGGGACTGGCAAAAAGCTTGATCAAGACCATACTAAGAGTAAAGCCTAAAACTTTTGTATACATTTCTTGCAACCCTTCCACTCTGGCACAAGACCTAGTTCTTCTGAGCGAAACATATAATGTCAGACTGATTGAAAATGTCGACATGTTACCCCAAACACCTAGGTGTGAATGTGTCGTTAAACTTACTTTAAGATAAAAAAAGCAAAATAGTTGTCGCAATCAGCGACAACTATTTTTGTGGATCGGGTGTCAATTGAGAAGATTTTTTGAGATAAAATCCTCATATACAAATATATAAAATTTTACAAATTTTCGCGATAAACTTGTCATTTTAAAATTAGATAACAAACATATTATGGAGATAGAAATCTTGTAACCTTAACCACACTTTAATCATAGCAGATAAATGTAAGCGCTAGCAAATAAAATGCATAGTTTACTTCACATATTTAGCTAAAAATGTCGCAACACGTCTTTTATATTCCTTTGGATGCTTTGAAAATGACTTGGCATGTTTAGCTCCGGGAGCTACCCATATTTCCTTTGGTCCTCTAGTAGCCTTATAATTAGGATAGACCATTCTAGTAGGCACAAAATTATCACGGCTGCCGTGAATAAAGAGCATTGGTCTATGATTTTTATGTAATTGTTTAACACTAGAGGCATTACCCATGAAATAGCCAACTTTTATCTTATTAATGCCACTTAGAATTTCAACTAACGGAAAACGAGGAAAGGCAGGCATATTGTACAAGACTCCTGCTTCATGCTCAATTTCATCCTTGACGCTGCTATAACCACAGTCTTCTACAAACGCTTTAACTTGATGAGGCAGTTTAAGTCCACTTGTCATCATAGCAGTTGCCGCACCCATACTTAAGCCATAAATTACTACCTGTTGGTTCTGACCATATTTTTGCAATAGATATGAGACCCACTTTTTCACATCATCTTTTTCCGGCCAGCCATAACCGATATATTTTCCTTCGCTCTTGCCTTGGGCTCTTGGATCTGGGGTTAAAGTATTATAGCCTAACTCATGAAACAAAGCATCATATTCTCCCATATCCTCTTTTGTATCCATATATCCAGGTAAAACAATAGCTGTCTTATTGGAAGTTTTATAGGGGATAAAATTCGCATCCAATTTAAACTTTTCGTCAGCCGATTCAATATACCACTTTTGTTTAGCAGTCTTTTTAAACCAAATTTTTTCACGGTAAAGAGGATCTGATTTTTTGATCACATTACTGGAAGAACCTAAAAAACTTTTTTTACCTGGTACACATGCCACCCTAAAGAAATAGTAACCAGCTCCAGTAAACAATAAACATACTAATAAAATAATAATAATTGATGAAAGCAACAGCTTTTTATGTTTTAATTTTTTCAATTAGTTAAGCCACCCTCACTAAAATAATATCTTATAGTATAACATTTTAAATTTGTATAGGTATAATAAAAATGAGATTAACAGATTTATTACAATTAACCAATGATTTAGGCAATCAAACTAACCTGTATTTGACTATTGGTCAGAAAAATATTCCTTTGGCAAAAGTGAAAATTTCAAGCAAAGAATGCCTGCTTTTTCCCGGGAAAAAGCCATTAACAAAAGGAAAACTGATTAATTTGGTTAAAAATATCCACGGTCGCAGTATTCCAATATTTGTTTATAATCAAAAAAAGAGAATTGCTGTTTATGGTATTCAAATTTTGCCTGATCAAAATGGAGTTAGGCTAACCTAAAAAAGCTGCCGTTTGGCAGCTTTTTCTATCTATTTTTGCAAATATTGACGAATGCGGTTTTTGGTCCCAGCAAAATACCAGGTGCCGGTTTGTTCGTCACTTTGAAGCTCTAAATTATCTTGTGGAGATTCTAAAGCCTGATTAAAAATTTTTTCGTATTCAGGGATAGTTAATTTTTGACGGCGAGTAATCATTTTCTGATCTGCATTTGCATGTAGATTCTTTTCATAGCCCTTAACTATTTGTCCTGAATAAAACTCACCCATTGCCCCCGAACCATACGAAAATAAACCAACCTTTGCATTTGCTGGCAATTTGGCATTTTCCAGTAAACTCAAAAGGCTTAAATATAAAGAAGCAGTGTAAATATTACCAATTTCCTTACAATACTGAGCGGCAGCAGTAAAATTCTCTGTCAGTCGTTTTTTTGCCTTTTCATCCAGATCAGTAATTGCCCATTCATTTGCTTTAAAGCCCATTTTTACAAAAGGCAAATGATAAAGTAATGCTGTGAAATCACTAGTTTTTATTCCAGTTTGTCTCAGGTAATCCTTGAATGTGTGTTTAAAAAAGTCTAAATATACATTTTTAGAATATTTGCCATCAACTACGGCAACTGCTGAATCATTAGGGCGCCAAAAGTCGTTAATATCTTCACTGTAGGAGCTGTGGCCCTGATTGATAGCCAAAATTTGGGGATCAGCCTTAATTAGCATGCTAATGCTGCCAGCTCCTTGTGTCACTTCACCGCCAGTATTAATGCCATAGCGAGCAATATCAGAGCCAATTACAATTGCACTACGGTGGGGATGGAGGCGAACATAATCCCGAGCAATCATGATGCCTGCAGTCATGCCAAAGCAAGCTTCTTTTACTTCAAAAGTTCTGATGTTTGCTGGCAATTTCAAAGCCGATTTGATGAAAAGCGAAGCTGATTTAGACTGGTCAACGCTACTTTCTGTTCCAACGATTAATAAACCGACTTTTTCGCGTTCAATTTGATCTAAATATCTAAGCGTTGCATTAATTCCCATTGAAACAGCGTCTTGAGTTTGATCAGCCACGCTCATTCTATTTTGACCAATGCCAATCAAAAATTTATTAGGATCTTCATTGCGCGCATGCGCCAAATCTACCATATCGACAAATTTATTTGGTGTATAAAAACCAATTTGATCAATTCCGACTTGCATTATTTTCCTCTCTGATTTCTTTTAAAAATTCCTGGGCTGCAGATTGACTGTATTTTTTGCTATTTATGATTTTTTGGAATACAACTTTTTTCTCAGCAGCAGTAGCATCTAAAACTGCAACAATATTTCTGGCCTGCAGTTTCATGTGCCCTGCCTGTATTCCCTTGGTAGAAATTGCCAGTAGTGCTGCTAAATTATTAGCTAAACCAATGGCAGCAATAATATTAGCTAATTGTTCTGCAGTAATTTTATCCCCTAAAATACGATAGTTTTGCTTAACATCTTTTCTGGAATCGATTGAGCCGCCAACAGTTCCAATTGGCAAGGGAATGCTAAGCTTGCCGACAAGCTTTTCATTCTCAAGCTGCCATTTGCTGAGACTGGTGTAGGTATCCTTTTTACTTGCAAAAACACTACAAGCTGCCTCTACTGCGCGAGTATCGTTTCCAGTTGCCAGTAATACAGCATCAACTCCGTTCATGATCCCTTTGTTATTGGTAACGGCTCTCATTGGATCGTCCTGACCAATTTGACTCAATAAAACGATTTTCCCGGCAGTTTCTATCCCACCAAGTAAATGAACGGGAATTGCAGCCTTGACCGTTGTGATTTGGCTAGGATAATTTGACAAAATGGCAAATAATTTTTGGTTAATGCTAGAAAAATTTGTTAATTCATCTGCCATAAATTCTAAAATAGAATTTACTTTGTTAGCGCCCATCGCTTCTGCTGGATCAACTAATACTTTTATATAAAGCAAATTATTTATTTGCTTAAGTGCTATTTTACGGACTCCACCGCCATGACTTACAAGACTAGCAAAATGGAAATTTGTCTTTTTAATAAGAGTTGGCAACACTTCTTGCAAGTGAGAAACTGCAAAATTTTCAGCTACCTGCATCACAATCTGGCCCCAAATACCGTCTCGTTGACTGCTCGCGATAAAGCCGCCAGCTTTCGCAACGATACTAGCGCCATTATTAGCCGCGGCAACTACCGAGGCTTCTTCAGTCACCAGTGGTACTTGGTAATTTTGACCATTAACCATTAAGTCTTGAACCAAACCTACAGGTAAACTTAATTGACCAATTACATTTTCACTTAATAAGTCCAAATCATATAAAACTTGGGGGTCAATTTCATCCAATTTGATCCCCTGTCTTTGCAACAATTCTCGTCTTTTTTCAGGTGCTAATTCATAAAATTTCATTTACAATTTCTCTATTTCACATGCAATTGCTTGTCCGCCACCAATACAAAGAGTTACCAAAGCCTTGCGGCCATTGATATGTTTCATAATATTGATTGCGGTCCCAATTAATCGAGTTCCGGTAGCAGCAAGAGGATGTCCTAGTGCAATAGCTCCACCAAAAATGTTTAGTTTAGCGGGTGGAATTCGGAGTTTTCGAGCTAAGACCACGCTAGGTGCAGCGAAAGCTTCATTAACTTCGATTACATCATAATCATTAATGGTACTGTTTGTTTTTTGTAGTAATTTTTCTACTGCAAAATATGGCGCTACTCCCATGTATGCCGGGTCAGTCCCTGATTCAGCAAACGATCCCAACCGCGCCAGAGGTTGCAGTTTGAGCTCCTTTGCTTTTTCTGCCGTTGCCAAAATTACCATACTGGCGCCATCACTTAAGGGCGAAGAATTACCAGCAGTCACTAAACCATTTTCTTTAAAGACAGGTTTCAACTTGCTCAGTGCTGCCATATTAGTGTCTGCGCGAATGTTTTCGTCCTGGTGGATCATTTTGCCGTTAACTTTTACACCAATTATTTCGTCTTTGAAAAAATTTTGCTGAACAATTTCAATTGCTTTGCGATGAGAAGCTAAACTATATTCATCCATTTCTGTCCGCGTAACCCCATATTTTTCTGCTACGTTTTCAGCCGTTAATCCCATATGCTCATGAGAAAAAGCATCAATGAGACCATTTTGCAGCATTTCACTTTGAAACTGTGGTTTTCCTTTGTCCTCTGTTAAATAAACAGCATTAGACATACTTTCAGCACCGCCAACAGCTACCAAGTCAAAGTCACACAGTTCCATCTGTCCTTGAGCCAGTCTGAGAGCTTTTAAACTTGAACCACAGACTTCATTAATTGTAACGCTGCTGCTTTTGGGACTCATACCCGTTTTCAGAGCAATTTGCCGAGCCATATTTTGACCTAAACCAGCACCCAAAACATTACCCATAAATAAGGCGTCCAGTTTTTCAGCACGCAGATTAATGCTTTTTAGTGTTTCTCTTAAGGCTAACTCTCCTAAATCTATTGCATTTTTTTCAGCCCATAACCCATGATAGCGACCAAAAGGAGTTCTTTTAGCTGCAACAATATATATATCTTTCATTTAACCTATCCCCTAGCTAAAAGTTTCAAGTCGCATGATACAAAAATTTTCTACTCGAAGACAGTAATTAGTCCGACATTAAGAAAAATTTTACATAAAAAAGAAACCATTAATTGATGGTTCCTTTAATTGCATAATTTATTTGTTATTGTTAATTTTGTTCTGCTAATTTCTTTCCTAAGTCAATTATGTATTTACGCAATGCATCCTTCGTTTCCGGATGTTTTAAGCCATACTCAATTGAAGTTTCCAAGTAACTTTCCTTATTGCCAACATCATGACGAGTCCCCTTAAAAACATGCGCTAAAACGCGTTGCGTTTTATTCATGGTGTCAATCGCATCAGTTAATTGAATTTCCCCGCCTTTATCTGGTTTTTGCTTAGCCAATATTGGAAAAATTTCTGGAGTTAAAAGATAACGACCGATAATGGCATAATCACTCGGAGCCTTGTCTACTTCTGGCTTTTCTACAAAAGATTTAACATTTATTAAGCCAGGCGCAATTTCACTATCTGGTTCAATTATGCCGTATTTATAAACTTCTTTATGTGGCACCGGCATAACGGCAATTGTTGAAGCATTCGTATCGTTATAGCGGTCAATCAATTGCTTGGTTAATGGTTCTTTGTCCATCATCAAGTCGTCGCCCAGCATCACGACAAATGGTTCATCCCCAATAAAACTACGTCCACGGGCAATCGCATCCCCCAAACCTGCTGGATAAGGCTGGCGAGTATAATAAATATTAATTCCTAGATGGGTAATTTCCTGCGACATTTTAAGCAGGACAGTCTTACCTTTTTCCTGCAAATTTTGTTCAAGTTCAGGATTGGAGTCAAAATGATCTTCAATCGAGCGCTTATTTTTTCCAGTGACAATCAAAATGTCTTCAATACCAGATTTTTTAGCTTCTTCAACAATAAATTGAATAGTTGGTTTGTCGACAATCGGCAACATTTCCTTAGGCATCGCCTTAGTTACCGGCATAAACCTAGTACCAAGACCAGCAGCAGGAATAATCGCTTTTCTTACTTTCATTTTTTTTACGCTTTCTTTAAAATCATAAAACTAATATACCAAAATAAAATTGAATGCGCCAATTTTTAATGACTGCGCTTTCTTTGAATATATTCAGCTAAGCGACCCACTGAATAGTGTACTTCTCCATAATTAAGTTTCACTATCGCAGCATTTACACATGTCCCCAGTAAAAAGAGGATTGAGGAAATGTTCAACCACAACATAAAAATAATAAAAGTACCGATGATGCCATAGTTTTCCCAACTAATACGAAAGTGATGCAGATAGAAACTAAAAAGCCAGGAAAGAATAATCCAGCCGAATAAAGTAGTGAAAACACCGGGCCAAATTACTTTTTTCTTTAATCTGATATTAGGTAAAAAATAATTGACATAATATAACGATCCCATCATCGTGATTATAATGACGGGATAGCGATAACTGAAAATCTTCTCAATTTCACCGACAGAAAAGGAGAAAATTGGCCGTAGAAATTCCAATACCTGCTGACCAAAAATCAAAGTTAAATTAAGTAAAGCAAATACTATAATCATGAGGTTGGTCAACATGATCGTAATAGACCTTGTCCAAACAGTAACCTGCCACTTTTGCTTTAATTCTTGGCCGCGAACACCATAGATGCGATTCATACCAATTCTAATAGCATTAACTAACGAAGAAACAGACCATAATGCCAATATAATACCGAATGAAATATAACCACTTGATTTGCTTTTTAATAATGAGTTAATTATCGGCATAATAAATTTAGCAATTTTATCTGGAAAAATCAGTTTTAAATAACTGGCAATCGGTTCAGTATTAATATTAAATAACGGCAAAATATTTCCGATAATAATAATTAACGGAAATATCGAAAACAAAACATAGTAAGCAATCGCAATTGCGCTTGTTAAAACTTCACCTTGAGTAAATTTCAAGGAAACAGTTTTGTAAAATAAAAAAGAGCGTTTCCTGATTGCCTCAGCTTTTCTACCCATGCAATTTAGTCATCCATTTCGTCAAAATGTGGTAAGTATTTTTCGTAGCCATCATAGGGTTTTTGCAACGTTAAAATTTTAGGACCATCCTTAGTTATTGCAAAGGTATGTTCAAACTGAGCTGATTTTGAGCCATCCGGTGTAGCGTAAAAGACCCAATCATCTTTAGGATCGGATACGCTTTTTTCTATAATGCGCCAGTCCCCACCGGCTTCGACCATTGGTTCACAAGTAATAGTCATCCCTTCGCGCAATCTTAATCCGTGTCCCGCTTTACCCCAATGTGGCACTTCGGGGTCTTCATGAATACTTGGCTGGATACCATGACCAACTAATTCTTTAACGTCGCCATAGTGATGTTCATCTTCCACAAAATGCTGAATGGCCGCTCCGATATCCCCAATACGATTGCCTAAAACAGCTTGATCAATACCCAAATACATAGCCTTTTTGGTAGTTTCCATTAAATCCTGATCTGCTTGAGAAATTTCGCCTACCGGGTAAGTAGTACAAGAATCGGTTTCAAAGCCATTGAGATTGCAAGTCACATCAACTTTAACCAAATCGCCTTCCTTTAAAACTGTGTCTTTACGTGGAGTAGCATGAGCAATCTGATCATTAACAGAAATACATGTCCCGTATTTATAACCCTCAAAGCCTTGTTCTGACAATCGACCACCACGACTTTTGACAAAATCTTGACAAAATTCTTCAATAGTCCAAGTAGTAATTCCAGGTTTAATCACGTCTTGCAGGCCCTCGAACATTGATGCTAATAAGCGACCTGAAGCCTGCATACCCTTTAATTCTCTAATGGATTTAATTGTAATCAAATTTAAATTCTCCTCTATTAAATGATGTTTGACTACATTATAGCGTTTTTTAAAAGTTTACTAAAGAATTTCATTAATTACGCAAAATTAGGTATAATGTTTTGATGAATTAGTTTTTGTGAAAGGTATGAATTTAATGAAAGCTAGAATAGTCTATGCAAGTATGACTGGCAACGATGCAGATATAGCAGATATTCTGGAAGAAGATTTGCAAGATTTGGGCTTCGATGTGGAAACGAGCGAAGCTGAATTTACTGACGCCAGTGATTACTTATCAAGTGATTTGTGCATCTTTATTACTTATACCTATGGCGAAGGCACTATGACTGACGATATTGCAGATTTTTATGACCAACTAAATGACTTGGATTTAACTGGAAAATATTTTGCTGTGATGGGCAGTGGTGACATGATGTATGCTGATCATTTTTGTGAAAATGTCTTTGATTTTGAAAAAATGTTTAAGCAAGTTGGAGCAAAAGAAGTAGCAAAACCTGTGACTATTGAAAATGCACCAAACGATAACGATATAGATGCGATTGATAATGCAGCTAAGGAAATGGCTGATCAGTTAAATGGTTAAGAATAAGAAAACGGATTCACAAAAATTTGACTCAATGTCTGATCCTAAAATCCATCGCTTAGCACAAAAAGTAGTCAAAAGACATCGTAATTTATTTGTTTACATGATCTTTGGCTTTATAGCAGCCCTAATTAACACAGTAGTTTTTATGGTTTTACATAAATGGTGGCATAGCGTTGTTTTAGTATCGAATACTATTGCATTTATTGTTTCTAATTTAGCGTCCTTTGTATTTAACCAAAAGGCTGTCTTTATCAATAATGTCGATGAGGAACATTCTACTTGGCAAAAGCTGATTGTTTTTTTCACCTATAGGATTATTAGTCTTATTCCTGACAGTTTAATTATGCTGGTTGGGTTGTCCTGGCTTCATTTAGATGCACTGATAGTAAAAATTGTTGATCAAATTTTAGTGGGTATTTTTAATTACCTCACTACGAGATCAGTTTTTCAAGCTCAAGAAACTACCATGATTGCGCGGGCAAAAGAGAAAATTAAAGCACGTAAAGAAAAAAGTAATAAATAAAAGCCAAGAAAAAAATTTTCTTGGCTTTTTGTATAACAAAATTTAGATAGCTCATTTAAAATCAGCTGGTTTTTCACCCTTATTTTGAGCAAAATAGTAAGCAATATCATCCATTATTCGTTCTGATGCATGACCATCACCATAAGGATTCTTGGCGTTAGCCATTTGTTCATATACCTTTTTATTATCAAGTAACTCCAACATTGCGTTTCTAACATTATCAACTTGTGTTCCCACTAATTTGAGTGTACCAGCTTTAACACCTTCTGGCCTCTCTGTAGTATCTCTTAAAACTAGGACTGGCTTGTTTAAAGCAGGAGCTTCTTCTTGAACCCCACCAGAATCTGTCATAATGAAGTAGCTTAATTTGGCTAAGTTATGAAAATCAACCACATCTAAAGGGGCAATCAAATGAATTCGCGAGTCATTACCTAAAATTTCGTGAGCAACTTTTTGGACACTTGGTGATAAATGCACAGGATAAATAATTTCAACATCATCATGGTTGTCTACGACCTGCTTCATCACCTTAAAAACCCGTCTCATAGGTTCTCCCTGATTTTCCCGCCTGTGCATGGTCACAAGTATTATCTTGTTTCCAGGTTTAATCAGATCTAAAACCTCATGGTGGTAATCAGCTTGAACAGTTTCTTCCAAGGCATCAATAGCTGTATTACCAGTGATAAAAATATTATCAGAATTGTGGTTTTCTTTAATCAAGTTTTGCTTGCTAACCGCAGTTGGTGCAAAATAAAGATCAGTTAAATTATCAGTCATTTGCCTGTTCATTTCTTCAGGAAAAGGTGAATACTTATTCCAGGTTCTAAGGCCTGCTTCAACGTGACCAAGTGGGCATTGAAGATAAAAGCTGGCCAAACCAGCAGCAAAGCTGGTAGTTGTATCTCCATGAACCAAAACAATATCTGGTTTAACTTCTTTTAGAACTTTTGTCATGTCGATTAATACTTTGGCTGTCACGCTCTCTAAAGTTTGGTTTTTCTTCATAATATTAAAGTCATACTCCGGCTTGATTTTAAATATATTAAGAACTTGATCCAGCATCTCTCGATGTTGTGCTGTAACCACCGTAACTTCTTCAAATCGATCATCTTTTTTTAGTCTCTGTACCAACGGAGACATCTTTATGGCCTCAGGCCTGGTACCAAAAACAGTCATTACCCTAATTTTGCTCATAATTTCCTCCATTTTATTAATATATTAGTAAATTAGCGGCAAAAAAACAAGTAAATTATGGTTTAATAACTATTGAATAACAAAAGTTGGTGAAGAAATGTATCATGGATTTAAATTATTACTAATTACAGGACTGTTAATAGTTTTAGCAGCTTTTTGTTTTGTCTTTAGTTTTGACAGCAGAAAGACAGTCAAATGCAGAAGAATTTTACTTGGAATAGCAGTAATTCTATTCATATTAATTATCTTTTTAGTTATTCGTATTTTGAAATCACCTTTATATTAAAAATATAGTAAGAAAATGCTCTAGATCAGTAACTACACAAATATTTATTTTATAAAAGTGTTTATTCTTTCACTTTATATATTAATTCGCTGTATAATGATTTTGAAAAGAGGTGAATAAATTATGGGCAAGGCGGAAGTCACTAAAAATGTTTGGGTCACTACTCACGGCGATAAATGGGCTGTTAAAATTGCTGGTAGCGACAAAATCTCTAAAACTTTTGACAGAAAAGCTGATGCTTTAGAATATGCAAAAAGTCTGGCACAAAAGAAAAAGACCGAACTAATTAGTCAAAAAAGAAACGGGCGTATTAATCTTAAAAATTCGTATGGTCATGACAGTCCCAAAGCCGCAGGCTAATATATCGATACATTGTTATTACTACTATTTTCATATATTTTATCTAATCTGACATTTTAATTAATCTATATTTCTCAAACTAAAATATAAACTTTATTTTATTCATATTTACATAAATAACAAATCTTTCAAATTCTGGTCTGATTATCTTCTTGGTAATCAGACTTTTATTTGTCCACAATTATTTTTACCCCTAAAATATCTGAACTATCAATACTATCTTCTTTTTTGTTACCAACAAATGTGAAATTGGTCTTTGCTGCATTTTTGATTAAAACATTCGTTACAATAAAAGTTTTAATTGCACCATCTTTAAGTTTAAATTCAGCTTTTTTACCTTTTAGGACAAATTTTAATTCAAAGTATGTCATTTGATGTATAGCCAAAGAAAAATTGGCACTGCCTGGAATTGCATCAACCACTTGAGAGATAAAAACATCATCTTTTGGATCATCAGCCATAAAAATCATTTCAGGCTGGTCATCATCTTCGTCCTCAATTTCATTAACAAAAATTGTTCTTTTAGTACCATCTTTTAATTCAAAAGTTACATTACGAGCCCGAAAATTAGCTAAAACTTCGGGTAAAGACATTTTGTGTGGATTCATTTTTAAAAATTCTAATTAAACTAAAAAAGCCAATCTCGTTTAAAACAGGTTAGTTAAGACAAAATGGTCCTGCTACAAAAGATTAGCAACTGTTTCTAATAAATTTAAATGCTACCAAATTTGCATTTAAATTATACTTTATATGACCCCGGTGAGATTCGAACTCACCTCTACGGTTTAGGAGACCATTGTTCTATCCAGATAAACTACAGGGTCGCAATAGATTAACTTTACCAAATTTGAGTGATAAAAGCCAATTTTTTTAGTAACTAATATTGACGAGTAAAATATGGTTGTGGTGCATTAGAATCAGCGATCTTATCTGCGGCAAAGACAAACGGTGTCCAAATGGCTAAAGCAATGAGCATGTTAACAATGGACAATATAATAGCACGCCAATCATAATTGCAGGCTAAAAATGGTCCGATGATTGGTGGCACAACGGCAGGAACTGCTACTTGTACAGGATTAACTAAATTCATCATGCTGACGCCGTATGAAAAGGCCACATTGACTAAAGGAGCAACAACAAATGGAATAAAATAAACCGGATTGAGAACTACAGGCAAGCCAAAAATAATCGGTTCATTGATATTAAAAATTCCGGGTGCAAGTGCAACTTTAGCAATTGTTCGGTAGTCACTCCGTTTGGAAAACAGCAGTATGGCCACAATCAGCATCAACGTGCCACCTGCTCCTCCGAACCAGGCAAATGCGTCAAATGATCCGCGAACCCAGATAAAAGGTGCTTCTCTTCCTGCACGGGCAGCTGTGACATTAACATTCTGGGCAGTTAGCCAAATTGAATCTAAAATTGGAGCCCAGACACTTAAACCGTTAAAACCAAAAAAGCTGAAAATTTGGACTAATATGGTCACAAGCATTACCATGCCGAAGCCTTGACCTAATTTTACTAAAGGCGTTTGAATCGAATTGAGCAGCCAGTTGCCAAAAAAAGTGCCCGTGATTGTCTGAAAGACAAAATTAATCATACCAATACAAAATATCGCGATAATTGCAGGAATGAGTGAATCAAATGCCATTTGCTCCGCGTATGGTAAATTAGCAGAAAGATGGAGCTTGATTCTCGCCCTAAAACAAAGCGCAAAGATAGTAACACCGATTGAGCCGAATAAAATCGCAGTAAAAATGCCAGTGGTTGAAAATTGTGAAATATTAAAAGCTTTGTGAATAGAGATGATTTTGCCGTTAACTTTAAGCTTAGTTAAATTGGCGATGCTCATGGCTAAAGATGATAAAGAAACAATTGCTCCAGCAACAGGATCAACTTCCATGCTTTTAGCCAAATGATAGCCTAGAGACATTGACAAAAAGAGGGCAAATAAAGCAAAAGTACCACGCCAAACTACATTACATACTAATGAGAGCGGCTGCATTGCCCAAGCAAAAGTGTGCCAGCCCAATTCGGTCTTGGCTGCAGCAATCAGGCTTTTGACCAATACAGCGAGGGAACCGGCAATAGTAATCGGCATCACGGAAACAAATGCATCCCTTAGAGCCACAAGCCAGTGAGTTTGCCCTATCTTGTTAGCTAAAGGCAAAATATAGTCTTCAAGCCAAGTAACTAATCGACTCATTTTTGCTCCTTTCTCTTCAAGTAATGGGGATGATATCCCTTGTTTTTATTCTTATGCTTTTTATGTTTTTTGTTTGATCCACTAACCTTCTTTTCTTCAGCTGCGTCCTGTTTCTTATTTTCCTTTTTACGTGGCTTTTTAGTAGTTAAATGAAACCCTGCAAAATATACCCGATCAATTTTAACACTCTGCTCGAGCAGCTTCCTAAGATCGCGCAGATCATGGTCATCACCCAGGGTAACCACAAATCCTTTGGCACCCATGCGGCCAGTTCTTCCGGCACGATGCATGTATGTGTTAACTTCACTAGGAATGTCGTAATTTATCACATATGTTACACCAGCAATGTCTAAACCACGGGCAGCCAAGTCGGTTGCTAGGAGCAATTTGATTCTGCCAACTTTAAAATTATTGAGAGCTGCTTCTCTTTTCTGCTTGCCGAAGTCATTAGCTAAAATACCAAATTTAGTTTTAGTGTGTGCTAAAACGCCGGCAAAGCGCATCATTGTTTGGTTTGAATCAAAAAACAGAATGCCTTTAAAACCATCAAGGCGCATCAAGCGCTGAATAAAATCAATTTTATGGACATTATCTATTTGTAAAAAATAATTTTTAACAGTTGATTTCTGTTCTGGTCGGACATCAATCGTGATAAATTTGCGAGCAAAAATATCTTCTGCCTGTTTGGTTATCTCTGATTCAGTAGCACCAAAAAGCAAGATCTGCGCATCAGCTGTCATATTTTGTCCTAAAGAACTTAATAATTCCATTTTATTAAATTCTAAAACGTCATCCGCCTCATCTATTACCAGAGTTCTTATTTGATTAACTTTGATGCGATTAGCTGAAAAGAAATCAAAAAATCTTCCGGGAGTGGCAACGACAATTTCAGGATGTTTCTTTTTTAAATTATCTTCTTGACGTCTACGATTACCAGCTCCAACAAGTGTAATTCCCGTTAAAGCAAGAGCATGAATAAAAGGGTTAATGGCATGGCGAATCTGCACCGCTAATTCTGTTGTTGGTGCAATAATCACTAAACTATTGGGTTTGCCTTTTTCTACTTTTTCCAATGCAGGTAGCGCATAAGCCAAGGTTTTCCCCGTTCCTGTTTTGGCAAGTGCAATACAACTTGCACCATTTAAGATCGGCGTTCGCGTTTTCTGCTGAATCAAAGTTGGTTCAGCCATTTTTAATTTTGTTAAAACTGCTTGAATTTCTTGTTTCATTATTGTGTTAATTGTCCGTATTTCTCCTTGTACTGGGTAACTGTACCATTGTATGTCAGCATAACTACCCCACTTTCTAGATTTCTCACGGACTTTACCCGTCCGTCATTGTTATAGCGCCAGAATGAATATTGCATTTTGTTCGGGGCTTTTTTGCCGCCAGTAATGAACTGCACACCATGGGGAAAATATTTTTTATATTTAACAGCAACATCTACCATGACTCGCTTATTTAATCCTTGAAGCATACTAGCAAATTGAGCCATTTGTTTAATATATGCTAAATCATAGTTATCAATAGCTGGTTCTATCCAAATCGGCAAACTACCGGTGTTAGTGCCCACCTTTTTCAAAAAATACTGATAGTGCTGCAATGGTGTTGATTCATTGCTGTAGGCAACAATAGTACCAAAAGCCAGTTTAGTTCCTAATATTTGATCACGATATGACAGATAATCATCGTCGAAGTATGAACGTCCCTGTGTACTTCTCAAATAGACAAATGAAATACCATTAGCCTGTAGTTCATGTAAATCAACATAACCGTAATCCTGGTTTAATTCGACGCCAATTGCACTTGAATTACCGTTTGGCGGCAATGTCGTCTGGTTATGCATATTGGCTATACCAGTAATAAGAAGTCCAATTGCAACAACTAGTAAGATTAGAATTGCAGGTAGCGTAAACTTATGATGAAACCTTTTCATCTTTTTCTCCGTTTATTTTTCTACACCTGTACATTATAGCAATTTTTCCACCAGAGTTGCTAACTACAATCTTAACAATAAAAAAAGCGATCGACTGTAAATCGATCACTTAATAAACAAAAATTATTCTTCAACTAAATATACTGGCTTTTGACCATTTAAAACGCGCTTAACATCAGTCATACTGTGTTCAATCATATTCTTGACAGAGGTCTTCGTGTAGTATGCGGAATGCGGTGTAAAGACTACGTTAGGCATTTTTGCTAATTCCTGGTACTCAACTGGCAATTCGGAAATATCCTTAAATTTCTTCATAACAATTGCCTCTTCACCAGTCATCACATCCAATGAAGCACCAGCAATTTCTTTGTTCTTCAATGCATCAATCAAGTCTTGAGTGTTAACCAGTGGACCTCTAGCTGCATTAATCAGATATGCGGTGTTCTTCATTTCTTTAAATTGCTTGGCACTAATCATGTTTTCCATTGAAGGCTCAAGAGGTGTATGCAACGTCAAGATGTCTGCATTTTTAACTACGGTATCAAAATCGGTATATTCCAAAAATGCCTCGTTGGCAGGATTTTCAACCAAGTCATAACCGAGTACCTTGGCTCCTAACGCATGAAACATTTCTGCAACGCAAGAACCAATACGACCAACACCAATAATACCAACTGTTTGGTTATAGATTTCATCACTCATCAAATCTTCAGACCGAACAAAATTGAGGTGCTCTCTTTCATTATCTAAAATAGGACCCCACTTTCTCAACAAGTACATTGCAGAAGTCAAAGTGTTCTCCGCCACTGCACGTGGAGAATATGCCGGTGTGTTCGTTACAATCATATGATACTTGTGCACAAAATCAAAATTAACAATGTTATACCCAACAGACCTTAAAGCTATTTGCTTAATTCCATATGAGCTCAGTTTACGATAGACCTCTTCCTCATCTATGTCAAAGACCTGCAAAACGCTGACAACATCATAGCCTTGCGCCATCTCAACAGTCTTAGCATCAAGCTTGTCTTCAGTTGAAACCAAATCATCTTCAGGATGATCTTTATTCCACTTGTCAGCATAAACCTGTTGCTCCGGGGTCATATTGTAAAGTAAAGCTTTCATTATTAATCCTCCTTTTTGGATAAAAAATTTATATCTCTTATTGTATCTAAAATTAGAATAAAATTAAAGATAAATTTTAAAAAATAATAATTAATAATTTAAGCCTAATCATATGAAAGCTAATAAGACCATCAGATTTGCACATTATTTTAAAGTGCTAAATTAAATTTTTTGTTCAATTTGGTTGATATTAACCCGTAAAACCTCTCTTAACCAGGGAAAACGTGCCTGCATTTCAGAGAATTCTGGTCCTTCTGCCAAAAATTTTCCGGTTCCTTTAACATGAAATCCAGCTCCTGGGCCAGCTGTACCCTCTACTTTTTTTGAACCCATAGTTAATAGGACATGATTATCTTGGGCAAAATCATTCTCAATACTGTGCATTCCCGCTGCAGGGATATAAAGGCAATTATTTGCCTCGTCGACTTTTACATACGACATCCACGTATTTACCACACTGGCTGGGTTGGCATTAATAGTAACAATGGTGACTGGTCCTTCATCATTCATGACATCTAAAAACTTCTGATTCATTTTTTCTCCCCCATAATAAAAAAGCTACTTTTTCAGTAGCTTCTTTTATTATTGAACACTTGTTCGAAATTGCAAAATCATTTGCTTTTCTTTAGTAAGCTCTCTTACCCTTTTTGTAAACCGCTTTGTCTTTTTGGACAACCGCACTGATCTTCTCTAACGGATTTTCATCCAATACCAAAAAGTCAGCGTATTTGCCTTCTTCTAAAGAACCATATTCGTCAGCAATTTTAAGTAGTTTAGCGGAATTATAGCTGGTTTCTAAAGCTTCAAAATTAGTAAAGCCTTGTTCTACTAGTAAAGGCAATTCTTCAGGAGTCATCGTGAAGTCATTAAATGGTGTGCCGGCATCAGTGCCCAAAGTAATTTTGACACCAGCATTTTTAGCCTTAGTAATGTTGCCGCGCAAATCTTTCCAAGCAGCCGCAATTTTATTCATTTCCCAGTCTGGAATTTTACCCGGTGCATATTCGATAAATGCCCAAGCTCCAACTATCGTTGGCGTCAAATATGTTCCTTTTTCAATCATCAGCTTAATTTCTTCATCATTAACGTAGAAGCCGTGCTCAATGCTGTCAACGCCGGCCTTAATCGCATTCAAAATTCCCGGATTGCCTTCCGCATGTGCGGCCACAGTTAAACCCTTGTGGTGAGCTTCTTCGACTGCAACGTGCATTTCAGCTTCACTTAATTGAGGATCATCAAGAGAATCGTTTTCCGTCATTACGCCACCTGTGGCCATGACTTTAATTGCTTTGGCACCAGCTTTAATTCCCTGACGAACCGCTTTGCGCATTTCATCTGGTGAATCGACCAGCACACCAAAATTAGGCAAATCGCCGTGTCCTCCAGTCATAGAGAATGGGTGACCTGCAGGCACGATTTCTGGGACTTTGGTTAACTTATTTTTCTTAATTAAATTATTAAGAGCAATATCAATATTGTACGTGCTGCCGCATTCACGAATATAGGTAACACCGGATTTTAATAAATCATGCAAATGTTTTACTGCACGAACCGTAGAAGATACCACATCAGATTCACTGCCACCATCGGGGGTTAAGGGATCCATAATAATATGTGTATGGCAATTGATTAGACCAGGAATCACATATTTATTTTGTAAATCTACTGTCTGATCAGCCTCAGGTGCAATACCCTCACCTATTTTGGTAATCTTGCCGCTTTCATCATCAACCACCAACGTGGTATTAGATTGAATTTTATCATCAATCCCGTTAAACAAATTAACGTTAGTATAAGCAGTTTTAGTCATCTAAAAAACCTCCA
This sequence comes from Lactobacillus sp. VURO6/B1 (VP7), assembly GCF_058139575.1. Classification (NCBI taxonomy): domain Bacteria; kingdom Bacillati; phylum Bacillota; class Bacilli; order Lactobacillales; family Lactobacillaceae; genus Lactobacillus; species Lactobacillus sp. VURO6/B1 (VP7). The sequence goes on along the minus strand of NZ_JBVOWJ010000002.1, from coordinate 98,672 downwards.
AATTTTTGTATAAAAAAAGCACTCATCCTTTTCTTCTTAAGGACGAGTGCTCGCGTTACCACCTTTTATTCATTTATTACTCACGTAATAAACCTCATTAACTATCAAACAATAGCTTGCAAAAATAACGGATGCAACTCCGCCACTGGCTGATTATCACCAATGGACATCAATTAGAAGCCCATGTTCACTACTTACTGCTAACTGATTTTCACCAAATATCAGCTCTCTTTATCAGCAACAAAATAGTTACTCTGCTTTGCAAGATGTTGTTTATTTAATTGACTTTTAATCTATCATTATTTATTAATTATGTCAACACCATGAAGTAAAAATGAAGAATCGGCAGTTCACTTGGGGGTATAGCATTAACTATTTGGCTAAGAATGGTAAAAAGTTTTTTTATCATCTTAGCCTTACTTTTCTGATGCTTGTAAAATAGTAATTTTGTTTAACCAGACGATATTGCTTTTTTTAAGTTTATTGCTAGGTAAAATTTTAGTAACAGGTAATCGCTAACTGTCTTGATGTCACACCTCCAATTACGACTTAAAATTAGTTGTGATTACCACTGGTTTTAGTCGTTTAGTCAGAATGCTAATAATTAATCTATCCCTACTCATATGCGTTTTTTCTACTAGTTTGTAACTAGTATTAGCTTAAGTGATCAACTAACAATCCTTTTTCCTGAAAGATGTAAAAGGTAAGAGCCTCAACTTTTTGCTTTAATCATCCGCTATTTTATTTTAACGTTGATGAGATATTAGCAAATTTACATAAAAAATAATCAGATAAAATTTATCGCAATTTAATGATTAAATGAATATGAATTATTCTAACTAAAACAACATTTTATTGAGAAATTAGATTTATACACAAGAAAGAAAGATACTTATTTAACAATGATGTAATTGTTTAATTAAAGTCACGGTTAAACTAATAACTATATTTTTAACATCAGATTCGTTACCATTATAGGCTGCGTTCAGGTCTTAATTTCTTGGTGCTTTTAAAAGCAATATCCTAATCCTGACCAGAGATTAACGGCAACGAAAAAGATTCTACAATGAAAGTTGATATAATTTAACCAATTACATTCATTAATAAAAATATTTACCTTTTGTTAATAATTTAGTGGTATTTATTTAGTTAATATATACAAACAAATAGCTGTATGGTTTATCAACAAAATAGCTTTTAATTTACATTATTTTTAAATACTCCAACTTGAGAAATATATCTTTTTAATTCTGGCTAAAATAAAATCACAATCAACATAGGACTAATCTTTTGCTAACCAATATCATCTTATCTACTAATTTGATTTATTTGACTAAAGCGTGATAAACATTATCTTGAGCGTGAATCTCATCGCCTGTTTTGGCATCATTACCTGCTTGTATAACATGATCTATTGAATTTGTAATTACTGTAATAATCGTTGATTTTTTGCCACTTGCTTTAATTTGTTCAAGATCAACTTCTGCCAACTCGGTTTTCGGAGAAACTTTATCTCCTTCTTTGACTTTAATAGTAAACGGTTTGCCTGCTAGATCAACAGTATCGATTCCCATATGTAATAATACTTCCAGTCCGCCTTTCGTTTTAAGCCCAATTGCATGCTTGGTCTTAAAAATTGAAATAACTTCAGCTTCTACTGGACTAAAAACATGTTGATCACTTGGTTCAATTGCAAAACCTTCACCCATCATTTTTTTAGAAAAGACTTCATCATCAACATCAACTAAAGATTTAAATTTACCATTAACGGGCGCAGTAAACTCAATTTTAATTTTATTATCTTCAGCATCTTGGCTAGTTGTGGTCTCATTTATTTTTTCAGGATGAGCAAGCAAATCATTTATTTCTTGACTATAAAGATCGGCTTTACCACCAAAAATAATTTGAAGTCCACCAGCGACTTTTAAAACACCCGGAGAACCTAATTTTTTAAATACAGGTTCATTAACTTGACTGTTATCTTTAAGTGAAATTCTTAATCTGGTAGCACAAGCAGAAATAGTATTTATATTCTCAGCCCCACCTAAAGCTGCAATAATTTGCTCAGACTCTGTATGTAGACTGGTGACGTTTCCTGATTTGTAATCAGTTTTTTCAACGTCATCATCTACTTCAGTTTGCATTCCTGGAATATTGACGTGGAATTTTTTAATACAAAAAGTGAAAACAAAGAAGTAGAGGAAAAACCAAATAACACCAATAATTAATACATTAGGCCAGTTTGTTTTATCTTTTCCTTGCAAAACACCAAACAACAGATAATCTATTAATCCACCAGAAAAAGAATTACCAATTCTGATGTTCATAATATCTGCAAGATAGAATGAGCAACCATCAAGAAATGAATGAATCAAATATAACCAAGGAGCTACAAATAGAAATGAGTATTCTAAAGGCTCGGTAATACCTGTAAGAAAAGAAGTAAGACCACCTGAAAGATACAATCCACCATCTTTTTTCCTGTTAGCTTTTGGCAGGCAAAGGTACATTGCTAAAGCAGCTCCAGGCAAGCCAAACATCATGGTTGCAAAACGTCCGGCAAAAAATCGAGTACCATAAGTGAATAAACCATGGAAATTCGGATCAGCTAATTGGGCAAAGAAAATATTTTGCGCTCCGACAACGGTTTTTCCAGCTACTTCTGCTGTGCCACCGAGTGCCGTATACCAGAACATTGGATAAATAGTATGATGTAAACCGACGGCTCCAGTCAGCCTTAATAAAAATCCGTACAAGAAACTACCAAAACTGCCCATTGCTGCAATTGCATGTCCTGCAGTAGTCAGCCAACCTTGAATTGGAGGCCAGATTAAGTAAAATATTGCACCGATAACTATAGCAGCAATTGCAGAAATAATTGGTACGAATCTCGATCCGCCAAAAAAGCCTAAAAATTGTGGCAACTGAATTTTACGGTAGTGGTTATGCAAATATGCTACAACGGAGCCAATTACGATCGCACCTAAAACACCAGTGTCAATTGTATTTTTAGGGTTAAACAATTGTAGCAAACCGGAAATTGTCGCAGTATATACAAGATAAGCTACACCACCAGCTAAACCGGCAGTACCCTTATCACCTTTAGCTAAGCCAACGGCCAATCCAATTGAAAAGATTAAAGCCAAGTTACTAAAAACTGCATTACCAGCAAAATTCATTATTTTTAATGTATTTTGTAACCAAACTTGATTTAAAACTGGAAAAGCTGAAACAGCCGCATCATTTGTTAGAGCTCCGCCAAGTCCTAACAATAAACCAGCAACTGGCAAAATAGCAATTGGCAACATGAAAGCTTGCCCTAATTGGGAAAACCACTGACCAATTGCAGTGAATCTCTTATTTTTAGTCATTTTATTCTCTCCCTTTTTTAAATACTGAAGTGAACGTCCTAGCAATTTGCAGAGGTCTGGTAATAGCACCACCAACTACGATTCCAAGCGGATTAAGGTCTATTACCTTTTTTAATTGAGCTGGAGTATGAATTTTACCCTCTGCAATTAGTGGCAGTTCAGCATCCACAATTTTTTTAATTAATTGAAAATCTGGTCCAGACTTGTTTTCACTTTCAGCTGTATAACCAGCCAAGGTAGTACCAACAAAATCTACGCCACATTCATAAGCGTTCTGCGCTTCTTCAAAATTTGATATATCAGCCATCATTAACTGATGCGGATATTTCAATTTAACTTCTTTGATAAATTGATTAATGGTTTGTCCGTCATGCCGAGGACGTAAAGTGCAGTCAAAAGCTATAACATCAACCTTGGTTTCAACTAATTCGTCTACTTCTTTCATCGTTGGCGTAATGTACGGCTCTTCAGGGGGATAATCCTTTTTAATGATTCCGATTATAGGTAAACTAACCGTAGCTTGAATTTCTTTAATATCACGGACTGAATTTGCACGTATACCTACCGCACCTGCTTCTTCAGCAGCCTTCGCCATAAGAGGCATTATCCCTCCTTTTTCAGTATACAAAGGTTCTCCGGGTAAAGCCTGGCAAGAAACAATCAATCCCTTATGGATCTTATTGATAAACTTTTCTTTTTCCATGTGTATTTTTACTCCATTAATATTATTTTTTGAAGTTTTACTTCATAAAGTATGATATTATTTTTTTGCGGGAAATGCAATCGTTTTCTTGAAAAAGGATGATATAATTTACTCATTAGCGAAAGAGGCTTTTTAAGAAATGAATTTTATTCAATTATTTAATGAGAACAAAAAAGAGTTGACCAAATCTGAAGTAAAATTAGCTAATTACATTGCTAGTCACGCAGAACAAGTAATTTACGATACGATAAAATCATTGGCTATAGCTTCAGACACAAGTGACGCTACCATTATTCGCCTTTGTAAAAAACTTGGCTTTTCAGGCTTTTCTAAACTAAAAATTTATTTAGCACAAGAATCAATTTCGCAGAATAAATTGGCTGCCACTAGTGCGGATAGTAACTTTTATATTGAAAGTGCAAACTTATTAATTGATTCAATCAACAAAACTAAAAGTTTGTTATTTCCCCAAAATTTACTTAAAGCGGTTAAGATACTGGCCAAAGCCAAGCGAGTTTATTTATTTGGTCTAGGGCACTCTGGAGAATCAGCAAAAGATTTTGCTAAAACATGGTTAAGGATAGGTCTAATAGCACATGCCGAAGTTGATCCACACATTCAAGTACAAATTAGTTCATTACTAACAAAAAAAGATGTTGTTATTGGCCTATCTCTTTCGGGTCATACCAAAGATACATATGACTCTTTAAAACTAGCTAAAAAGAACGGGGCAAAAATCATTACCATTTCTAATGAATTGAGCTCACCCATAGCAAATTTAGGCGACGTTCAATTACAAACAGCAGTGGGAGAATTTATAAATATTGGTTCTGTAGCTGGACAAGTTTCTCAACTTTATCTGTGCGATGTGTTAGCACGCGGGTACGAAATTTATACTAAAATTGATAGCAATTCCATCAAGGAAAAAGTCCTACCTGAAATATTAAAAAAAGAAATTTAAAAGTTGCTATAAAAAAGATGTGTCTGGGAAAAAACTCTAACTTAACTAAAAAGGCTGACAAATCACGTCAATAAAACGTTGATTTGTCAGTCTTTTTAAATTGTGAAATTTTTTAATTTAACTTCAAAGAGCACTTTTTCCCACACACATCTTTTATAATACTCAGAATAAAAATTACATCTTTACTACCCTAACAGGATTGCCCAAGTCCTTTATGACTTTAAGCAAGTCTTGCGGCTTTAACCAAATAGTAGCTGTATTGTCATTAGGATGCACAGCTATTTTCGGCTGTTGACTAAAATATGAGTCAAGATAAAACGGTATTTCATGCCCAGGATCATTTAACAGACCTAAAGGTGTGACTGAGCCAGGTTCTAAACCTAATTTTTCTTTTAGGTCTTGCGGTGAGGCAAAACTAAGTCTGCATGTGCCATTTTCTTCACGAAATTGCTGTAAGTTAACTCTTTTATCACCTTTAATAGTCAAAAGGTAGTAGTTACGTTTCTTGTCATCCCTCACAAACAGATTTTTAGCATCTGCTTCAGAATATGGCAGAGCAATTTTTTCCATTTCTGCCATATTGTAGACAGCTTGGTGCTCCACTATCTCATATTTAATTCCAAGTTGATCTAGGTAATGTAATGTTTCGTTTTTGTTCATTTGGTTTTACTAAATTCGTGTTAAATAGTTTAATCTTTATCAGTATAAAATGATTTCAACCGATATGTTGTTACTGGTTCAACATAATAATTGTACTTTGCCACCAGGTCACAGATTTCCTCACCATCAATCAAAGTGATAATTCTTGTGCCCTGACGTGCTGTCTTAATTGCACCGCGAGTAAAATCAGAATTTGTAATAAAAATACCAAATTCCGCGTTGTATTTATCCATTGCTCCCCGAAACTTATCTATTTCAGGAGCGGGCACATTGGATTGCCAGCGCTTTGCCTGCAATGCCACTCTGGTAGTACGGTAATCATTTGAACGAACATAGCCAAAACCATCAAGGCCACCATCAGCAATATAGTTAACGCCTATCGTCTTATCAACATCAATCCCCATTTTTGTAAGTAACCCGCGGCAAAAGAGTTCAAACTTTTTCGGACTCATTTTCATCAGAGCATCTAGCAAATCTTGTCTCCATTGTTCTTCTTCTGTATCTTCATCAGTTGAATCCTTAGCAGAATCAATTTCAGCCAAGTTCTTTTTCTTTAATTCCTGAGAATCATTATCTTCTAAGAATGGCCGTACATCCTTTTCTGGATCAAAAGTATCAAGATCAACTTTACGCCCTTTTTCAGTTAATTCTACTTGATGACCGTCTTCAGCTAAATAGCCTGTTCTCACCAAATAGATAACCGCATAATTCAGCGTATAGTCAAAAGGTTTATATTTATTACCCGTTTTCTTAGACACTTTAATTTTATCTACTTCTTGTTCTGAGATTGCAGTAGAATTGTCACGAATATCTGAACTAATTTCACGCCTTGTAACTTGTCCACCAAGACGACGCATTGCAATCAGAATTTCTTTCATAGTTAGATTCTCAATATTAATTTGTCGATTAGCCATTCACTTTATCTCCATTTTATAAATATAAATTTTTATATGAAATTATTTTCTCTTACTTATATTTTTTGCCGATACTGACAAAATAAAATCTGCCATAGTTAAAGCAGCGTTTAAAGCAAGACGCGCATGGTGTTCTTCAACTTTTATTCTTTTTCTTCCCAAACCATGAGCATCGCTTTCTTTGTTTCTCATTTCTGCTATCGCATCAACGATATTTTCTAGACCGGAAAGTAATTCATTTATTCTCTTATCAACATCTTTGCCTGTACTCATTGAATAAGCTAATTTAACTTGTCCATACAGTTTCTTAATATTTCCCTTTCTTGAAGGTTGAATCCCATCTACTTCAAGAACATACATAAATACCTCTTCAAGAAGAGTTCTTGCTTGAGTTAAAACACTATCAAAGTTGCCTTGCCTTAAATTTTCATTTGCTTTACTTTGAACCTCTTTAATGTATGTTCTGTCAATCTTTTGGATATATTTGCTCTTTATTTCAAACAGGTCAGATTTTAAAAACACATTATTATTTTTAATAATTAATTTATCCCCAGTATAATCAATGAAGTTATTAATTTTTTTAATAGCTAGAGTTGTTGCTTTTTGATAATACTCTTCGAACATTTCAACGGACAAGTCAGAAATATTTTTACACATGCTAAAATTAGTTTTACTAAACAAATAGCTCAAAATTTCCTGTGTCTTATTTTTATATTTTGCCTTTTCAAACATCTCTTGCATGTATGACCAGCGAGAGAATATATCATATTCAATTGGGCTTCCAAACTTTTCAGATAAGTCACAAATATCTGGACCTGATAAATACGGCATATGAATCTCTACATTCATAGGTTGGCCATTATGTATTTTATCCTCACTAATTAAATTATCTAAGCAAGCGTCTCCATCCAAAATTTCAATAATTGGCTTTTTCATTAAAAAATCATATTCACTTTTTGGCAACACGTCTCACAACTTTCGAGAAATTATATTTACAAATAATAACTATCAATTTTTACTCTTCAGATTCTAAAGGTTTGATCTTTGTATTGTAGACTACCTTAACCTTTTCGCGTACCTCAGTCTTCCAGCTAAGCCAATTCTTTAATTTACTATCAGGATGAGTCTCTTTGAACCTATCAAAATATCTTTTACTTACCAAATCTCCCATACCTTTATGATTGATTTCATCAGGCTTATAATTGTTAACAACATAGTTCAAATTGCCATAATCAAGACCGAAATCGTCCGCAAGTTGACTTAAAATTTTTTTATTTTCCTGCTTGATAGAGTTCTCTAACACATCTTCTACTTTTTGATCAGAATATTTTTGCGGATTAAGTTGAACATCTTGCCAAATCGAACGAATATGGTTCGCACGTGGCTCATTAGTTTTAGCATATTGATCAATGTAATCACCAACTTGTGAGGTTTCACTTTGATCTTCAGATTTTTGTGATGCACTTACCCGCTGGTTAGCAGTTGAAATATAATCTTGAATGAGTGACATAATATAACGTTCATCCACTTCTTTAATATGAATAGATTCAAGCTCGTAATCCTCGTCAAGATCAACGTCTACTGGATCATCATCATTTCTATTTTCTGCTTTTAAATTATCGATAATATTTTGATATGTGCCTTCTAAAGTATTTTCTATTTCAGGTGGGATATCAGCAACATTAACTTGTGCAGAAGCAGGCAGTTTATCCTGCTTATCTAACTCATCATATGTTTTAATAGCAGCAAGCGCCTGATCATATTTTTGAAAAGCTTCAGCAAACTGTTTCTGTTCTTTTTTGGGGGCATCAATGAGCGTAGCCAATATCTGTGGATTATCGACATATTTGTCTAGTTTCTTACGTGCTTGTACATAACGCTTACGTGACGTATTCCAATCTGGGGCAAGAACGCCATTAGTGCCACCATTCGCATAAAGTGTCAACGCTTTATCTATTTCATCACTATACTGATTAGGATATTGGAAAGTTACTATTTGACCCCATTTTTTGCCATCATCATAAATACGGTTTGTTCTTGAAAAAGCTTGTATGAGGTTTTGGGCATTCATTGGTGGTCGGTCAAGATATAGTGTGGATAATCTTGGTGCATCAAATCCAGTCAATAACCGATCAACTACGATCACTATGTCTAGTTGTTGGTCTCGTGCTTGATATGCTTTATTTTTGCATGCTAAGCGATCATTGACATTGCGATTATAACTAGGAATATCAGTCATAGAAAGCTGGGTATTAAACATTTTATTGTAGTCATCCAATGACTGTTTCATTTCTGCTTGGTTAACCATTGATTCATCTTCGTTTTGAGAGATTGAATACGTAATAGCTATGCGGGGAAAATCCGGTGCCACTTTTTGAATACGATTAGGCACTTCACCGTTGGCAATTGCCTCTTTAAACAAGTGGTAGTATTTCTGCGCTTGTTTAATAGAAGATGTTGAAAACAGTGCGGAATATCTGTTGCCATTGCTAAGACCTTGTTTACGATAAGCTAAATCTAAAATTTGCTTGACCACTGCCTTCATGTGAGCATCTGTGAGATAAATATCATCGTTATCCGTTTGATTTGAATTTCCTTCATTATCAATTTTAAAGCCTAGTACTTTTTTATCATGAATTGCGTCTTCAATCGTATATTTGTGTAAAATTGGACCATAAAGTTGCTCAGTGGTACGAGCATCTTGTCCGTTTTCAGACCGTGCGTTTTCCGCAAAAATTGGCGTACCGGTAAAGCCATACCATAATGGTTGACGATTAAAAAATCGATCTAGTTCTCTCTTTTGAGTTGGCGTAACTGCTCTATGACATTCATCAACAATAAAAGCTAAGCGTAAATCTTTCAACTTTTCATACTTTTTAGCAATTTCAGGTGAATTTTCCCTTCGCTTAAAAATCGTTTGCAGTTTCTGCCTGGTAGTTACAACCACATTGCGGTTGCCATCACCCAATTTCTTAGCCAATTCAAAACTATTCGCGGTTTCCTTCACATCAATAGTGTCATTATTTGCATAAGTTTGAAATGCTGAAACAGTTTGCATGTCCAAATCTTTACGATCTATTAGAAAGATTGTCTTATCAATAGCTGGTATTTGTAATAAATTACGGGCAACTTTATAGGAAGTCAGGGTTTTACCAGAACCCGTAGCATGCCAAATAAAGCCAGATTTTCCTTCACGCGATGCTTTAAAAATTGCTTGTATTGCTTGAATTTGGTATGGGCGCAGCAGAATAATTCTTTGAGCATTATCATCTAAAACAGTATAATCAGCAATCATGTGATGTGCCATTGGAATGGATAAGACATCACGAGCAAAATCTAAGTAATCATTAACTTGTTGCTTATCTTGATTAATCCAAGAAATCAAAAAATTAGCACGTAGAGTTTGCCCAGCAGGAATATATTGAGTATTGGTACCATTGGTGACAACAAACATTTCTACAAAATTATAGATGTCACCAAATTTATCCTCATCTATATACTTTTGTATTTGACGAAACGCATCCATAAAAGGAAAATTCGGTGTCTTCAATTCAATATGAATTAGGGGTAAACCGTTAATCAAGAGAGTAACATCAAAGCGCCTATCTTGATCAAGTGGTGACAAGCTCGTCTTATTGACTTCTACTTGGTGTACTACTTCATAAACGGAAGTTCCACCGGCAATATTGGTATTATCTAAAATTAATAAATCAGCATCCGGCAAAGAAGAATCATCACGCTTCAAGTGATGCCTAACCTGTCTGTTAGCACCCGCCAAAAACTTAGCAGCTTGGTAAAAATTAGGCTTAGTTATTTGCGTACGAATGGTTTCTTTTTCATTTTGTGTTAGTGGAACATCATGAAGTTGATCGCGGTTATTATCTTCAAGAATCTGGAAAAAGTTAGCCCATAATTGCGGAATGGTTTTTAAATCTTCACGTAAACGCCATTGATTAGCCTCTTTAGTTAAATGCTCAATTAAAGTTTTTTCCATTTGAGCTTCTTTAACAGCTGCCACTGACATATCTGTCTCCTTTCCCTACTATTCAACAAACATATTTTGTAAAAGACACTTTTTAACTTGTTGAAAATTTTGTAATTTCTTATTTTCTAATTCGATTAATTGGTCAACCTTAGATAGGAGATTGCCGATCTTTTGTTGTTCCTCTATGGTTTTCGGAACTAATACATCTATTTTTTCTATGCTTGAATAGTTTATATAGATTTGTGTTCCCCCTTGCACCATTTTTTTAATACTTTTCCTAATAGGACCGTTTAAATAAGTAAATGCAAATTTAGAATTTATGTTTCTAGGAATTAATCTTTCTGTTCTCTGGTTAATAACAAATTCATTTGATTTATTTATTAACAATACTCTTCCTATAATTTGACCATCAGGAGTTTTATCATTTAAGACCATAGTAAGATCATTTTTATCTACTAAATGGCTTTTGGTCACAGAGTTAAGATTTACTCTGATCCCCTGATCAATATATTTTGAATTTTTTCCATAGCTACCTATAGAAATGACTTTATATTTTCCATCAGAATTGAAATATTTCTCTATTGAAGTGCCACTCTTATGATCAAATAAACTACCGATTTTCATGCTTTTCCACTCATCATTGAACTCCTTAAATCGTAATTCAGGTATATCGGCATCATGCTTAGGAAAAAGTTTTTGCAACAAAATCTTTTTTAGCAGCTCCAACTTGTCAATCTTTTGCTGCTGCAAATCAAGTAGCTTATCTAATTTAGCAAATAAATTGCCGATTTTTTGTTGTTCAAGTTTAGTAGGAAAAAACAATAATAAATTTTTCACTATTTTCGCAGAAAGATTTCCTTGTCCACCCTGTAAATACTTATTTGTTATTTTTCCCTTATTTAATGACAACCAGTATAAAAGAAAATATTTATTAACAAATTCATCAGGAAATATAGCAAGCACTGCTTGATTAATTGCACCAGTGACTTTTGAAATCGCAACTTGGCCGCTTGTAGCTCCATAAAGAGCGTATAAAACAGTTCCTTTTTTAACCATAAAAGCAGATGAATTTTTTAATGCTTCATTATTAATTTTCAGCTCGGTTGATTCCTTTTTAATATCTGATGATCTAATGAAAGGAATATCGCCAACATAATACTCTCTCTTATTGACACTAGGTGTACCACCCGACTTCATGGTAGAGATATTTTTAATAGAATCTTTTTCCCATTCATCCTCAAATCCCTTAAATCTAATATTTGGCACAGCTTTATGTTCACTCATTTTTACCAAACCTTACTATAGAATATCCTTTAATTGTTCAAGCGTTTTTTGTGCTTCTGGGTTTGTGCCAACCAATTCATCCAAAGAATGCTTAATTTCATCAGTTGTTTCTTTTTCTTCTTTTGTAATGCTGGCCATATCTGCAACTAGTTTTTGCACATCAACTGGTGGTTCTTCTTCAAAAGTATCAACATAACGTGGAATATTTAGATTAAAATCATTTTCTTTAATCTCATCAAATTTTGATAAATGAGCATATTTTTCAACATCTTGACGTGCAGAATAAGTAGTTAAAATCCGGTTTATATCTTCTTCACGCAATTTGTTTTGCGTTTTAACCTTTTCAAAACCTTTAGAAGCATCAATAAACATGACGTCACGGTCTTGCTTATCTTTTTTAAGTACAACAATCACTGTTGGAATACTGGTACTGTAAAAAAGATTTGCTGGTAGACCGATAATTGCATCAATCGCACCATTTTCAAGCAGCTTTTGTCTGATTTTACCTTCAGCACCGCCACGGAAAAGAACGCCATGAGGCAAAACTATAGACATCACACCACTGTGCTTTAAATGGTAATAACCGTGAAGCAAGAAGGCATAATCAGCCTTGGACTTAGGTGGCAAAACACCATAAGGATAGAAACGAGGATCATCTAAAAAGCCCTTGTTTGCTGACCATTTTAATGAATATGGTGGATTCATAACAACCGCGTCAAAGTTATTGGCTTCCTCTGCTGGCCAATCTTCGTCTAAAGTATCGCCATTACGCAAATGCCTGTTTGCTTGGTCAATGTTGTGCAAAATCAAGTTCATTTTGGCCAAGTTATATGTAGAAGTATTAATTTCTTGCCCATAGTAAGTAACTCGATCACGAGCTGAGCCATATTTTTTAAAGTTTAAGAGCAAAGACCCAGACCCCATAGCAGGATCATAAACTGTCATTCCGGCAGAATAATCTTTACCCACTAATGTTAAGCGTGTTAACAGCTCAGAAACTTGTTGAGGTGTATAAAATTCACCCGCTTTTTTGCCAGATTCTGAAGCAAACTGACTAATTAAGTATTCATAAGCATCTCCCAGACTATCTCCTGAAGTTTTAACCAATTCTATTTTGCCAATTGCTTGAATAACTCCAGCTATAGTATCTGTTCTTTTTTGCGCTGTACTTCCTAAACTTTTAGAATACAAATCATAATCATCAAATAACCCTTCAAAGTCTTGATCCGAGCTTTCTAGTTTATTAAAGGCATCCCCTAATTGCTTGACCTGAAAAGTATGGTTGTTGACCGCTTTTAAAATACTATTGTATGTATATTCAGGTTCAATTACATAACCTAATGATACCCGCAATTCATTAACTAGTTCTGCATCATCGGCATTATCTTCATAAATTTTTTGAGCTTCATCTAGCGTTCCATCAGGTTCATCAGCTAATAATTCCAAAACGTTGTAAAGCATGTGATCAGATAAATATTTATAAAAGACTGTGCCCAATAAATAGTTTTTATATTGACTCGCATCCATTTTCGATCGTAATGAGTCTGCTGCACTGAACAGCCCTTGTTGTAAACTTGTAGTTGTATTTGACATTATTTATATCCTCCATTAATATCTTTTTTATTTATAATTTCTAAAATAGCTTGCCTCATTTTATTCTGATATTCGTTTTGCTGTCTCTCTTTAATTAGTAACAAACGGTATAACTTTCCTATCTCTTGCTGTTCCTCTAAAGTAGGCAATTTGATTTCGAGCTGCTTCAAGTTTTTCAAAGTTACTCTTCTTAAAACGCTACCTTCCATCGTTTTATGTAATTGAAGTTTCACAGTTTGAGACTCATTGAGTAAATAACACAAGTACCAAGCATCTCCACCTTTTTTAAAACTGAGCTTATTAATATTTTGTGGAATCACTTTATCTCGGGAATCCGGAGAAACAATTGCCGTTCGATTAGTCATTGTATTAGTTACGATATCTCCCATATCCAATATTGGTGATTCGGACATAGGGGTATTTTTTGTAACAAAGCCTAGATGTAGATCTTTTTCCAAATCTTCATTAGTATAAACTTTGTAGTTACTATATTTCTTTTTTAATTCCAATGAATTAGGTCCAGAAAAGAAAGTCACAACTTGCTCTAATCTCAAAATAAAACCTCCTAAAAGTCTAAAAATTACTATTCTTAAGTTATTATATTTTCGTCAGGTATATCTTTTACTATTTTTAATTTTAGCATAATCAAATTAATTCTGTTCATCTGCTTTAATTTATGATAAGTGCAAAACAATATTTACGATAGGCTTTCAACCTATCAATTGCTCCGCGCTGAATACCTTAATGACCTTTCCTGCCTTTTTCTTAAACAGTACACATTGCTCTTTTTTACTCCTCTTAGTCACTAATATTTAATTAGCTTGCCCACTGAAACGTGAGAAAATATTAATTGCTAAGGCAGTATAGCAATATTTTTATTCTACACTAAGTTGGAAAAATTCCTTTACCGCTAATATATCTTCCATGTTAAGAACTAAAACAGAAATTTTATTAATTTTCATTTTTAAAAAAATTTAAAAATAAATAATCAATTATTAAAATAACTAAATAAAGAATTTTCTTGAAAGGAAAATAATAGAAATGAAGTTCTAAAAAAAAACTAGATATGGATAAGACTAACATCAATATACTGATATTACTTTTTTCCTCATTAGTGTTATAAATATAAGACTTAATGTTCAAGACAATTGGTACAGCATCGAGAAACAAGTTAAAAATTCTTAAATTACGAAAAGGAAATAAGATAATACTGTTATCTAAAAATAAAATAACAGTAAAAACTGAAATTTTTAAGATCCTTATTTTTTCTTTCTTTAAAAATTTTGAATTAAAAATATTCTTAGTTGAAAACTGTAAAAAATTAAAAATTTTGAAGTATATCGAAATAAAAACTATTAAAAACTCAAACGTTGAAAAAAGGACCCAAAGATATATCTGAACATCTTTATTTCCAATTAAATTGAAAAGGTTTTGTTGTTGAATCATATCTGGTTATTCCTTTCACATATTTTAAAATATTTCATTTGAAATATAATATTGTTTTATCATATTTCAATTGAAATATCAAGAAAAAATATTAATTTTGTATAGTCATTTTGTATATTATTTAGTGTAAGCGGTTTAAACATTATGTGTTTTGAAAAAGTTAAAAACTTAAAACCACTTTATACTAAAAATTAACCATTAATGACATTTATTCCACCATTTGCAGTAATCTGGGATAAAAGTGAAATTCATCTACTATACTTATTAACAGAAAGGAGAAGCCAGAAATGAAAATAAATTGTCACGTTGACCCTAATATCGGTGAAGAGCATGGTGAATTATGGATCAAAAAATTGACACCAGCAATTAATGAACTTTTGCAAAAATTAGCACAGTCAGAAAATTCATTATGGTGCCATTATCAATCTCAAATTTATCCGATTAATTTTGAAGATATTTATTCACTTGAAGTTGCTAATAGAGATATTAATGTTTATACAGAAAAGCAGCAACTTACATATAATGATCGTTTATCAAATTTGAAAGCAGATTTACCGAACTATTTTATTGAAGCTTCACGCAGCGCTATATTTAATTATCAACACATCGATCACCTTGAATTACTTAATAATGGGTTAATCGATGTTGTTCTGACTAATAAGCATCGCGTACAAATATCAAGAAGAAATATTAAGAACCTGAAAGAGAGGTTAGGAATATGAAAAACACAAAGAGATTTATCAATTATTTGTTTAATTTTGCCGTTAGAGGCATCTTCATTGGCTTAATGATTTCTATCTTTTGCAGTTATGCATCACATAGCTCAGTTTACGTTCCATCCAGTCCATCTTTTACGACAAAATTTAGTAATTTGCTCAATGCTTTTAGCGTCTCAATTATTCTCTGGGCGGTCACTGGAATTTTTTTCGGTCTTGGCAGTTTTATCTTCACTATTAACCAATGGTCATTATTAAAGAAGACGGTTATAAATTTCTTTACCTACTATTTAGGGTTTGTTTTTTTAGCCCTTTTAGCTGGTTGGGTTTCGTTAAACTTGGTTAACTTTATAAAATTTACTGTAATTTTCGTCATCATCTATTTAATTTGCTGGTATTATAATTACCATAAAATTGCAAAGGAGATTGCAAGTATTAATCATAAAATCAAAACAAAGTAATCTAATTGCAATGGCAAAATAAAAAGTTGAGCATTCATATCAAAGTGCTCAACTTTTTTACTTGTGTTTCTTAATAAAGAAATTTATGAAAATATCATCATTCAATGTTAGTCTTCCGCTTTTTAGCAAACTAAACTCAATATAAATCTATTCCCTTTTGATGTAAATTATCTAGGCAACTTTGTAAATATGCATCGTCGTGCTCTGGGTAAATTGGATCAGTCCACGGAATAGCTGGTAAACTATCATACTTAAGACAATATTGTCCTCTATAATAAGGATCAAACCATTTAGCATCTGGATGATAATGGCGCCGTTGCATTTCAGCTAATACTAATAAATGAAATTGATACAATTTGTAAGGTGAATGTTGAAAAACATAGTTAACAGTAGCATGTGGTTTGCCCCAGCCACGTCCGCGCAAAGCAGCAATTTCTCGATGTTGCCCTAATAACTGTTGCTTAGGCAATCGCCAAATTAAGTCTTGATGCCATAATCTCATGATTTTTCTTTGCACTCCTGAATTAAACGTGAGTTTAATAAATAAGAAACTTGATATTTTTCAGCTAAACGACTTAAAAATGGACCCAATTCATCTTCTGTTGGTGACAATTCTTGCAATAAATGTAAGTAAGTTTGTTTTTCTTCCGGAGTACACATTTTCTTAAAGTAGCCCCAGACATGTTGATAAGCGTTGGTTAAAGTTTTAACCGTTGGTGTTTGCCTGGCTGCTTTTTCTAATAAACCCTTAAATTCAATATTCTTTTGCTCTGTCCATTCGTTGTCCTTAGCCAGCAACCTAATCTGCTCATAGCACTGTTGAGAATGAGCCATCACCCAATATTTATTATAAGCCCACTCTTCTTGCCATTTATCCATTTTCATTTGTCCTATTTTTTATGCATTTAAATGCATAGTTTTATTAATAATAAATTCTACCTAACTAAATTTTATTACTAAATAATATTTTACAACAAACGAATGAAACTAAATTTATTAAAACAACTTGTCCAAAGTCAACAGCTGTTCCATGTATCGTTTTTGAACAATTTTATTCTTAGAATTACTCTGAAGTTGCTGTAAATCGCCAGTAACAGTTTTTCTTTGTCCAAACTCAATATCCAGCACATCATAGTCTTCATTAACAAAATCTTCGAAGTGCATTTCATGAATAAATTTTGGGAAATCATCAGTAAAGGCATCTAGCCAAATTTTAGTATTATTATTTTGATAGGCTTTTTGCATTGGCGTTTCTTTACCCATAAAGTAATGTTTCAAATCATATAACAAGTAATCAATGCGATCATGATAAATTTGATATCTCCCTTATCCAGCAGCAAGATAATAATATTTGCAAATTTTAGCTATTACAAAGGAACTCTACTATTTTCGATCTACCATTCCAATAACCTCAATATTGTAAATGGTTCCAGAAGGTCACACATTAGACATTAATATGTAAAATCACATTCCAAGCTTCATCTGAAGTATTAAATTCATAATTGTAATAGCAACATCAGCACCCTTATCCAATACAAATAAGACTATTGGCTTCACCTTTTCCCATTTTCTTTTTTTTGACATTTTAGAATTATTTATTTTCTCTAACTCATCTATTCTAGACTTCACGTTTTCAGTATCTTTTTCACTAAGACCTGGCAAATTTTCTATCCGAGATTTTGCATTTTCGAAGGAAAAGTTCATGTTTTGCTCATTTTTATTGCTAATTGGAACATTCAAGTTAATATTTTGCATTAACGTGGAATTCTGATCAATTTTAAAAATATTAACATATCCAGTAAGCCTTCCTTTCATAATATGCAAATTATGAATTAATGACTCTTTATCCAAATATTCATAAGTAAATCCATATTTTTTATCGTAAGCATACATACTCTGACCAAAGTTTTTAATATAAGCTGAATACTTTCCATCTATTTCCATATGAACAGCTTTAAGTTGCTTTTCATCACCTGAATTAAGTGCCTCTTGAATAGACTTAATATCTGGAGAAATTATTTTTGTGAGATTTTTCACGTTTTTTGTAGATCTTAAATTTTCATCATCAGTATCCATTACTTCTGTATCCTATCTTCCCTTATTTATAAAAATCTCTTGTTTTTCTATAGCTTATAACTAATGTTAATAACTTTAATTTTAAGCTATTTTTTCCTGATTGGTCAAAATTATTTCATCATAAAAACTGACATTAGAACTTTCTAACGTCAGTTTTTAAACTTTTATTCAATTACTTTTTCCAAACTTATTCACATTTACTTTACAAAAAGATATTTGTGTCATATCTTTATTATTTTATATCAATTTTTTCATCTTACAAATATTTATTAGCTATTTTTAAGCCCGTTCTAATACCGTCACTGCTTCGACATGTGGTGTTTGTGGAAACATGTCAACGGGATCGATTTGGCTAAAGGTGTAACCATCCTTCATAAACTCTTGCAGGTCACGAATCATGGTTGCGGGATTGCATGAAATATAAACAATCTTCTTTGGACCAGTTTTTACTGCTGCCTCAATAAATTCTGGTGTTAATCCTTTTCTTGGCGGGTCAACAAAGATGACATCAGCTTTCATCCCCTTAGCAGCCCATCTTGGCAGCACTTCTTCTGCCTTACCAGTCACATATTTGGCATTATTGATACCGTTTAGTTTGGCATTATTATTGGCATCTTTCACCGCGTCAGACACACTTTCAATTCCGCGAACAGATTTGACGTGTTTGGCAACACTTAAACCAATGGTTCCAATACCAGAATATGCATCAATCACAATATCGTCAGGCTGTAAATCAGCTTTTTTAATAGCTAAATCATATAAGCGGGGAGTTTGCAGTGAATTGATTTGAAAGAAACTTTCAGGGGAAATCTTAAACTTAACATCACCTATTTGATCCGTAATTTGTGGTTTGCCAAAGATTAAGTAATCAACTTTACCTAAGATAACGTTGGTCTTCTTCGGGTTATAATTCAATACTAAGCTAGTGACACCATCAATTTGTTTAATAGCCTCTGCTACTTTTGGTAACTGAGGAAAATCTTTGTGCAGACAAACCAAGATGACCATAATTTCACCAGTCGCTTTACTGCGGCGAATGTCCAAATATCTGACTTCACCCTGATTATGAATTTCGTCGTAAGCTGGAACACGATATTGTCTTAAAATGTCACGCACAGCAACCAAAACTCGGTCAATTTCAGGATCAGTCGTAAAGAAATTAGTCAGTGGCACTAAATCATGAGAATGTTTTCTAAAAAAACCAATTTCAAGCTGGCCTTTAACTTCACGCACTGGCACCTGTGCCTTATTACGGTAGCCAGTTTGTTCTGGACTAGGCAAAGTCTCGCCTACTTTTACATCATCTAAATGTGCTTTCTGCAATAAATTTACTACTTGATTACGTTTAAATTCCAGTTGTTTATCGTATTTAACGTGTGCTAAAGATGCCAAGCCGGTTTGAACCCACTGGTTGAGCTTAATATTAACCCGGTCAGGACTTTCCTTAATGATTTGCTCGATTTTAGCAAAAGCAAAACTCTTTTTGACTTTTAAGATCTTGGCTTCTACCGTTTCTCCCGGTAAAGCATTGTTAACGAATACCGTCATCCCTTCATAATGAGCTACTCCCATAGCTTCATATGATAAGTCGGTAATTTCAAGTTCAATTATTTGATTCTTTTCCATATTTTGTCCTTTTTTACAAACACTGATTAATATATCTATTTTACTAAAAATCCAAGCAAAAGTAATGTACATGCCTATTCTTAATATTGGATTAATTTCAACTTTATCCCTTCACACTTATTGTTGTCTGTGTTACTTTTAATACTAATAACTTAAAGAAAGGACGTTTTTCATGAATAATTACGATACTAATTCAGATAGGCGCCAAATCCACACCATCTCCGAAACCAATACTTTTTTAACTAAAATGTATGCCTTGATGGCTGGAGCGGTACTTGTTTCTGCGTTAGCAGCCTACTTAACAATGACCGTATTCAGAAGCGCTGTGATGAACATGCCAGTGGCCATGATGTGGCTCATTTTATTTGTCCCATTTGGCTTGTCAATGGGTATTAGTTTTAAAGCTGATCGCAATCCAGTTGCCAGTCTAGTAATGTTAACAATTTTATCAGCAATTTACGGCTTTGAGTTTGCCTTAATTGCCGGCTTTTATACCGGTACCCAAATCACCACTGCTTTTGTTTCAGCATCTGCCGTGTTTATTGCCATGGCCTTGTTTGGTACTTTTACTAAAAGGGATCTTAGCAATTGGAATTCATACTTGAGTGCTGCTTTACTTGGTTTCGTTGTTGCCTGGGTGGTTAATATGTTTTTACGTAGCCCTGCCGTTACCTATGTCTTCTCATTTATCGGTGTCATTCTTTTCACCGGCTTAGTTGCTAGTGATGCTAACAGAATGAAAGCAATATACGTCAATTACGGAAATCAAGTTTCAACTAATGGCTTAGCAGTTCTTGGCGCATTACAACTTTACCTTGATTTCATTAACATTTTTATGTTCTTACTAGAAATCTTTGGTGGCAGTGGCAATAGCCGTAACTAATAGATTTTATTAACAAGTAAAAGAGCAACTACTATTAACAGCAGTTGCTCTTTCTTTGTGTTTTAATTACTCACCAACGAAAAATTCAATTCGTTGTTGTAAATTTTTAAAGGTAACAGGACAATAATCACCAATTTCACCGTCAAGGTTAACCGGCAACTTCTCTCCCTTGCTTTTACCAATTAACTCAATCTTTAAACTACGCGTCTTGGTGTAAATAATGTCAGGATCATCAACGTGTTTGCCGTTTAAAGCTAAAGCCATTAATTTTAATAACTTTACTGGATCAGAAGGTTTAACAATTATCAATTGGAATAAGCCATCACTTAGTTGGGCGTCAGGCATTATTTGTTCAAAACCACCAATAGAATTAGTCATTCCGAGCAATAGCATTGAAAGCTTGCCCTCATACACGCCCTCATCATAAGTCAGACGCAGTTCGTTTTCTGTAAGATGCGGCAACATTTCCGCACCCTTAATTAAATATGCAGTATAACCCAGGGCAGACTTTACTTCCGATGGAACTCCATAAGTTAATTCTGTTAGTGAGCCACAAGCGGCAATATTGACGAAATACTGGACATCTTTGGCAAAAGTCGCTTGCCCAATGTCCATCTTACGAGTTTTATTTTTAAGGACAACTTTGATTGCTTCAGAAATATCATTTCGCGGAATGTGTAATGCTCGCGCATAATCGTTGGTAGTGCCAGCAGGAATTATTGCCATCTTGGGTCTTTTCTCTAAATAAGCAATCCCATTTACCACCTCATTGATGGTGCCATCACCACCAGCAGCGACAATCAGGTCAAAACCTTCATTCGCAGCACGGGTAGCTTCTCTTTGAGCACTCTGCCTTTCTGGTGTAGTTCTGAAAGCACTTGCCTCATACCCAGCTTGTTCCAAAACGTCCAATATATCCGCGACATTTTTAGGCATCTGTTCGTGACCAGATACAGGATTATAGATCAATCTTGCTTTTTCAGTCATAATTTCTACCCTTATTACTTCAAAACTTACTTAACGCTTTTGCAATTCTTCATTCAGCAACTTATTAATTATCTTTGGATTGGCCTTGCCCCTGGTTTGTTTCATTAACTGACCGACAAGATAACCAATTGCCCGATCCTTACCATTCTTAAAGTCTTCTACTGATTGTGGGTTGTTATCAACAACTTCTTTAACCATAGGTGCCAAGACGCTGGTATCAGATAACTGCACCATACCTTTGTCTTCAACATATTTCTTAGGATCGGTACCATTAGCAATTGTCTCTGCAAAGACCTTTTTAGCTATCTTAGAAGAAATCGTACCATCTTTAATCAGTTTAATCATGGCAGCTAAATGCTCCGGTGTCAACTTAATATCAGAAAGTTCAACCCGATTATCATTCAAATAACCATTAACCTGAGTGTTCATCCAGTTAGCAGCAAGCTGCGGATCAGCTCCAGCAGCAACCGTCTGATCAAAGAAGTCTGAACTTTCTTTGGTTTGCAGAAGAACATTTGCGTCGTATTCTTTCAGACCAAATTCATTCACGTATTGATTGTAACGTTCTTCAGCTGATCGTGGCAAGGTAGACTTAATTTCATCAATCCACTCTTGGCTGATATGGTCAGGGGCAATATCAGGTTCAGGGAAGTAACGGTAATCAGCATCGCCTTCTTTGACACGCTCCAAAACTGTTTTACCAGTAGCTTCATCAAAGCGGCGAGTAGAAAGTTGCACGCGGCCACCTGAAAGAAGAACTTGAGCTTGACGCTTTTCTTCATATGCCAAAGACTTACGAACATGTTCAAAAGAGTTCAGGTTCTTCATTTCAACTTTGGTACCCAGTTCCTTTTGACCGGCAGGTCTAATGGAAATGTTGGTATCAACACGCATTGATCCCTCTTCCATCTTAACGTCGGAAGCACCGGTAAATTGCACTATCTTACGCAATTTTTCAAGGTAAGCATAGCCTTCATCAGGATCTGCAATTTCGGGCTCAGAAACAACTTCAAGTAGAGGAACACCCTGCCGGTTTAAGTCAACGTAAGAATAACCGTTGGTCCCATGAGTATTCTTGCCGGCATCTTCCTCGATGTGCATTTCATGAATGCCGATACGCTTTTTCTTACCGTGAGATTCAATTTCAACATAGCCATCACGAGCTAGTGGTTGGAAAAATTGGGTGATTTGGTAAGCCTTAGGGCTATCTGGGTAATAGTAATTTTTCCGGTCAAAATGAGTTGTTGGCAAAATATGAGCATGTGTGGCTAATGCAACCATAATGCCTAAACGGTAAACGTCCTTGTTAACGTAAGGTAAAACACCCGGCATCGCCCAATCAATTACATTTGTTTCCGTGTTGGGTTTTGCACCATAACTTACTGGCGAAGGTGAAAAAATCTTACTTTTAGTTTTTAATTCAAAGTGAACTTCGAACCCAATCGTTGATTTAAAATTCATCAGTTAATCCTCCATTCCAGTTGGTGTTTTTTCATAAAACTTATTAGTTCTTTCAATAAAGTCAGCAACTTGGAAAATACTGCCTTCATCAAACCGTTTGGCCATAATCTGCAACCCTACAGGCATCCCGTCAACTAAACCAGCTGGAACGCTGGCAGCAGGAATTCCAGCTAAGTTGGCTGAAATTGTCAAGATATCATTGTTATACATTTTAATTGGGTCGGAAATTTCACTACCGATGCCGAAAGCAGGAGTTGTTGTCGTTGGTCCCATAATCACATCATTTTCAGCGAAAATCTTATCAAATTCGTCACAAATTAACGTTCTTACTTTAGATGCTTGTCTAAAGAAACGATCATAAGATCCAGCCGAAAGAGCAAAGGAACCCAGCATAATCCGGCGTTTAACTTCTTCGCCAAAGCCTTCTGAGCGCGACTTAACGTATACATCTAATAGGTTCTTAGTATCTTGAGCACGGTAGCCGTAGCGAATACCATCAAATCTTTGCAAGTTTGACGAAGCCTCACTTGAAGCAATGATATAGTAGTCGGGAACTGCATATTTTGTTAAAGGTAAAGATACCTCGGTGATAATAGCACCTGCTTTTTCCAAAGCATCAATTTGTTCTTGCAGAACAGAACGCATATCACCATCTACTGCAGCCATATATTCTTTAACTACCGCTACATGCATACCCTTAACATCTTGACCAATATACTTGGTAAAATCGGGAACTGCCCTAGTTGAAAGAGTAGAGTCGTGATCGTCACTACCTGCAATAACATTTAAAACTTGAGCCGAGGTTTTTGCTCGCTTACTCATCACACCGATTTCATCTAATGAAGAAGCAAATGCAATTAAACCCCAACGTGAAACTCGACCATATGTCGGCTTAATACCAAAAATACCGTTAAATGCAGAAGGCTGTCTGATTGAACCACCAGTGTCTGAACCTAAAGCAGCTACAACTTGTCCAGAAGCAACAGCAACAGCTGAACCGCCCGATGAACCACCCGGTACCTTATCCAGATTCCACGGATTATGAGTAATGCCAAAGTATGAATGTTCAGTAGAAGAACCCATCGCAAATTCATCCATATTGGTTTTGCCCACGAAAGTCACTTGTGCTTTTTTCAGCCTTTCAATAACCGTTGCATCATATACCGGAATATAATTATCCAAAATATGACTGGCAGCTGTGGTCTTAACACCATCAGTTATAATGTTATCTTTAATAGCAATTGGAATACCAGCAAGTTTATTTTGATCAAAATCAAGATTATTTGCAGGTTTGGCATCTTCTTGAACAGTAATCCAGGCATTCAACTTGTCATCTGTTTTTTTAATATTATCGATTGTATCTTGCGCTAATTTGTCTGCAGACAAAGTTCCTTGGGCAAGCTTTTCATTTAAAGAGTCAATATCTTCATTTAAATAATTCATTACTCGTCCTCATCCTTGTTAATAATTACTGGAACCTTAATGAAGCCATTGGCTTGATCAGGAACATTTTTCATTAATTCATCTCTGTCTTGCCAGTGTTCAGGCTTATCTTCTCTAAAAACAGTATCACGATCAACAACCTGAACTGTCTCCTTAACGCCATCGGTATTAACTTCTGACAATTGATCTGCCATATTAATAATTGAACTCATTTGTTCAGTTACTTTGCCGATATCTTTTTCATCAATTTCAAGTCGCGACAAAGTCGCAACGTGTTTAATTGTATCTTCTGTAATTTCCACGCAAATATACCTCCTTATTCGCCACCATAAATATGGACTTGATAACTACTATCCCCTGTTTCCTTGGCAACTAAAGCCTGGATGTCATTAACAGAGCCAATTTTAATTTCAATTGGCACGTTATTAGCTAAATACTTCTTTGCAGTTGATAAAACAAGTCTCGTGAAACTTTGTATTTGCTCATACCCATAAAACTGGGTAGTAATTGAAATATTTTCCTGAGCTAATTTACCATTTTCATATCGTAAAGTTGCCGTTACACCACTGATATTAGGGAAATAATTTTGAATAGATTCTTTAAAACTATTGAAACTGGAAGCATCACTGCTGTTGATTGCTTTTTTACCACCAACAGTAGGCAAAACTTCAGATTGAGTATTAATAGTTTTCCATTTAGTTATTTTACTACTATTAGCAGCCGCTGTCCCACTCAAAAAGTAAGTTCCAGCAACTAACGAATCCTTGCTTTCTTTAGCAAAAAGACCAACAGTGATTGGAATTTTCTTTAACGATTTTTTCTTCCGCAAGCGAGCTACGACTTGTTCAGCTGCTGCTTGGCCATATTGCTTTTGCTTTGCACGCGATATTTGGGCTTGATATTCAGGACCATCTTTTTTCTTTTGATAGTAATCAATAGAATTAAGAGCAAGACCAACGCTAATACCGCCAATATGATAATTCGAACCGGATCCTGTCAAAAAATCTTGTTCAAGTATTTCTTCTATGTAATACGGCTGATAATTTTTCTTAGTTCCAGCCTCAGGATTCAGACCATTGGGATTTGACTTTGACTTGCGCCCTAACCATTCATTAGCCATGTTGGCAGAAATATACTGACCTTCTTGAAAAACATAAGAATTGGTTGAATAAACACCCTTAGAAATCTGAACCAAGCCTCGTTCTAATTCTCTGGTATCCACCGAATTATCATTATTAGTTGCTGTTAAACCAGATATTGGGCTAGTTACATAGTGTCCGTTTTTAAGCAAAACAGTATATCCATTGTTACCAGTATCAGTAGTCTGATAAGTTTTAGAATTGGAATTAGAAGATGTTTTGGCATTATTCGCCAAGTCAGAATTTTTCAAGTTTCCACAAGCCGTCAAACATAATGATATTCCTAAAAGCGCTAATATATGCAAGTATTTTTTCACTTTAAATGGTCCTTTATTTAACTTGAGCAATTGCTTCTTCCTCAGTCAATAATGGTACGCCCAGTTTCTGAGCCTTTGCGTATTTGGAACCAGCATCCTGACCATAAATGACATAGTCTGTTTTACCAGAAACAGAACTAGTTACTTTTGCACCCAAAGATTGCAATTTTTTAGTAAATTCACTTCTGGTATAGTGAGCCAAAGTCCCTGTTAAAACAACAGTCTTATCTTTAAAGTAATTATCTGGAATAGACTCAGTTTCTTCTGGACCAGCACCCAGATAATCCATATTAAGACCGCTGTTTTTAAGTTCATTGACTAACTCTACGACTTCATCCTGAGCAAAATAGGTTGTTAAAGATTCTGCAATTGTCATGCCTATTGTATCTATTGCAGCCACATCTTGCACGTCCGCTGCCATAATCTTTGCCATATTTTTAAACTTTTGTGCAATCAAACGTGCAGCTTTAGCACCAACATGATCAATACCCAGCCCTGTTAACAATAATTCCACTGAATTTCTTTTCGAATTATTAATTGCATTTAATAAATTGCTGATGGATTTATCTTTGAAATGATCTAGTTTTGCTAAATCAGATGCATTTAAATGATATAAATCAGCCACATTATGTACCAGATCATTCTTAATTAGCTGTCGCACAATTTTGGGTCCTAAACCATCAATATTCATTGCAGGTCTTGAAGCAAAGTGAGTAATTCCTTCTTCAATTTGAGCGGGACAAGACGGATTAACACAACGCAAAGCCACTTCATCTTTTAGATGGATCAGTTTTTCACCACACGATGGGCACGTCGTCGGGATTGGATACGGCTGGGCATCCTTAGGCCGTTTTGCCAGCACCACTTCTGAAATTTCAGGAATAATGTCACCCGCTTTATGCAACATAACGGTATCACCAATACGGACATCCTTTTGTTGCAACAAATCGGCGTTATGCAAAACAGCATGAGAAACTGTAGTACCGGCAAGTTGCACAGGATCCATGATAGCGGTAGGCGTTACGACACCAGTACGACCAACGGTCCATTTGATTTCATGAACCACAGTTTCCTGCTCTTCTGGTGGAAACTTATAAGCTATTTCCCAGCGAGGTACTTTGACTGTGTTTCCCAGTTCTTGCTGTAAATCTAGGTCATCAACTTTTAAGACGATGCCATCAATGCCATAATCGAGTGAATTTCTTTTTGCAGTATATTCATCAATAAAAGCAAAAATTTCAGCCATTTTAGCAATTCTGCGGCCTGTTTGGTTGGTGTGAAAACCCAGCTGCGTCATTTTCTCAATAGCCTGATGTTGACTGGTAATCTCTGCTGGCGGATTAACCCAAGTATAAATAAACGTACTTAAATGACGGTGCTTGGTAATGCTGGCATCTAATTGCCGCAAAGACCCAGCTGCTGCGTTACGGGGATTAGCAAAAGTTGTTTCGCCTTTTTCATCACGTTCTGCATTAAGTTTGGCAAAAGGCTCTTTGCCCATGTAACATTCGCCGCGTACTTCCGTTGTCAGTTTTTCTGGTAAAGTTTGGGGAATATCTGCAATATAACGAGCATTAGGAGTAACATCTTCACCTACTTGTCCATTACCCCGAGTTGAAGCTCTGGTTAATTTACCGTCAGTATATTCTAGCGCAATTGACAAACCGTCAATTTTTAATTCAACGTTATAAGCAACTTCATGACCAACCTGTTTTTGCACCCTGTCATCAAATTGCTGCAGTTCTTCTTTTGAAAAGACGTCACCCATTGATAACATCGGAATTTCGTGATTAACCTTGGTAAACTGATTGTCAATCTGACCCCCAACCTTTTGGGTAATAGAATCTTGGGACACCAGTTGCGGAAATTCCTGTTCAAGCTCAACTAAACGATTATAGTTTTTATCATACACATTATCTTCAACTTCTGGTGTGTCATTTGTATAATATGCATTTGCCCAATCATCCAGTTTATCTCTCAGCGCAGCAACTTCTTTTCTGGCCTCATCAAGAGTTAAATCTGCCATTTTCTTCCTCCTGATTAAAAATACTATTTTTTTACTTCTATCTTAATTATACCTTTTTAATTGGTGCAAATGCTGCTAGAAGCCGCTTGATTCCTTTGCCACTAAATGCAATATCAAGCTCCATGTCTTCGCCTTTACCGTTAACCTTAGTCACAACGCCTTTGCCCCAAGATTTATGTTCTACTTGATCACCGACATTCCAACCCTTTTTCTCAGCACCAACTGCACCAGCAGGTTTAATTTTAGGAGTGTAAACCTGTGCACGAGCTCGTTCATCTGCGTTAGCGAACGGGGCAGTTTGTGTCTGGTAGTTGTCATTTGAGAAAGTAATTGGAACTGAATTTTCAATATCCAGATCATCTTGATCAATTTCTGCCAAAAATCTGGATGGCGGATTATTCTGCATTCGACCATACATCATACGTGAATATGCATTTGTTAAGAATAGTTCGCGCTTTGCCCTAGTAATACCCACATAAGCCAGTCTACGTTCTTCTTCCAGCTGATCATCTTCCATTAAAGCACGTGATAAAGGAAAAAGTCCATCTTCCATCCCCACTAAAAAGACTACCGGAAATTCCAGTCCTTTGGCAGCGTGTAACGTCATTAATGCCACCTGATCATCATTATTAGCTAAATCATCCTGGTCGCTTAAAAGAGATACTTCTGCTAAAAAGTCACTAAGAGCATTTTCGGTCTCATCGCTGTCTTCATTTTCTTCGTATTCGTCATCAAAACGTTTCGTAACAGACAAAAATTCATCCAGGTTTTCTAGTCTGGTTTCAGCTTCAATTGTGTGTTCTGCCTTAAGAGCAGCTGTATAGCCAAAATCCTGCAGTATTTTTTCTGTTAGACCGGTGACGCTATGATCTTTAGCAAAATTAATTGCATCACGTAATTTAGCACCAAAATCACTCAGTTTGGCCGCTGCCCGTGCAGTAACGCCCGACATATTAAGGTGATCAAAGGCTCCTAGAATTGATAAATTATTATCACGGGCAAAATCCATAAAGCGCCTAACACTCACCGGACCAATACCACGTTTAGGAGTATTAATAATGCGGTTAAAACTCATTGAATCGCTGGGATTAGCCACTAACTTCAGATAAGCCATAATGTCCATGATTTCTTTTCTGTCATAGAACTTATGACCACCGACAATTTGGTAAGGCACGTTCGACTTTACGAATGACTCTTCGACCGTTCTAGACTGGGCATTAGTACGATATAATACCGCAAAATCATGGTAGGAACGTTTTTTCTCTTTGACCTCTTCTTGAATTTTAGCAATGATAAAGTGTGCTTCATCGTCGCCACTTTGAGCTCGATAATAAGTTACTTTTGCTCCTTCACCTTGGTCTGTCCATAATTTTTTAGCCTTACGGTTGCTATTATTCTTAATGACTGCGTTAGCGGCAGCCAAAATATGTCCAGTTGAACGGTAATTTTGTTCCAACTTGACGGTTTGTACGCCTGCATCATGATAATCTTTTTCAAAATTCATGATATTTTCCATGTTAGCACCGCGCCAACCATAGATAGACTGATCCGCATCTCCCACAACGCAAATATTTTTATATTGTGCAGCTAATGCATGACACAATTCATATTGAGCCTGGTTGGTATCCTGGTATTCATCAACCAGTAAATAGCGAAACTTATTTTGGTAAAAATGCAAAACAGTAGGATCAGTTTTAAACAGAACTAAGGTCTGCATGATCAAATCATCAAAATCCATAATTTGATCATTCTTTAAACGTTTTTGATATTCCTGATAAACTTGGGCAGTTACTTTTTCAAAAGGTGAAGCAGCACTGGCAGAATATGCATCTGGAGTGAGTAAATCGTTTTTGCCATTAGAAATAGCAGACAAAATTCTGCGTGGCTCGTACATTTTAGGATTAATATTTTGCTCTTTTTGAATATGTTTGATTAAAGTGAGCTGTTCGGCCGAATCAGCAATCGAAAAATTACTGGTATAACCAATTTTTTCTGCGTCTCGCCGTAATATTCGCACACAAAGAGCGTGAAAAGTAGACATCCAAATACTGTCAGCCTGTTGTCCCAATAATTTATGCTCACGCTCTCTCATTTCAGTGGCAGCCTTATTGGTAAAAGTAATAGCCAAAATATTCCATGGCGCAATCCCTTTTTCAGCAACAAGGTAAGCAATTCTTCTGGTTAAAACAGAAGTTTTCCCTGAACCTGCTCCTGCAACAACTAATAATGGTCCTTCAGTAATCTGCACTGCCTTTTTTTGCTGTGGATTTAAACCTGCTAAAATTGATTCTGCGCTCATTTTGAATTCTTTCACCCCAAAAATTTTTTAACTATTCTATTGTACCAAAAATCATGACCATATTTTGAGTTGATTGCATTCTATTTATCAAAACGTGCAAGATCGTATTCTTCGATTAGCTTAATTAATTTGTCGGCATAATTCGGGTCAGTTGCATAGCCGTCTTTAACTAGAGCTCGAGCCTGCGTTTGATAGTTCTTAGCAGCTAGAACGTGACGATATTGTTTTGCGTCCCAAGTTGTCCCCTTTTGGAACAAGCGCGCATGAGCCCTTATAGAAGCTTCATAGGAATCATAGATTTGAAAGCGAGCTTTAACAACTACCCATTTACCTTTTTCAAACTCTTTGGTTTTTAGTACTGCCGAAGTATTAGGGTTATTTCCTTTGACGCCAAATAGGTTATTGTATTTTTGTGAAAGGTCGCTTTTGCCATAATCACTTTCAAGGCAGGCCTGAGCAATAGTAATACTTGGCAAGAGATCGAAGGATTTATCCACTTCTTTAGCTATCGGACCTATTTCTCTGATAAAAGCTTTGTGTTGCCTGATGATCTTCTGCCTGGCCTGTTCTCGAGCAAGCTGCTCCTGTCTAATCTGCTCTGATTGAATTGCCTGTCTGCGATAATAACGAAAAGTTGCAAAAGCAATAATCAATAAAAATAGAATGATAAATGTTCGAATGATGATCGCTGTATTAGATAATTTTTTGCTTTTTCGTTTTCTCGCCATTTGTTTTCCCTTGCTTTAAAAATCTCCTCTTAAGTATAACCTCTCTTGAGTATAAATTATGCAATGTAATTAATTTTTAAAATAAAAGTAGTAAGCTAACATGACAATTTTGCTCATATATAATTAAGTATACAAAAAAAATGGAGCCAAAGCTCCATTAAAAAATGCGGGCAAGAAGACTCGAACTTCCACGATCTAAAAGCGATCACAAGATCCTTAGTCTTGCGCGTCTGCCATTCCGCCATGCCCGCAACACATTCAATACTATAACCCAAAATTAAATTTAACACAAGACTTTTCTTACTCATTTTAGCTAAAAAGCTTTAATCGACCATTTGCTCATTTACATACTTGGCATACAAACTGTGATTTTGCATTAATTCGTGGTGAGTACCATGACCTGTAATTTTACCGTTCTCTACAAAATAAATTTGATCAGCATTAACTATCGTAGCCAGGCGGTGTGCGATAACCAATGTGGTTCTATTGACCATTAGTTTATCAAGAGCCTGTTGCACTTTTCCCTCGGATTCCGAGTCCAGACTTGCCGTTGCTTCGTCCAGCATCAAAATTTTAGGATTACGCAAAAAAGCTCGGGCAATAGCTAAACGTTGTTTCTGACCACCAGATAGTTTAATTCCCCGTTCACCAATTTCAGTCTCCATTTGATCAGGAAATTCCCGCACAAATTGATCGGCATAAGCCAAAGCCAATCCGTGCCAAAGTTCATCGTCCGTCATGTCCTTAGTCAAACCATAAACCAAATTTTCCCGAATTGTTCCGGAAAAAATAGCACTGTTCTGAGAAACATAGCCTATTTGGGAGCGCCAATTTGCCAGGTCAATATCTTGAATATTTTCATCCCCAATAGTGAATTTGCCACTTTCAGGCTGATAAAAGCGTTCTAATAAGGCAAAAATGGTAGATTTGCCGCCACCACTAGGTCCCACAAAGGCAATTACAGAGTTGGGTTTTGAAACAAATGAAATAGATTGTAAAACGGGTTCATTTTTAACATAGTTAAAGCTAACGTTTTGTGCTGTCAACGTTTTATTACTCAAATCAAAAGTATGATGACTTAAATTCTTTTCAGGTTCAATTTGTAAAATTGCTTGTATGCGTTCAGTTGAACCCAAGGCTTTTTGTATCTGTGAAAAGAAAGTTGCAAAATTAGCAACTGGTGCAATCACGTTAAACAGATATAGTAAGAATGCTACAAGAGAACCACTGGTCAAAGAACCCTGACCTACGCGAATAATACCAAATGCCAGAATGCCTGCAAAAGCCGCCATCATCAAAGTCATGATAATCGGCTGCAAAATAGCTTCAACCCGAGCGTCCAATACGCCAATAGTAAAAATCTTCTTGATCCTGTGGTTACCCGATTCTTGTTCATACTGTTCGCCATTACTGGATTTAATTAAACGTACCTCAGACAATTTTTCACTGACATCACCGTTAAATTTAGCTGTTTCTGACTGCAATTTGCGACCAAGTCTCACCATAATGCGACCAATTGGCAATAAAATTACTACCACAATAGGGATTACGGTAAACATTAAGGTGGCCATTTGCCAATCCATCACAAATAAGATGATTAATGAGAAAAATAGTTGTATTGCCCCAGTAATAAAGTTAGGAAATTGAGAAGCCAGCAAATCTTTAATAATTCCCGTATCATTAACCAAACGAGAACTGCTTTCACCTACTTTAGTAACATCAAAATAACTTACAGGCAGCTTTAAAAGATGACCCCACAGGCGTTCGCGCAGACTTTTAACAACGCTTTCACCAAAATAGCGCAAAACAAATCCGCCCACTGTTCCTAAAATTAATTGAAGGACAAAAACAATGATAATAATAATTAAGCTCGAATAATTAAAATCATCCCACTTGCTAGTATCTACTAATTCTCTGGTTAACAATGGTAAAGCCAAATTTGCTACACTTGTGATCAGACTGAGAAACAGCCCTAATGCAAATAACGATTTTTTAACATTCAAACTTTTTAACAAGTTTAAAAAATCACTGAATTTAACACTTTGTGTTTTATCTTTAAGTGACTTGAATGCCATAAAAGATACCGGCTTTCCTTAGTTAGACTAAATAAAAGAGTTTTTCAATAATTGAAAAGCTCTTTATTTATCTTGCTAATTATAATTCTTCATTTTCATTATGCCAGAATTTGCGCCAAAAGTCCCGATCATATTTATGCATCTTATCATAATTATAACAATTTTTGGTAAAGTCACGTGGTTCAAAGTCATGATGGCAGTGATGCTTCCTATACATGTGGCGGCACATGTCTCGCATATCAGACCTGGAGAAGTCATGGTCTGCAGCATATTTGCGCCATTTTTTAATTCTTTCCATGCGGTAGGCGGGATCAACAAAATCGGTGGCTTTTTCCTTAAAATCTTCATCCCAGCCAGCAGCAATTTTTTGCAGATATTGACCAAATTGCTCCTGCTCTTTCGCAGTCAAACCGGCAAAGAAAGGCTCGGTATCTTGCTTGTCTTTTAATTCAGCCAGCTTGGCAGCCTTTTCTTTCCCAGCTGCTGTTAAATAAACACGTTTAACTCGTTTGTCCTGCTCATCAACTTCACGTGAGATATCACCTTTTAGTTCCATTTTTTTCAATAATTCTGCTAAAGAACCAGGTTTCAAAGCCAAAATTTCAGCTAAATAATTTTGGGTTAAACCGTCTTCAAGTTTTAAAACTGCCAATACCCGTTTTTGTCCAGATATCGGTTCTTTGTTTTGAAACATATAATAACGACTAGCCCGCAAAATAAAATGCAGTTGTTTCATTAATTGATCACTTGCTTGACTCATAACTAAGCTCCTTTTATGTAATAAAAAGTTAGGTACCTAATATAATTTACAATTAAATTATAGTTTGGTGCCTAACAATTTGTCAAACAAAATATGTTAATTAGCTTTTATTTAACTTCTTTATAACTGACTAATTTTAACCTGCCGCCGCATTTGCCACAGCCATAACGACGTACATTAACGCGCCGAACCCGCACAAACTGTTGACCGCATATAGTGCAAATATACAAATATTTTGCTTTTCTTTTGCGTCTGAGACCAATATCCGGTGCATACCTTGAACCACCAACTTTATTAAGTAAAACTTTAAAATCATGGTCTTGATGACGATATCCTCTGTGATTTAAATGTAAGTGGTAATGCGTCAATTCGTGCTTAATTATGCCAATCAATTCTTGATAATATTGCGGCACTAAAAAATGCGCATTAATTTCAATGTGGTGATCATCTAAATGATACCGACCACCAGTTGTTGTCATGCGCTTATTAATTTTTACTTGGTGCTTAAACTGTCTGCCAAAATACTTAAGAGAAACTTCTGCCACCAGGTTCTGTAATTCTTCTTCAGTCAGATTATCTGAAAACTTTGGCATAAAGAGCTGCCTCTTTTTTTGTCTTAATCCTGACTTTAAGAGCTGTGACTAACTTTCTTTTTAACGGTTTGGCACCTTCCATCCACGTACCAGTAAACACATGAATAGTTTTTGATTGTGCTGACGGATTACAAAGTATGCCATCCGGATAAACGTGTATACCGGTCTGCAATTGCTGCTCCTTGTTATTAGGCTGAGCACCGTACTTGTTTTTTAAAATGTCAGACACCGATACAGTATTGACTCCCGCCAATTGGTCCTGCTTATCAAATGTAAAATCTCGGTCATCATAATAAGAAAGCATGTCTTTAATTAATGGATGACCTTTTTCAGCGCCAAAGACTGCCGTAAACGGATTCTCTTTATTTTCAAAACCAACAAAAGCTCTATTATTTAATAAATCATGCAAATTGTCCAAGACTAAAACGTCAGTATCCATATAAATGCCGCCCATTTCATAAACGGCTTTAGCCCGGATATAGTCGGAAACAAACGCCCATTTTTTAGCTTGATAAGCCTGCTCAACATATTTATTTTCGTGAATATCGAAATTGTCCTCGTTCCATTCGATTATTTGGTAGTCTTGCAGATGCTTGGTCCAAGTTTTCATGCAACGCTGAATATTTTTAGGCTTAGGGTTGCCCCCCACCCAGACATAGTGAATTATTTTGGGAATCATAAGTTAACCTCTAGTAAAAAATTTCTTTAATAGCAAAATTATGTCTTGATTAAAGTCTAGTTTCAACAAGAACATTAAAGCGATATACAAAACAAGCATAATGATTGATTTGACTAGCATGTTAAGAAATGCTGATGCAAACAATTGTGGCAGAAGCATCCCCGCTGCCAAAACAATAATTGCAATTAGGAAATATTTAGGAATTTCACGAAAAGAATATTTAAAATCATAACCATCCCGAACAATCCATAGTCGTAAAAGCAAAACTATAAACTCGGTAATTAAAATTGCAATCATTGCTCCCGTTGCACCATAAAACCGATCCAAAAAATAGCTCAATACTATTTCTAACACTGCGCCGACTATCACGGGAATAGCATAATCTCGGTCTCGGTGATTAGCAAGGGCAAATTGGTTAGCAAAAACTCCACCTGTTGGAATCATTATGATGGTCAAAGTGAAGAAGAACATCAAAGGCGTCATTGGGATAAATTTATGCCCAAAAAAGAAAGGCACAAATTCTTTAGTATTCGCCATAATAATAACTGCAAATAATGTCCCTAGCATCACTGTCGCTTCCAAAGATTTTTTTAAAACTATTCGTTGTTCTTTTTTACCTTCACCCGCCATTTTAGGCATAATCACTAAGGAAATACTGGTCACAATTCCCAAAACCATATTGGAAATTCTTTGGGAATTGTCGTAAAAGGCAACCTGAGTGGAATTTTGAAAAAGTCCTAAAATAGGCTTGTCAAGCGAGGTATAAATTTGCGTGGCAATTTGCGGAATTAAAAGGGTAAAGATTGCTTTAACAGTCGCGCGATATTGGTAAAAGTGTTTGACCGGTCCACCTACATAACGGTGTATATCAAACCAAAAGACAAATGACCCTAACATAGTTGAAACCGACATAATCAACATATACTTCCAAAGATCACCGGGACTTTTAACCCATAATAAAATCAAGATAACAGATACTAGTTTAACGGCAGTATTTTTTAAAACCACTCGGCCAAAATCAGCCAGTCCCTGAAAGAACCAGGAAATATCTACTTGGGCTGAAATGAGGTAAGGCACCATTAATAACAAATATTGACCGTACTTAATATGGAAAAAACTGGTTACAGCAATCACTATCACTATTGTGACGAATCCAGCTATGGCCTGAAAGTACCACAATCCCCAAAAGGCTTTGGTTAAATCTTGGCCACTGCCAAAAGCTCTAATCTGCGAAATGGTCCTCATACCAATATATGACACAGACAGGGTACAGAATATCATTAAGAACTGAACAATATTATTCACATTACTATAAATACCATATGTTTTAGGGCCCAAAATTCGGGAAAGGTAAGGCACGGTTATTAGTGGTACTAATACCAAAAATATTTGATAAACCGCATTATATAGAATGTTTAAAAATGTTCTTTTCACAACTTACCCTCTATTTTTAACAATTTAAATACATTTTCACAGTTTGAATCGGTCTGCACTTCATTAGTTAGATTTAGCCAGTAGTGCCGCTTCTGACTGAATTGATCTGGCATTACAAGTGCCTTAATAAGTTCCTGCTGTGCTTTCACGCACACTCCAGGCACAATTTCTTCATAAGGTCCCATTAAAAGTCCCCGTTTTTTTTCGTATTGCCGCAAATAATTGGTAATAAATATGATTGGTTTGTCAATATTTAAATAATCAAAATAAATCGAAGAATAATCAGTAATTAAAAAGTCTGTATTACCTAAAAGTTCATACAAATCAATATCAAGTTGATACAAATAGTCGTTATTGAGAAAGGCAATATTTGAAAAGCTGCTCCGCAGGTGTTTAAACAGGTTCATTTCATAAGGATGCAACTTTACTATTAAAAACTGATGGTTCTTTTTTAAAGAATTATTCAGCTTCACTGCATCAAAATCAGGCAATGCAAAGAAATTACCCTGCTCAACTTGCGTCATAATTTGTCGATCATCCATTTCATAACGAAAAGTTGGCATGTATATTCCAATTTGAGCATCATTATCCTCAGCTTTGAATAAGTCAGTTAATAATTTCTTTTTACTAATAGCAGGATTTTTCAAGGCATCAAGACGAGGAAACCCAGTTTTTCGATATTTGTTAGTTTCAATCGCGCAGCAAGCACTCATTAAACTTTCATATAAATCGCTGCTCGAGCACACGATATCCGCATTTTTTTGCCACAAATTAGCATTATGCTGATCAGTTTTGCGACTAGTATTATTAGCCATAAATCCCATACGCTTGAGTGGAATACCATGCCAGAACTGAATATTGATTTGTCCAGCATGAACTTTAAATGGCTGGTGTGTCGTTAACACAAACTTTGCTGCACCAATTTGTCGCCAAGTTTTTAAAGATAAATGTGAAGACGGCCATGGTTCAACGGTAATAACTTCATATTCAGGATGATTTTTCTTCAAATATTTGCCAAATAAATAACCATTTGAACCCGATCTACCTGCGCCATTAAGTATAACCACTTTATTATCTTGCACTGGTGTGAAACGAGCAATTAACTTCATTGCCGCTAAATATAAACGAAACAAAAAACTCTTCATTATTCAACTTCCCAATCTCTTACCTAGTATAAGAGTACAGAAAAAGCCTGAGAGAACTCAAGCTTTTTTACTTTATTTTTTAGTTTTTTAATGATTCTAACTATATAGAACTCTCGAAATGCTTATTCTTGTAATAAAAACCATTTTGCCAATTTAGTATCAGTCTCATATTTTCTGATTTATCAGGAACGGTTTCTGAAAAATTATTTGGCTCGTTATCAGCAAATGTTGCCACTGGTCCAACAATTAATAAGTCCAATGTATGGCTAATTTTTATCTATTATAGTTTTTAAAGAAAAGTTAGATATTATAGTAGGACTTGTTCTATATTTCCAAAATATTTTACAAATATTACTTTTACTCTTGCGAAACTCTTAAAATTTAGAAAAACAAGAAGCCTGTCAGATAATTACTTTGACAGGCCCTTTTTGTTATAAAATTAAGTTTTTTATTGCATAAAACTAAGAAATAAAATTACTATTTAGCAGCATACTGACCTGCTAATCTGCCAAAGGTTTGAGCATGACTGCATGTTAAACCAGGAACTCTGTCTTCGTATGAACCCCAGAAAAATCCTCCGGAACAATTACCGGCAGCATACAAGCCTGGAATTGGTTGATTAGTACTATTAAGCACTTGCATGTACTTATTGATATGCAATCCATCTAAAGTTGCTAGTAAAATACCGCTAAACCACGCACCATAATATGGTGCACCTTCGATCGACAGCAAACGTGATTTTTCCTTGCCGAAATCCTCATCTACACCTTTATGAGCCAGTTCATTATATCGAGCGACAGTCTTTTCTAATTGATCTTGAGGCAATTGCAGCTTTGTAGCCAGTTCAGAGATTGTATCTGCTTTTTGCACCAGACCTTCTTGAATCTTTTCTTCATTTTGTTTTTTGCGACCAGCTATCTCTTTATTCCCCGGCCAGCCAACACGGGAACAGCCTAAAGTATGAAACTCTTTTAAACGATTCATAGTTTCTTCATTCCAGATTAAAACTTCAATATTACCCGGCTGATGCATTAAAGCATTCATGTCAAACTGATAAGGCGCACTCTCATTGAAAAATCTTTGACCATTTAAGTTGACCTTTAAAAAGGGGAAGGACCCAATATTGTACTGATTATTTCTCCAGTCAATGTGATACGTGTCCTTGGTGTTTGTACCTACGGGAACGGCACCTCGATCAAAAATAATTGATGCTGCCTCATCATCCTTAACAGCCCCTACCTCTAGAGCCGCAATAATACCAGAACCATCATCACGAGGACTTTGGGTAAAGCAACATTTCTTCAAAATTGTAGGATTCCATTTTTGCAATAGTGCTTTATTGGCCCCATAACCTCCGGTACATAAAATAACGCCCTTTGTTGCACTTATTTCATAAACTTCATTTGTCTTAGTATCTTTTACCTGAACACCAACGACTTTTCCATCACTTGCAGTTAGTAAATGTTCAAGTTTAGTATTAAATCTATATTCAACACCTAATTTACGTGCGTAATCAATGAGGTAATTGCCATAATCCTTATCATCGGAGTGATCATCTTTGGTTACATGATGTTCAGTTGGAAAAGCCTTATTGATCAAGGTTTCATAATGCGCATCTTTTTCACTGTACAAATGTGCCCCATTTGGTTTTAGAACTTTTTCTTCCAGCCAATCCATGGTTTTACCAGAATTTTCTACCCATGTGCGTATTAAGGATTGGTCAACATTATCTTGGGTAAAAGCAGTTAAAAATTGTACTAAATCTTCTTGATCAATATGAACCCCCGCCTGATCTTGAGCCTTAGAGTTAACTCCTCCAAGCCAGTGACGGAATAGGTGCTCGACCGTACTGCTTTTATCAATTACTAAAACTTTTGCTCCTGCTTCAGCTGCTGCCGTTGCAGCAAAACTACCTGAATTAGAGCCACCTACTACAAGAATATCATATTTATTTTTCATTTTTATCTCCTTATAACGGGTACATTAATTGTGTTACTACGCAGCCTAAAATACAAAGTATGACGGCTAGAGGTAATCCACACTTTAAAAAATCATTTAATTTATAACCACCTGCATCCATTATTAGTGGCAAACTATGCCCACCAATTGGTGTTAAGAAACTAAAAGAACTTGCGGTAGCAGCAGCCAGAACTGCCCCTCTGGGATCAAGTCCCATTCTTAAACAAGTCAGTGTCCACAAAGGTACCAAGATTGAAACAGCAGCTAAACCACCGATCAAATTTGCTATAATGATTGCCACTAAGAAAAACAGACCCATCATTAAAAATGGATTACTGATGCTCTTAGCAACGTTTGCCATAGCATTGCCCACCATTTTGCCGGCACCAGTAGCTTGTAAAGCATCAGCTAATCCCAGCATTCCAGCAATTAATAAAATAATATTCAAGTTTAAAGCATTTAGAGCTTCTTTATTACTTAAAACACCAGTTAATACCATCAGTAATGCACCTGCCAGGGCTATAATATATGAATCAACATGGATGTATGATGAAAAGATCATTAAAATTATGGTAACAGCACTAATTGAAATTCCTAAAATATTCTTACTTTTTGGTAAGACTTCCTCCTTTTTATTTTTTGAATACTCGGGGGAAGATTTTTTAAGATCATCATTGCTCTTATTCGGAAGCAATTTTGGGCCAATAAAAGTCATATAAAGAATAACGGCTACCAAAAAAGGTATTCTGGCAATCAAGAAATCGTTGATATTAACGGGAGCTTTAGCTCCTAACTTCATCATGACACTTGACCAAGACATATTTAAGGCACCAACGCCTAAAAACCAAGAGCCAGCGGCAGAAACCGCAGTGACTTCAAAGGGATATAAAATTTTACTTCTCGATAGACCAATATCGTCGCAAATGCCACAAAGTATCGGCAGCATAATAACTAAGGCAATTGTACCGTTTGATACTATGGCTAAAAGCGCTGCAATTATACAAGTAAAAAAGTTTAACAATCTTGGATTATCTTTAAATTTTTCGACAAATTTCGCGGCTGTTGTAATAAGCGTGGTTTTCTGTATTCCCTTTCCTATTACAAACATTGCAGCAAACAAAATTACGGATGTATTAGTAATATTTCCAAACGCTCTTTGAGGTGGTAATACTTGAAAAATTGCTAAAGCAAACATAACTATGACGCCAATTAATGAAATTGCAATTTTCCCAGAAATGAATGCTATAATAACGGCTAACATTATGAGTAATGTTATAGTCATTGGATTCATGATATTCTCCTTATCTTCTATGTAATTGAACTAAAAATTTTTTATTTTTTTACATCTCAATCACTGCCTTCGTTTTATTAGGATTGTTTTCGCTTACAGAATTGAGTTTATCATCGAGAAAATTGTATGATTAATATGAAAGAGAATAGATGTATAGAAAATTAGAATAAATAAAATGAACTCCACACAAATTAAATGCTTCCTATCCCTAGGAAAAACCTTAAATTTTACTCAAACAGCTCAGGAATTATATCTCGCGCAACCTACAGTATCTAAAAATATTCACAATTTAGAAAAAGAAATTGGAGTTACCTTGATATGGCATAATCATAGGCAAATTCAACTTACAAAAGAAGGACAATACTTTTATCAAATACTGTTAAAGTTGACAACTGAAATGGAAAATGCAATCAAAAAAATGCAAGATAGCAAAATAACTACTCTTCATACCATTTCAATTGGTTATTCGGGATTGCCTTTTGAAAAACAATTCTTGCCTATTTTTATTCAACTCATGCAACAGAGAAGCAAATGGAATATTGAACTTAAAGAAATCAGTCTAAGTCAGCCTGGAATTTTAGATAAAATAGCAAAACATGAAATTGATTTTATGATTTATCAGTCAGACTTTTTCGCACAAAATAGTCTGCCATACTCACCGATGATCGAAGCAGGTTTCTC
Source organism: Lactobacillus sp. VURO6/B1 (VP7) (assembly GCF_058139575.1). Lineage (NCBI taxonomy): Bacteria > Bacillati > Bacillota > Bacilli > Lactobacillales > Lactobacillaceae > Lactobacillus > Lactobacillus sp. VURO6/B1 (VP7). The sequence continues at coordinate 56,976 of NZ_JBVOWJ010000002.1, read as the reverse complement.
GGTGATCATCCGTAGAGATAGTCCGCTGAAAAAATACGCTCAAGTGCCAATTTCTGCATTAAACAAAAAAATTTTTCTCTGGGATGGTAAGACTCCTTTATCTTCTGTAGCAAAATTAAAAAGAGCATTAAAAGAAAAAATTTCTGATAATGCTCTTGAAATTCAAATTATTCATAAAGTTTCGCTAGCTACCATGCTGGTTCAAGCAAAAGATGGCATCGCCATTGTCCCCAGTTTTGCCTATGATTACAATAATCAAGATGTGTTTTACCGCTATCTTGATTGGGATTATACAACTAAATATGGTCTGGGATATGTCAAAGAGAAAGAAAGCGCGCCTTATTTTAAGGACGTGATAATTAATATGCGCAAGGCAATAAATTTGATCAAAGAGAAATGGAATAATTAAACTTAAGTCTGATAGTATTTCTTCATTGCCACAACCATCAAAGTTGTTTTTTTATTTTACTAATTGTCTCGGTTTACTTGCAAACAAAATTTTTCCACTCTCTTATCAGCATACGATTCAATATCAATAACCAAATCAGCTTGACCAATTAAACATAAATTATGTTCGACGATGATTATAGTTAAATCGCCTTCTGCAATTGTGTTTTGAAAAAAATCAATTAAATTTTGAATATTATATTCTTGTAAACCACTTGTGAGCTTATCCAAAATTAAAATTTTACTTGTTTATTTTATAAAAATTTGACTAATTTGGAACGTTGCAGTTTACCATCGAAAAAAGTATCTAAAGATTGATTCAACTTAATATAATTAAGACCTATTTTTTAAAAACAGTCATTGGAGATTTAAGAGTAAGACAGCTTGCAGCTAAAAAGGTGTCCTAATTTTGGGGTTCACATCACCTTGCACTATTTTTAATATATTGCCAGGGGCTCTTTATGATCTGGCTTCGGATAAGCTTGTTCCAAAACTTGTAAGTCTTCCGGAGTTAACTCAATATCTAACGCTTTCAGATTAGATAATAAGTGCTTTGAACTACTACTTTTTGGTATCGCCATAACATCTGGTTGTTGCATTACCCAAGCAAGCAAAATTTGATAAGGACTTGCCTCATGTTCTTCAGCAACTTGTAAAACCGCCTGGTTTTTCATCATTGTGCTGCCCATTTTTGGTCCACGTCCTAAAGGACTATAAGCAATTAATGGAACTTGATGCTCTCTTTGCCAAGGTAAAAGACTATATTCAATTCCCCTAGTTTCTAAATTATATAAGTCCTCATTAACAACACAATTTTGGCCTTCTGGCAGTTGCCATAATTCTTCCATATCATCGATGTCGAAGTTTGATACGCCCCAAGACCGAATTAGTCCTTCATCTTGTAAGGACTGCAGTTCTGAAACAGTCTCTGCCAGAGGTACCATTCCGCGCCAATGATAAAGGTACAGATCCAAATAATCAGTTTGTAATCTTTTTAGACTGGCTTCCAAGCTTTGTCGCATTTTATGGCTAGAAGCATTTTGCGGCAAAACCTTGGAAATTAGGAATATTTGTGATCTTTGATAGGGCTTTAGCGCCTCAGCCACTAATTCTTCCGAACGACCGTTACCATACATTTCGGCTGTATCAATCACCTTTAAACCTGCATCAAGTCCTGCTCGAATAGCTTTGATTTCCTCTTTTCTAACTTTGGGATTGTCCCCCACTTCCCAAGTTCCAATACCTAAAGCTGGCAAGACCTGATTATTGATAGTAATATTTTTCATAAGTTGCCTCCTTATGTTTCCATTTTAAACTATTGTGTATATATGATTATTTAAATTTTAGCGTAAAACTCAATTTTATATAACCTACACTATAAATTTTCAAACCTAATATAATTAATTGTAACACTTGTTCCACTAGTCTCTATTTGTGCAAATCCACCTTTAAGTTGAAATATCAAAACATTAGCAAAAAATTAGGTAAAATCATATTGTATTATTTTTCACAAGCTTTGCGATTGTATTTTTTAGAGTGGCAATATAGAATCAAAAATAAAAAGGTGAATTTCAATGAAAAATAATTTAACAAATTCATTTCACTTATCTGGTAAAAAATGGTTACTAATATTATTAGCGAATATAATTGCATACTGTTGTTTAATCATGCCTGGTATACAAGTGTCGGACTTCTTGGTCTTTGATGAAAATCATCCCTCTTTAGCAGCTGCTTGTTTTCAATTGTTAATTGTAACCATTTTTTTAGTAATTCAAATAATCGGTGTACAAATTGCTACTGACAAAAGATGGCACCAATTATTTCATGTACCACATGCTAAAGAATGGCTTTGGATTCTTGTCTTTTTTATCTTTGCCTATATTGTATCAGTTTTATCAGGAACTATTTCTCAAAAATTATTTGGCTCTGTTTCGGGTAATGCAGCTGCAGGATTGACTATGAAGACGCCTCATGTTTGGTTAATTTTCCTTTATCAACGCTTTAGCAGCGCTATCCAAATACTGGGTGAAGAATTTTTAGCGATCATGCCTTTATTAGCTGTAACCCAGTTAGCTAATTCTTGCCATATGCCTCACCCTCTATTATGGGGTAATATTGTTTCGGCTTTAATATTTGCCCTACTGCACTTGTCAACTTATGACTACAATCTGGGTTATGTCATATTAGGATTGGCATTTACACGTCTAGTTTTAAATTGGGCTTTCATCAAAACCCATAATATTTGGGTCAGCTTTTTAGTCCACTTCTTATTTGATACATTAGCTTTCCTAATTTTATTGTTAGCGACAAAGTAGAAAAGTATTTTGAATAAATTTAAAATCATAACTGAAATTTTTTTGGTTATGATTTTTATTTTCGCTCTAAATTAGATCTTCTTAGGAAAAAGAAATGATACTCAGTTAGACTCAATATTGCTTACAAGTCTACTATAGAATAAAAAATAGTTTTAATTTATAGTAGTGGATTTTTAACACAATAACAAATGCGATTATGTGTTTTATATTTGGCGCCTTGTTAGTTAATGTGATAATTGTTACAATTAGACACAAGCAGTCAAAGTTGAAAATTCAAAAGTTGAGTTAAGGTGGGTAGTCAAAATGAGCGGTGATGTTGAACAAAGAATCTTATTAGCTTTTTCACAATTATTAATTCACAATGGCTATCAAAGAACCACTACTAAAAAAATTGCTCAAGTTGCTCGAGTTAACGAAAGCACCTTGTTTAGGCATTTTAAAGATAAACACGGCATTTTACAGCAACTTGTATCTGAGTACCATAATGATATACAACTAATCGGTAAAAACTATCAGTTAGTCGGCGATTTAGAAAAGGACATTATAAATTTGTCTAATATATGTCAAAGCTTCATAGAGCAACATCTAGCATTGTTTTTAACCGGCATTCGTGAATCTCAAAATTTACCGGAACTGCAAACAGTGATAAAAAAACTACTTGATTTACTCAGAGAAATTTTAACTGAAGAGTTTGAGCAAATGCAGAAGAAAGGAGAAATTGCTAAAGATATAGATAAAAAGGTTGAGATTGACAACTTAGTTTTACTCAATTTAGGTCAAGCTATCATGCAGCATTCTTTTCCTAATTCTGTTTTTCAAACTCAGTCAAACGCTTTTGTGCAAAATAATATTCGCACCTACGCTCACCATTTAAAGCCTGGAAATTAACAAAACAGCCAGTTGAATTTATTGTCCAACTGACTGTTTTTTTATAATGAAAAATTTGCAAGTATATGATCACTTTTTGTTATTAAGATAAATATTGCTGTCATTTTTGGAGTCAATAGTATAAACCATTTTATCTCCTCTTACCACATAATGTGAAAACTCTAGTGGTTGATCAAATTGATTATAAACAGTCTTGTTCACATCAAATAGTGGCACTACATTTGTTAATGCCAATAATCTAGCTTGCTCACTGCTGGGTAAGATGGTACTAATTTCACGATATGAACTTGCTAAAGTTTCATGATACTTATCTGCTAGGTATTGGTATAGTGAAGTGTCTTCATGAATATTTGTGAGCAAATCAGGAAAACGTTCACCTGATAACCACGCCTCATCAATTGCCATCGGCACGTTTCCTGTTTGGGATATTCTTTTAATGTAGACTAAATCTGCTTGTTCAGGCAATTGTAAAATCTTAGCAATTTGAGCATTTTGTAATATTTCTCTTCTTAAAATGACCTTTTTATTTGTCTTAGATCGCGACTCAGCAAATTCAGAAAATCCTTCAATTTGTTCCAGCCTCCCCGTCAACTTTTTGACATTAACATAGGAGCCTTTACCCTGGATAGTAACTACCAGTCCTTCATCGGTCAGTAATTTCAGAGCTTTACGCACTGTTATTCTGCTAACCTGATATTTTTGACATAAATATTGTTCACTTGGCAATTTTTCGTCAGTTTTTAAGATGTTTTGCTGAATCTTTTGTTTAATATCTAAGTAAATTTTTTTGTAAAGTGGTACACCAGCAATTGTTTTTACAGAATTCATTATCACACTTCCTTAATCATTCAATATTACTAAATTAAAATAGAAATAACAAACTCAAAGATTAGTATAACAGTCATTTAAAATTATAACTGTATGAAAAGTTTGGGCGATTATACTAACTAAAAAACTCTAAAAATATTTTAAAGCCTGAAATATTGCTTTAGAGCCTTAGCTATAAAAGTTTTTCATCAGAATTTTTTATAAATAAATTGTCAAACTTTTGATTTATTTAAACAAGTGGCTCATCCAAAACAAAAACCGCTAGCTTTTACGCTAACGGTTTTCATAAGCCCTTATTTCAAGGATCTTTGATATTTTCGTAACTTCTTTAAAGCCCATTCATAATGACTGCAAGTATTTGCAATGAAGTAAGTACCTAATGCATTATTACCAGTCCAAGGAATAACATTTTTTTGAAAGAGTTGTTCTTCCGTAAAGGTATCAAGAAAAGCCATCGTTTGTGTATGACTAGTTGCCAGCAGCTTTTCTGCTTCTGCAAGTGAGGTAGATTGGTGCTTTTGCCAAAATTCTTGATTCATTTCACCATAATTGCGCCAATTATACCCTTCAGGCAGAAATTCTTTGCTTTTACCGGATTGATTACTCTCAACCCATTCTAGCAACAATTTTTGCCATTCATATAAGTGCATCAAAACATCACGTACATTATGATCTCTCTTCCAATGAGCTTCTTTTAATTTACTCGTATCAAAATTGAAACTGCCAGTGCGAGCTTTTTCCGGCAACTTAGCAATTAAGTCAACTATCTTTTGGTATGACAAATTACTTGCATCAACTAATTCTTGCTTGCTTTTAGGACGTGGCATCTGTTTTTCCTTTTCTTGATAATATTAAAAATTAATTATCAATATTTTATCATAAAGGGTTTTACTTAGTCCACGACCCATCGTCTATTACATAGTGACCATTGCCTAAATCTGCCATTTCCTTATTTTCATATTGTTGCCTAAAAGCATGATAATTTGATAATTTTTTATTTTGTTCAGCTACTGGATTAGTAGTGGGAATAGCAGTTAGCAAGCTTTTAGTATAAGGGTGTACAGGATCGTCAAATATTGCTTCCGTCGGCCCAATTTCGACAATATGTCCCAAATGAATTACACCTATATGACTTGAAATGTGCTTAACCATTGCCAAGTCATGGGCAATAAAGAGCATGGCGCTACCACTTTCTCTTTGTATTCGTTGGAGAAGATTGACAACCTGAGCTTGTACTGAAACGTCCAAAGCAGAAATAGCTTCATCCGCAATAATAAGTCTAGGATGCATGATAACTACTCTAGCAATACCTACTCTTTGTCTTTGGCCCCCTGAAAGTTCTTGCGGGTAACGATTAACAAAGGATGAGTCAAGACCAACTATTTTTAACATTTCAATAACCTTTTGCAGTTTTTCATCCTTAGATAATTCTGGGTAATGAATATCTAACCCCAGCTTGACTATATCACCGACTTTTTTACGAGGATTTAGTGAAGACATAGGATCCTGAAAAATCATCTGCATGTCTTTGCGCAATTTAGCAGTCTGCTTTTTACTTAACTGACCTGCTATTTGTTCACCTTCAAAAATCACCTCGCCTGCAGTAGGCCAATAAAGACGAATAATAGAGCGGCCAATAGTGGTCTTTCCACTTCCTGATTCACCTACCAGGCCAAAAGTTTCACCATTAGTAATATTAAAAGAAACATCATCTACCGCTTTAACTACTTTTTTATTTGCAACTGGAAAATATTGCTTCAAATGATGAACTTCAAGGATATTTTTAGTCATTGCTTATGATGCCCCCTTCATTTTTAAAATTCGCTTTTGCAAAACTGCCGGAATTGGTACTTTGGGAGCTCTTTTATCTAAGAGCCAAGTTGCAGCGTAATGGTGGTCATTAATTTTAAACATTGGTGGTTGCTTTTTAAAATCAATGTTTAAGGCGTACTTATTTCTCGGAGCAAACGCATCACCAACAATCGGCTGTGTCAAGTCTGGAATCGTGCCAGCAATAGTTGGCAGTTCGTCAACTTTTTCATTGATATCAGGTACTGATTCAAGCAGTCCCCAAGTATATGGGTGGCGAGGTTCAAAAAAGATATCTTGACTTGTTCCTGTCTCAACTATTTTTCCAGCGTACATGACGTTCACATAGGTTGCAATATTAGCAACTACTCCCAGATTATGAGTGATAAAAATGACAGATAATTTCCTACTCTTCTGGATATCTTTAATCAGGTTCAAAATTTTAGCCTGGATAGTAACATCCAAACCCGTAGTTGGCTCGTCACAGATCAGTAAACTGGGATTTCCTGCCAAGGCTATGGCAATAACAATTCTCTGTCTCATCCCTCCAGAAAGCTGATGCGGGTACTGGTTTTGCACAACTTTCATGTTTTGAATACCAACAGTTTCAATTAAGTTAAGCACTCGTTCATTGATTTGCTCCTTGTTCATTTCAGGATGAGAAGATTTAACTGCCTCAGCAATTTGTTTGTTAATTTTCATGGTGGGGTCAAGAGAGGTCATCGGATCTTGAAAAACCATTGCTATTTCTTTGCCCTTAATGCGATTTTGCATAATCTTAGGACTAAGTTTTAATAAATCAACAGTTTGCGGACCATTTTCAGTCTGATAGGTGAAATTGATCTCACCAGATTTAATTATTTGATTAGCCTCTTTTTCGCCCATGATTGGCTTTACACTAGCTGACTTGCCACAACCGGATTCACCAACTAAAGCAACTGTTTCACCCTTTTTTACCTGATAACTTATCCCTCTAACAGCTTGTACTTCTCCATGCTCGGTATGATAGGCCACCTGTAAATTTTTTATTTCTAAAACTGTTTCAGTCATAATCTTACCTAACTTCCTTCAATAGCATCCCGTAAGCCATCTGCAATAATATTAAAACTCAGCATAATTAGTGCTAAAAACAAAACGGGGAAAATAACCATGTACGGATAAACGATAGCCTGTGTGTAACCATCATTGATCATCGTTCCTAATGATGCTAATGGGGCGGGAACACCTAAACCGATAAAAGCCAGGAATGCTTCCAAAAAAATGGCATTCGGAATAGATAACATAAATGTGGTAATTATTTGTCCCAATGTATTGGGTAAAATTTGAGAGAAAATAATTTTAATATCAGATTCGCCCATTGTCTTTGCAGACAAAACATACTCGCTGGTTTTCAGTTCCAACACCTGTGCGCGAACTATTCTACTCATATTAATCCAACCGACAATCATCATTGCCGTAATTATGCTTACTAGACCAGGTTTCATGACCAAAACCAGCAAAGTAACAATAATGATCATAGGAATAGTACTGAGAATTTCTGTTATTCTTTGCATGAATAAATCAATTTTGCCACCAAAATATCCTGAAATCAGGCCATAACTAGTACCAATAACCAGATCAATTGCCATAGCCACTAGTGCAACCCTTAGTGAAACTGAAGTGCCAGCAGCAACTCTTACAAAAATGTCTCTGCCTAAATTATCTGTTCCAAACCAATGACCATTAACACCAGGAGCTAAATTAGACTGGTTAGGATACGGTGTAGTGGGTGAGTATTGACTAAGATGAGGTGCCAGAACAGCTATTAAAGCAATAATAATTAAAACAACTGCGCTAATCACCGCACCCTTATTTCTCAAAAAGCGATGCCAAACCAACTGCCCATATGAATAAGATTTACCAGAATAATGGTCAACCGTTTCAGATTTATGGGCAAATTCAAAATCATCATTTTCTATATTAGTCATAATTATTTGCCCTCATCTAATCTAATACGTGGATCTATTAATCCATAGAGAATGTCAACAATTAGCATAATGCTGATAAAAAGCACTGCATAAAAGAAAGTTATACCTAAGACTACATTATAGTCATTAGCTTGTATAGCACTAATATACAAAGTACCTAGGCCTGGGATAGCAAAAGCTTTTTCAATTACCATACTTCCTGCAAGTAGATCAATCATCAGCGGTGCTAAAACCGTAATAACTGAAATTAGAGTGTTTCTGATAACATGATGTCCGATTAATTGGAACTTTTTTATTCCCTTTGAATCCGCCAAACGATAATAATCGGAATTCATAATATCAATCATGTCATTTCTAACATATCGTTCAATGCTTGCCATAGTAAAAGTACTCAGTGCTATTGTTGGCAGAATACTGGAAACAAATGGCTGACTGGGTTGATATGTTCCCGGAAAGACCATCAACTTGTAAGAAAATATGATTGAAACAATCAAAGCTACCACAAAGTTAGGGAGACTTATTCCTAAAACAGAAATGCCAGTCATTAAGTTATCCCAAATTGTACCTCTTTTGATCGCTGCCAAAATTCCCATCAGAAAGCCTAAAACTGAGCCTAGTACAGTAGCCTGTAAACCTATCTGGAGTGAAATAATAAAATGTTGCATAATCATTGTAGTAACCGGCGTATTAACCTGAACTGTGTACGAAACACCAAAATCGCCAGACAACATATTTTTTAAGTAATTAAAAAACTGTAATGGCACCGGACCATCCAAACCATATTTATGATAAAGTGCTGCTACTTGAGCATGTGACATTTTCTCATCATTAAATGGCGAACCGGGCATAGCCTTTTCCATAATAAAAAGAATCAAAGTAATCAAAAATAAAGTAATCACTGCAATTAAGATTCTTTTCAAGACATACTTTTTCAAGTTTTTCCCTCCTATCTTCTTAAATAAGCAAACAGAGCTGAGATTGTATCCCAGCCCCGTTAATACTTATAGTGAAATTATTTAATTGAAGCATATTTGAAGAAGAATGGTACACCGGCAATATGCATCGGTAAGTCTTTAATATTTGCTCTTTGCAAAACCGGTGCGCCAATTTGATATAGCGGTGGGCAAGAGGCACTGTCAATTAGGATATTATTTGCTTTAAGAAGCAATTTATATCTCTTAGCTTGATCAGTTGTTTGATCAGATTGAGCCATTAACTTATCAAATTCTGAATTTGCCCAGCGGCCGTAATTACTGTCGTTCTTAGATTGATACATACTCAAGATCGCTGTTGGATCGGCATAATCTGGTCCCCAACGAGTTAAAGTAGCATCATAAGTAGCTTTCGACATCTTATCAGTTCTGGTCTTCTTTGCTACTTGCTGCAACGTCACTTTCATGCCAGGAAGATGCTTTTCAACTTGTGCTTTGATATAAGCTGCTACATTAGCGTATGAGGGATCACTGTCATCATAAAGCAGGGTAAACGACCTGAGATTGGTTGCTTTCTTGGCCTTATTCCAATACTTCTTAGCTTGAGCTGGTGAGTACTCGTAAAAGTCAGTAGTTGATTCATCCGCAAAGTCTTTACCAGTGGCTGGATTCTTAACCAAATCTTTCATAACCATTGAATGAGAAGGAATTGAGCCATCTTTTAGAATATGAGTCGTTATTTCTTTCCTGTTAATACTGCAAGAAATTGCCTTACGCAGATCCGCATTATCTAATCCCGGTTTTTTCAGATTAAACATAATGTACTGAGTAAAATTACCAACATCATTGACAAAGTTCTTATCTTTCCTATATTTAGAAACAAGCTGACCACTTAAGTGAACATAGTCTGCACTGCCATTCTCGAATGCAATAGCTGCCTTTTCTGGGTCCGTAATAATATCAAGCTTAACATTCTTAATTTTGACATTTTTGGCATCCCAATATTTAGGATTTTTAACTAACTGGATAGTGTTATCGCCTAATTTCCAATCCTTGATTTGATATGGACCGGAGTAAATTAAGTGATTGGAATCTTGTGCAAATTTTTTACCAGTTTTTTGGAAGTATTTCTGGTTGACAGGGGCAAAATCACTGAATGCCAACAATTTGTTCATGTAAGGTACAACATGATCCAATTGCACTACGAGAGTTTTAGGACCTGCTGCCTTAACGCCCAATGACTTAACCGGCTTCTTACCAGCTACAATGTCATTAGCGTTTTTAATGCCAGCAGCACCTGGTTGGAAGTTAAAGGCTGAGGCAATCTTAGGATCAGACAACCGCCGCCAGGCAAAAACAAAATCATTAGCCGTTACAGGATCACCATTTGACCAATTGGCGTTTTTACGAATAGTAAAAGTCTTAGTGAGTCCATGATTACTCGTTTTAACTTTAGAGGCCAATGCCAATTGGGGCTTATCATGGGCATCAATAGTATAAAGCCCTTCTATTGTGTTAGCTACAACAGTTGAAGAGGTGTTTTGATACGCTAAAATTGGGTCAAGAGAGTCAACTGTTGCATTTTGCACAACGGTAATTTTATCTTGATTTTTAGTACCAGAACTAGAATTTTTCTGGCATCCTGTGATTAGCAAACCTACACATGCTATCGCAGTGGCAAGCAAAGCACTTTTTTTCATAAATATCACTCTTTTCTAAAAAGATTTCTGATGACCAAAGCCACCAGATAGTTGGCAAGTAGCTGCAGCATTTTTACTAGCAGCTAAAGCAGCTTCTTGCAAATTTTTTTGATTCAAATAGGAAACTAGAAAGCCGCCAATAAAGCTGTCACCTGCTCCCATCGTGTCGACAATCTTCCCAGTTTGTGGTTCTTGATAAAGGGACTCTTGCGATGTCAACAAGAAAGCTGGCTTGGCACCCCGAGTTATAACAATGACTTCTGGTCCTAAAGTTAAATATTTTTTAGCAAATCCTTCCACTTGTTCATCAGACATCTCTGAACCAGAAAAGAAAGCATAATCTACAAACGGCAAAACACGTTTAAAATAACTTTCATTACGAGAATCTGAAAAATCAAATGATACTTTAGTAATATGATGCAGTTCATCAAGATAATTTTCAATTCCCGAATCAATTCCAACATGAACCACGTCAAATTTTTTTATTTCAGCAAAATCTGTCGGGGTAAGTCTTAAGGACAACAAATGCATTACTGAATTTTTAGGACCGGGGGCAAAAGTTCTATCACCATCATCCGTGAGAATAACTCGAGGTTGTGCTGTAGGCGCATAGACCTCTCGACAATTAATGAGTTCCACATTTTCTTCTGCTAAAGATTGTTTAATATGCTGTGCCCGATCGTCATCTCCAAACATTCCCAGGTAAGCTGATACGTCAGCTCCGGCCTTTTTGGCATCAACTGCTACATTGACACAATTTCCGCCTGGGAAAAATACCTTTTGCTTGATGTATGTGTCAGCCACATTGTCACCAACTGCAATTATTTTCATGATTTGCAGCCTTTTTAATAATTGAGGTGTCCCATATAACGACGAACATCTAATGAGTGTCCTCTTTCATAAGCAAAGCCTTCGGCTAATTGACGGAAAGCTACTCCTGAAAGAATCTGAGAATAGTATTCTTTAAAGTCGTCATCTACTTCATGCATATCAAAGTCAGCGTCGTCAATCACATAAACTTTTTGACTATGCTTTTTGGCAAAATCGATTACACGTTGATCCATCTTTCTAGTAACGCCTAATCCTTTACAAATGATAAAAGGCACATCAAAATCTGTTACTTCAAATGGACCATGGAAATACTCGGCAGAATTGATGTAACCACTATGAATCCATTGCATTTCTTGAAGCCAGCATGCTGAAAATGAATATGTTTCTCCAGTATTAATACCTGAACCTACAGCATAAATTAATTTTTCACGTTTTAATTCACTGGTCCACTTCTTAGCAGTTTCGCCAAATTGCTTCCTTACCCTATCAGCCATAGTTTCTAAACTATCCAGAGCCTTCAGGCCTTTTTCATATTTATTATCACCAGTTACAGACTTCAATAAGCTAAACAAAAAACCATATAAAACTCCATTATTTAAATCAGAAGCATCCGTTCCTTTGCCCCAGCTATAATGCAAAGTGAAATCTGAATTCTTGTCTAAGTCAGAACCTGCCGTGTAGGTAATGCCAACTGTTAAAGCCCCTTTACCTTTGGCAAAATTGACTGCTTCATTTGTTTCTGGTGTAGTACCAGAATGTGAACAAGAAACAACTAAACTGTGCTTGCCTAAATCGTGAGGATTACGGGTTGTGAATTCTCGTGCAGGTAAAATTGTAGCTGGGATATCGCATTCACGATTGAAAATATATTCAGCTGGCTGCATAAAAGCCATCGATCCTCCACAAGCTACAAAATAAACATGATTAATGCCATCGAGCTTCTCTGTAGCGGCAAGGGCGTTCTTAATTTCTTGTTGATATTCTTTTTTCATTTTTAACCTCTCAATCATTCTTGTTATATGATGTTATATTATAAGATAATCGCTAGTTTTTAATATGTCAAGAGTTTTCTTAAAATTATTTAATAAAAATGATCACTTAGTAAAAAATTAATAAAAATTTTGTGAACTGGTATAAACCAATTGCCTATACATCAAAGTATGCAAAAAAAGCATTTCACAAATTAGTGAAATGCTTTTTAATAATTGCTAATTAAATTCTTATTTAAGATAAATGTTTGCTAATCATACTACCAACAATTGAAAGTGTAAAGCAAACCGCAAAGTACAATACAGCTAAGGCAGCAAACATAGGCAAAATATAATTTGCATTCTGACCATAAATGACTTGTGCGTGCTGCATCATTTCAGGCACAACAATGATTGTTGCTAGAGATGTATCCTTAATCAGAGAAACAAACTGACTGATAATTGTTGGAATCATGTTTTTATAAGCCTGAGGCAATACAACATGCCATAATGCCTGAACAAAAGACATGCCAGTTGATCTTGCGCCTTCCATCTGACCGATAGAAACAGACTGAATACCTGAACGCACAATTTCTGCAATCATGCAGGATTCAAATACTGTCATTGCAATAATCGCTGCCGGTATTGTTTCCGGCCTTAAGCCAAAGTTTGGTAGTCCAAAATAAGTAAAAAAGATAATTAGCAGCAAAGGAATGTTACGAATAATATCAATAACGAAACCTACAATTGCTGAAACATATTTAATTTTAGAATATCTAATTATTCCTAAAATGGAACCAATAATAAAGCTTAGAATGACTGAAATTACGGAGATGTAAATAGTTACCCAGAGGCCCATCAACAAAAAGCGCACATTAAGCCACGAAAAGGCGTTCACCCAATTTTGCATTTTCTAGTACCTCCTTTTAACCTAATTTCTTTTCCAAGTGCCGCATATAATAGCTAATAGGCAGTGTAACAATTAGATATAGAACACCTACAACTAAATAACTGTTAATAGTATCAAAAGTTGTTGATGCAATTGAATTTGCTTGGTACATTAAATCAAATCCTGCTACAAAGGCTAGAACTGAAGAATTTTTTACCAGGTTAACAAACTGATTTCCTAAAGGTGGTATTACTATCTTGAATGCTTGAGGCAAAATTATATAACGCATTGCCTGCCAGTAGGTCATACCAGTTGATCTCGCACCTTCCATTTGACCGCCGGAAACTGATTGAATTCCTGAACGAATTGTCTCGGCAATAAAAGCAGAAGTATACAGAGTTAACCCAATTGTACCAGCTGTAAAACCGTTGATTTTGACAACATACATCGGAATTACCAAGTAGAAAAACATAGTGATTACAAGCAAAGGAATGTTACGCATTATTTCCACATAAGCATGCCCAATTACACGCATTACTTTACTTGGAACAACTTCCATAATTGCAAATATTGTGCCAATTATTAAACTGAAAAATAAAGCAATTACACTAGATAGTATTGTCCAGCCCAAGCCAACAAACAGCTGGCTGCTGAATTTTGAAAAAATATTAATCATCGGCGATACAGCTCCTTATACTTAAATCCTGGAACATCGCCAAACCACTTTTTAATTAAGCGATTATATTCACCATCATGCTGCATCTCAAGAACTGCCTTGTCTACAGCTTCAGTAAATGAGGTTTGTCCCTTATTAACCGCAACACCGTAAGGTTCAACAGTAAAAGTGCCACCACGAACTTCGTAGCCTGGATTTTGAACTGCTAACCCAAATAAAATTCCGTTATCAGTAGTTAATGCATCCCCCTGATGTGATTTTAAAGCGTTCATTGCCTGAGCATAGTCTTGCAATTCAATCACTTTTGCTCTTGGAGCCACCTTTTTAATGTTTTCAACCGAGTTGGCACCGACAACACCGATAACTGTCTTGCCATTAAGGTCCTTTGTACTCTTAATTGAAGAATCTTTAGGAACTAAAAGTGACTGACCCGCGTCAAAGTATGACTTTGAAAAAGAAATAATCTTTTTACGCTCGGGCGTGATTGACATTGTGGCTATAACGGCATCCACATTTCCGTTCTTTAAAAGTGGAATTCTGGATTGAGAGGTTGTTGTTACAAACTCAGCTTTTCCTTGAGGTCCTAATATATGCTTTGTGATATGTTTTGCCATATCAACATCAAAACCCTTTTGCTGACCATCCTTAACATCAATTAAGCCAAAAAGTTTAACATCACCTTTAACACCCCAAACAATAGTATTTGCTTGTTTGGCATTATTTAAAACAGATTGATCACTAAGACTTTTACCACAACCGGTTAACATCAAAATACATGCTAATAAAGGAAACAGCCAAAATTTCTTTTTCATAATTGGCCTCCTTAGTGAGAAATAATTTTACTCAAAAATTGTTGTGCCCGCTCCGTCTTAGGCTGCTTAAAGAAGCTTTCGCTATCATCATCCTCAACAATTCGACCTTGATCCATAAAGATAACTCTATTTGCCACCTCTTTAGCAAAGCCCATTTCGTGAGTAACAATTAATGAAGTCATACCACTTTCAGTGGTAACTTTCTTCATAACTTGTAAAACATCATCAATCATTTCCGGATCAAGAGCAGAAGTTGGTTCATCATATAAAATTAGTTTTGGTCTCATTGCCAATGTTCTGGCAATAGCAACACGCTGCTTTTGACCACCAGAAATTTGTGAAGGCATATTATGTGCCCATTTGCGTAGCCCAACCATATCAAGTAAATCTAACGCCTGTTTTTTATTTTCTTCTTCAGGCATGTGGCTTACTATTCTGGGAGCCAGCATGATATTTTCCAGTACATCTTTATTTTTGTATAAATTAAAGTGCTGGAAAACCATCCCAACATCACTCCGTAAGATGTTGAGGTTGGTCTTTGGATCTGAAAGATCGTGACCGTTAACTACTAACTTACCTTTCTGGATTGATTCAAGCCCGTTTACGGTCCGTACTAAAGTACTCTTACCTGAACCAGATGGTCCAATCAGAACCACCGTTTCGCCTTCATCAATCTCTAAATTAATGTCGTGCAGTGCATGAAAATGGCCATAAAATTTTTGCACGTCATGGAACTCTATCATCGACATTGTCATCGCCCCTTTCATAATCAATGCATGAAATAATAAGTTGTAGAATCTATTTTACTATAACCGTTAAGAATTTTAAAAGTAATACAGTGTTTTTAATAAAAATTTATAGAAAGATCTGCTTAATTCACATTGACTTGAAAGTCACATAGTTAGCGTTACGACGGGAAAGTACAGTAATAAAAAGGGCTTTTGTATGTTCATTAATAATAAATTAATGTCAAAAAATGCCATTTATAATTAAAATTATCTGTGAAAAATATACTCTTATTTGCATTTTTTTCTTCCAAAAATAGTTTGACTAGCATACACTCTAATTAAGGAGAAAACTTATGGATAAAGAAAAAACTTATAAATTACTTTTAAAACAGGCTGGCAACCTTCTTCAAGGTGAACACGACTTAATTGCCAACATGAGTAACATCAGTGCACTACTTTTTAATAGTTTAGCTGAAGTAAGTTATGCCGGATTTTATCGTTTTCAAGAGCAAGAGCTCATTTTAGGACCTTTTCAAGGGCCAGTCGCTTGCATGCATATTCAATTAGGAAAAGGGGTCTGCGGTGTCGCTGCAAAGACTCAGCAAATTCAAATTGTGCCTAATGTTCACGAGTTTAGTGGTCATATTGCCTGTGACGCTAATACCAATTCAGAAATCGTTGTTCCTATTATTCACAATAAGAAGCTTCTTGCCGTTCTTGACCTTGACAGCAATATTTTCAATAGATTTGATCAAATTGATGCTGAATATTTAGCAAAAATAGCTGATCTTGTTTCAAAATAAACAAAAAAAGTTCCGCAATCTATATTAAGATTGCGGAACTCTTTATTATATAGCTTTCTACTTTTTGCCTGCTAGACGTTGAAATGCTTTGACAATTTCGACTATTACAATCATACAAATTCCAGCACCTAAAACTATCAACCATTGTGTGGAATTCAATTCTGTGACATCAAAAAATTTTGTCATAAACGGCAATTCTACTGCAGCCATTACCACAGCTGAAATTAATATTGCCCAATTAAACCATTTATTAGCAAATGTTTGCTTAGAAAAAATAGACTGGTGTATGTACTTAGAATTGAAAGCATGAAACAGTTGAATGAGTCCTAATGTAAGAAAGGCCATTGTCAGAGCATCAGCATGTTGCAGATTGGCATGACCCATGTGAGGGCCAAAATTTAAACCTAGTTGATAAGTGGTTAAAACAATGATCCCCTCTAGTATTCCTTGATAAACAATTGAGCTGGCAACGCCGCCGCTAAAGAAATTTGATTTTTTACCCCGAGGTGTCCGTTTCATAATGCCTTTTTCAACTGGTTCAAGTCCCAAAGCAATAGCCGGTAAAGTATCTGTCACCAAGTTAATCCACAGCAATTGCACTGGAGCTAAAATATCCCAGCCCAACATAGTCATCATGAATACTGTTAAAACTTCTCCAACATTACAACTCATGAGATAAAGAATGGCTTTTTGAATATTGCTAAAGACCTTGCGTCCTTGTTTAACCGCTTCAACAATCGTGGCAAAGTTGTCATCTGCTAAAACCATATCACTGGCACCTTTTGATACTTCTGTACCAGTGATGCCCATACCGATACCAATGTCAGCTTGTTTTAAACTAGGTGCGTCATTAACTCCGTCCCCTGTCATAGCTACAATTTTGCCTTGAGCTTGCCAAGCCTTAACAATACGAACTTTGTGTTCCGGAGAAACCCTGGCATATACATCAAAATCAGTTACATGTTTTTCTAAGTACTCATCACTAAATTCATCCAGTTGTGCACCGGTAACTACCCGTTCATCTTGACCAGGCTTTAAAATCCCCAGCCTTTCTGCAATAGCTTGGGCAGTGACTTGAAAGTCGCCTGTAATCATAACTGTTCTAATGCCGGCACTGTGAGCTTCTTTAATAGCCTCTTTAGCTTCAGGACGTTCTGGGTCAATCATCCCCACCAAGCCAGCAAAAATCAAGTCCTGCTCAACATTATCAGTTGTAGGATCATCGTATAATTGTTCAACTGGTTTATAAGCTAGCCCCAAAACCCGCAAGGCGTTTTTAGCCATATTTTGATTTGAAAGCATAATTTCATCTTTTTGCTTCTCAGTGATCTCACTGACTTTACCATCAAGTTCAATCCGCGTTACCCGTTTAAGCAGTTGATCTGGTGCCCCCTTAACCGCTACAAAATATTGACCGCTGTCTTCATTGACAGTGCTCATTAATTTACGGCCGGAATCAAATGGCACTTCCTGGAGCCTCTTATGCTTTACAAGTAAATTATGCACATCAATTTTTTGGTCAAGCGCATACTGAATCAAAGCTGTTTCAGTTGGGTCGCCCAACAATTGATTGTTATCATCAAGTTTTGAATCATTAGCTAAAACCATTGCCATCAAAGCATGATTATCATGATTAATGCTATTTGAAGAATTATGAACCTGGTTATCATAATAAACCTGTTCAACCGTCATTTTATTTTGAGTTAAGGTACCTGTTTTATCAGAGCAAATAATATCCGTTGCTCCCAACGTTTCCACTGCTGGCAACTTACGCACAATTGAGTTGTGCTTGGCCATTACCTGAGTACCTAGAGCCAAAATAATAGTTACGATTGCAGGTAATCCTTCCGGAATTGCTGCAACAGCAAGTGAGACAGCTACTAAGAACATATCGATTGCTAATTTATCTGTTGGTTCTGTTCCTTTTTTGGTAAAAAAGCCTACAACAAAGACCACAGCACATATTAGCAGAATCATGATAGTTAGCGTTTTGCCTAACTGGTTTAGATTACGCTTTAATGGTGTATCCGTTTCATCAGTGTTGTTAAGCATTGTGGCAATTTTGCCGACCTCAGTGGTCATTCCTGTTGCGGTAACAATACCTTCACCACGCCCATATGTGACATTGGTATTAGCAAATGCCATATTATCCTGGTCGGCTAGTGCTACCTTTTCTTCATTAACAGCTTCACTAGTTTTATCAACCGGAACCGACTCACCAGTCAAAGCTGATTCTTCGATTTTGAGACTTTTAGTAAGAGTCAACCGCAAATCAGCTGGTACAACATCACCTGCTTCAAGCAAGACCACGTCCCCAGGTACTAGTTCCGTACTTGGTATTTCCACAATTTGACCATCACGCCGAACATGGGCGTTAGGAGTAGCCATTTTCTTTAAAGCATTAATTGCTTCTTCAGAACGTGTTTCTTGAAAAACGCCTAAAACAGCGTTCAAAATGACCACAATCATAATAATAGCTGCGTCTGTCCATTCTTGAGCCACAAAGCCGGAAAGCAATGCTGCGACTATCAAAACAATGATCATGAAATCTTTAAATTGGGCTAAAAAGCGTTGCCAAATGCTAACTTTCTTTTTACTGGTCAAACTATTAGAGCCATATTTTGCTCGTAACCCGTCTATTTGACTTGCTTTTAAACCACTGGCTACAGATGTCGCAAAGTCCTTTGCAACATCCTCAATTTTTTGATTGTAAAAATTCCGGGGCATCTTTACCTCCTAATAACAAAAAAGAGACTTATATGTACAACACACACAAGTCTCACTATTTAAGATAAGTCCAGAAGTATTTCTTCGGGTGTTGGGCTTATCGCAAGTAATTGCTGTTACTCCCTTATGATGCTTCTTATTATAAATAAATTTATTACTTTTAACAAGAATAAGGCTATTAAATTAATTAAATAAAAAACATGACTTCATATTTCGAGAGGTCATGTTTTTAATAAATACTAATATTTACTTAAGACCGGTCCACTTCCATTCAGTAACTTCAGGCATATCTTTACCATTGTCACGAATGTATTGGTGGTGTTTTGCAAGTAATCTATCCATTTCCGCTACAAAGCCTGCACTCTTTTCACCGTAACGAGGAACACTTAAAATGGCATCTTTTGCCAAATGGAAACGATCAAGTTTATTAACTACACGCATGTCAAATGGCGTTGTGATGTCTCCTTCTTCCTCATAGCAGTGAATATGAACATTGCTACGCTTGCGACCAAACCAAATGGATTGCATCATTGCCTTATAGCCATGCCATGCAAAAATCACTGGCACATCACTTGGGAATAATTGCTCAAATTCTTCATCAGAAATTGCTTCTGGATTATCCTCAGTATTCATTAATTTCATAACATCAATTACGTTAACATAACGAATCTTAAGATCAGGGAAGTTCTTATGCAAAATATCAATTGCAGCAAGGGATTCCATTGTCGGTTCCGTTTCAGTTGAGGCAAATACAACATCAGGCTTAGCATTTTGGTCAGTTGATGCCCAATCAATGTAAGATAAGCCGTGGTTGGCAATACGAGTTGCTTCGTCAATTGAGAACCATTGTGGTCTTTCCTGCTTAGAAGTTACCAAAATATTAATACATTCACGATCGGTGAAAGCTTTTTGTGAAACTGCCAACAGTGAATTGGTATCAGCTGGTAGATATTCGTGAACTAAATCCGGACGATTCTTTTCATACATGTGAGTCAAGACACCTGGGTCTTGGTGAGTATAGCCATTATGGTCTTGTTGGAAAACTGTAGAAGTTGCAACAAAGTTTAATGACGGATAGTCCTTACGCCAATACTGCTCCTTAGCCTTTCTTAACCATTTCATGTGCTGAGTCAGCATTGAATCTACAACACGACCAAATGATTCATAAGTAGCAAAGAAACCGTGACGACCAGACAAAACATAGCCCTCCAGCCAGCCTTCGTCTTGGTGCTCAGACAATTGTGAATCGATCAAACGACCACTTGGTGCCAGGTTTTCATCATTAGGTGTATGAACGGAACTTTCCCATTGGCGTTTTTGCTCATCAATAAACTTGAATAAACGGTTTGACTTAGTTTCATCAGGACCAAAGCCACGGAAGGTATTAGGATTGAGCTCAGCAATTTCGTTTAAATATTTAGCCCATTCCGTCATGTCTTCAGCTTCAATAGAACCTGGTTGATCAAATTTCAAGGCATATTTACGGTAATCCGGCAAACTAAGACGCTTAGCTTTTTCTCCACCCGCATTAGTGATTGGATTCATGGCCATCCTGCTGTCACCAGTAACATTATCAGCTGTCACGATTTCAGTTGGAACACCATTTTCATCGAATAACTCTTCCGGTTTATAGCTCTTAAGCCAATCAACTAGCATATCTTTATGTTCCATGTCATCTTGAGCAACAGGAATTGGAATTTGATGGGCTCTAAACGAGTTTTCAATAGGATTGCCATCAAGATCCTTCTTTGGACCGGTCCAGCCCTTTGGCACCCGGAAAATGATCATTGGCCAGTGGGGCAAGGTTTCATCATTATTTTCACGAGCATTCTTTTGAATAGACTTAATTTCTTCAATGACAGTATCCATCAATTTAGCCATTTCTTCATGAACCTGCATGTGCTCTTTATAGCCATCAAATTCACCGCCATTATATGCAGAAATAATATAAGGATGCCAGCCCATGCCTTCAAAGTACTTGGTCAATTCTCCGTCCGACATTCTGGAAACAATCGTTGGATTTGAAATCTTGAAACCATTAATTTGCAAGATTGGTAAAACTGCCCCGTCCTTAATAGGGTTGATAAATTTATCGCTAAACCAGCTAGCTGCAAGTGGTCCTGTTTCTGCCTCACCATCACCAATTTCAACCGCTGCAATTACGTCAGGATTGTCTAGAATTGCACCTGTACCATGGGAAAGTGAGTAACCTAGTTCTCCACCTTCGTGCATTGAACCAGGAGTTTCAGGTGCAGCGTGTGAAGCAGAACCACCTGGAAAACTGAAACGCTTAAAGAGCTTAGCCATTCCTTTTTCATCTTGTTGAATTTCAGGGTAAAGCTCACTATATGAACCATCAAGGTATGAATTAGATACCATAACCTGACCACCATGACCTGAGCCTTCAATATAGAACATGTTCAAACCATACTTTTTGATAACTCTGTTTAAATGAGCATAAATAAAGTTTTGCGGTGAAATAGTGCCCCAGTGACCAATTGGCTTAGGTTTAACTTCACTTGCTTTGAGATCATGTTTTAATAATGGGTTACTCATTAAGAAAAGTTGACCTACAGATAGATAATTTGCTGCACGCCAGTGAGCATCAACACTTTTGAGAAATTCTTTTGAGTCGTAATCAGCTGCCATTTTTATTCTCCCTTTTTAATATTTGCTAAAATTCATTTTATAAACATATTATAGCAAGTTTTGGGTAAAGTTCAACCATTTTGGAAATTGGTTCGTCCCAATTTATAAAAAATAAGTGTTTAATTATTGCGAAGTAGATAAGTAATACTATTATTATGCCATTTTCTATTTACAGATCAGCATATTTATGTTCAAATACTGATAAACACTTATTTTTCAAGTTAAATACTGAAAAAGTGATTAAACAATGTTTGTTCTAGTGCTAAATTAGGCACAGGAGAGGTAATATGACACAAGAAGAACGTCTGCAACAAATTAAGCAATTGCTTAATCAAGAAAATCATTTGAGTACTCGCAAGTTAGCAAATTATTTCAACATTTCTTTTGACACGGCCCGTCGTGATGTAGTGCGGTTAACAGCAACTGGTCAAGCTATCAGAGTTCATGGTGGATTAGTCGCAATAGATCGAAGTGATGTGCCTAACTTTATCATGAGAAGTCAAATCGATTCACCAGTTAAAACTAAGATGGCAAAAATGGCTCAGAGATTTATCCATCCTAACCAGTGTGACTTTATCGGTCCATCAACCACTTTAAAGAAATTGTGTGACTTAATTTGCGGCACTGATTTGCAAATCGTTACTAATTCAATTGATAATTCGTTAGCTCTCATGCAATCTAAATTACCTAATGTGAGACTTCTCGGGGGCAAAATTGATAAGGAACATAGGTTTAATTACTCTATTACCTCACTTGAGCTTTTGCAGAAAATAAGTTTTAACACTGCTTTTGTTGGTACTTCAAATGTTAAAAGTGACGGTATCTATTCAACAAAAATGAGTGATTCAGAATTAATCAAGATTGCAAGTTCAAGAGCTAAGCAAGTGATCGTCGTTGCCGAAAAATACAAATTTGATAGCCAAAATACTTCTCCTTATATGTCAATTCCACTTAATAATATTGACGTTTTAATCACAGATTTGCCTTTATCTGAAAATTTCCAAAAGAATTTTTCGCCAAAAACGCAAATCATTTCAGTACTAAGGAAGTGAGATTATGTTGAGCTTTTTTGGTAGTTTGTTTTCAACAAAGCGGCAACAGCTAATCGAAGAAGTTTATCAAGATTTAAACCAATTTTATAATAGTTTTTTTAGTAATATATACAATGAATTGAATATCAAAAAGTATAAGCAAATTCGTGATGCCGTTGGTATGGTAATGCGCAAGTTTGACAGTCAAGATCACCCATTAGACTATACCGGCAAATTAGTATTGTATATTGAGGCATGTGTCGCATTGCAGCATTTGCATTTAACGACTCTGCAGCAAAAACTTTTACGTGACTTAAGTGCTAAAACCAGAAAAATCAACTTAAACTTTGTTTATACTGGACGGATTATGGATATGCAACAATTCAAGAATATTTGATTTTCTTTTTTAAATAGAATGTATCCCAAAAAAGCAGGCCAAGGCCTGCTTTTTCATTTATTCAAATTTACAAAAGTATTGAATCTCATATATTGATAATGAATACGCATAGTTGATACTTCAAATGGCGTACCATCATCTAAAAAGAAAATACCTTCCATTACTCCGACAGGTTCGCTCTCTTTCAAATTAAGCCGTGTTTGATCTTCATCATTTGATGGCTCAACAGTAATATTCAGAAAGGCTTTGGTAACCACTTTATTTTGCGAATCTTCGAGGTAATTAAAAAGGGATTTTTTCAAGTGTTCAGGTTTTAACTCAGGAACAATTTTAATTGGTACATACCCAGTTTCAATTAAAAATGGTTGCTTATCTAAAAAACGAAGTCTTTTAAATTGGTACACAAAGTCATTTTCTTTCAGAAACAAGTCTTGTGCAATTCCTTTAGGAGTCTTGATTACGCTAAAAGACAGCAATTTAATTCCTTGCTTTTTGCCAGGAACTTTCAAACTATCAGTTAAACCTAAGTTAGACCCCTCATAACGAAACAAGGACTGATTTTTTAAATACAAAGGGTTAATAAATGTTCCACTACCCCTTTTTTTAAAGACAATGCCTTGTTGAGAAAGCAGCTCCATCGCTCTTTTCATTGAGGAACGACTTACTTGATAGTGTTCAGCTAGACTACGCTCGTCTGGAAGGCGCATCCCCTCATATTTGTTATCTAGAATATTCTGTTTAATATCACGCATCACAGTACGATAAACGAAATCTGCCATTATCTACCTCAACTATTTATATTCCTGATGGAAGAAACTAACCATTCTGAAAATTGCACCCGGTCAACTTTCACTCCAACTTGAACATTTGCTGGTTTGTTAAAGAAGTTATTAAAATCAATTAAAGAAGCACCGTAAGCACTTGGACTTTTGGTATCTACTACGACATATGCAGGCTTAAAGTTAAACATTTCGGGTTTTACCAGCATACCAGCTGCCAATGCATCGTATACTTCACGACCATTGGTTTCAGTATGATCATGTAAATTGCTCATAATATGATAGAGCATATCTCCAGTTCTGCCCAATTGCTTAATTTGGGCCAAAACATCTGGAGTCACATATGCTTGATGCCCTAATTCAAGAGGTGCTAACAAAATTTTTATGCCACTTGAAAAAACAATCTGTGCTGCTTCAGGATCACCTGCAACATTATATTCTGCATAAGGTCCCCAATTGCCACGACCAATTGCACCGCCCATAATTACCAATTGCTCAATTTTAGGCAAGTCTTCTGGAAATTGCCTAAAGTAAAGTGCAAAATCTGTTGCTGGTCCAATTTGCATTAACGTTACTTTTTCAGCACTGCCAGCAACAACTTCATGAATTGCTTCTGCAGCGATACCTGGTTTCAATAAGTTGTGATTAGGCGCAGGAAAGTCAAATCCAGCTAGTCCACTCTTACCGTGAACATCTGAAGCATCGATTTGATCCCGCAGTAAAGGTCTGACAGCACCACTGACAACGGGGACATTGGTTTTTAAAAATGTTTCCAATTTTAAAGCATTGTCCAAAGTATTTTTCAATGGTACATTGCCCCAAGTCGCTGCTATCAATTTAACATCAAATTCAGGAGCAAATAAGGCAGTGGTAATTGCTACAACATCATCAATTCCGGGATCAGTACTAATTATCAAAGGTTTTTTTAACATAAGTATCCTCTTTTTAAAAATGGTTATAAAACAATAATACCAAATTTAGCTGCTCGTTGCTGTAAAAATAAAAAGAGTTAACCGAATAGACAAACTTGGTCAACTCATAAATTTACTTTTTACGATCTTCTATCTCACCATTTGAATGAGCGATAATGGCTTCATCACACATCCCTAAAAAAAGCCCATGTTCGACCACGCCTACGGTATGATCCAAATAATCAGCTAAACCACCAGGAACTGGGATAGGATCAATATTCAAATCGATAATAAAATTGCCATAATGAGTTATAAAGCGTTCATTACCTGCCATGCGCCACTGTGGGTGCAAGCCTTCAGCTTGAAAAAGTCTAAAATTTTGTTCACATGAAATAGGTAAAACTTCAACAGGCAGAGCGAAGCCACTCAATCGGTCAACCACTTTAGATTCGTCTACAATCCAAATTATTCTGCGAGAATTAACTGCAACGTTTTTTTCCATGGTTAAAGCGCCACCACCACCTTTAATACCATCAAAATTAGCTGCTAATCTATCTGCACCATCGATGGTCAAATCCAGTTGATCTACTGCTTTCAAGTCATCAACATGAAACCCGTAGCTTTCCATTTGCTTCTTGCTTCTGCTTGAGGTCGTTACCACGGCTGCTAAATTAAGTCCTTCTTCTTTTTTTCTTCTACCCAATTCATCAATTAAAAATGCTACTGTTGAGCCAGTACCTACTCCCAGTTTCATTCCAGGTTTTACTAATTCAGCGGCTTTAATTGCAGCCTGCTTTTTTAACTTATCCTGTTCTTCTTTATTCATAATTCATGCTTTCTAAAATACGTAATTGATCTGTGACTAAAATTATTATAGCAAAAATATTAGCAAAAAAAGACACAAAAAAAGCAGTCATAAACTGCTTTTTAAACTTCACTTAATTATTCTGGATCAATTTCAGGAGCCTTGTTAATTTCGCCTGACATCATCCAAATTCTCTTTTCTACATCAGTGTGGAAACCAGTTAACATATCATTAGTTGAATAGTCTCCTTCTTCATCACTGACTTTAATGCCTTCTTCATAAAGTTGATCAAGGTAATGGTAATCTTCAATAATTTTTGCATAACGTTCATCTATTGTTTCGTTCCAATTGCCCTTTTCATCAGGAATCTTAGTTTTAGCTGCTATTTCACCTAAGGTTGAAACTGGAGAACCATCAAGAGTAATTAAACGTTCAGAAACTTGATCCAGTTGGTCAGCTAATTCGTCCATTACCTTATCTAAATATGGATGTAATTTCAAAAAACGATTACCACGCATGTACCAGTGATGTTGATGAACCACCATGTGTAGTTGAGTCAAATCAGCAACTAATTGGTTTAAAACTTCTTTAGTCTTTGGATATTTCATATAAAAGTGCCTCCAAAATTAAATAATATTGTTACACTTTTATTATAGCGAGTAAGCGCTATTAATACTAAAATATTGTTTAGCATTTTTTAGTCCTGCTATAATAAAAAATCTGCCTTTACCAGACAGATTTTAAATAATCTATTTTTTATGCAGTTTCTGATTTTTGATGCTTCTTTTCTTGTTTTAAAAGCTTGTTGTCATAGTGCTTAATAAACGGATACCAAACTAGAAAAGCTACTATTGCACAAGTTATTGAAAGTACTGCTCCCTGCCAGCTTACAGTGGCAATAAAACCACTCAATCCAACCGGTGTGGGCCAAGGTTGCTGAAATCTGATCACAGGGACCAAACGAGATTCTATTCCTACATACGCGACAATACCAGCTGCAAGCGGTGCACAAACAAAAGGAATAAAAAGATCAATGTTATAAACAATAGGCAAACCAAATATTAAGGGCTCGTTGATATTAAAAAAGGCTGGTACGATTTCAACTTTCCCCAACTCCTTGAGCTGAGCAGAGCGAGCACGTAAAACCAGCCAAATAGCTACACCAAGCATTGCACCAGAACCACCAACATTTATGAATGCATCAGTTGGATCACCGGCAAAGAACCGATGAGCACCATTCACGTTAGCAGCCATATTAGCTAAAACGATTGGATAATAAAATGAACTCAAGATTGTTGCTCCGTGAATGCCAAACCACCAAAGAAGGTGCAGCAAAAACATTATTACCAAAAAGCCCCACCAAGTATCAGCAATTTTACTAATAAACGAGAAAGGAACATATAACAAATTGAACATGTCGGTTCCCGCCAAAACCAAAGCACCATTAATAGCTGCTACAACCAGAGCGACACAAAAAGCAGGAATCAAAGCACTAAACGAATTGGCGACGCCAGATGGCACAGATGAAGGCATTTTTATTTGCCAATTATGTTTGATAGTATAACGATAAATTTGAACGGTTAACCAAGCAATAACTAGGCCAATAAAAATACCAACTGCTCCAATACGGTAAATACCAGAAGTAGATGCTTCATATCCACCAGCTACCATTTTATTTTGGGTAGAAGTTTGTAAAAAAACCATTTTTCCGTTTTTCCAAACTAATTCTGCCACCGTGATAAAAAAGCCCATTAAAAACATCATTAATCCGTTTAAAGGTACGACATTAATATGCTCTTCATCTTGATAAATCTTAGTATATGAATATGCAAAGGTGCCAGAAAATACTAATGCTATAATGCCCATCGTAGCATTATACACGGACTGAAATAAATCATTAAACCGGCCTAAAGTATTAGCGTAAAAGCTGATAAAGGCCGGTATTTTAATAACCTGCGGCAACACAGTGATAATTAAGAAAAATGCACCCACAATAGAAAACGAAATTACACTAAATCCTGCATCCATTATAGCCCTGACAAATCGAGTACCAGCAAACTTGCCAGCAATCTCTGCAATTTGATCCTTTAATGACTTTTTAGCAGTATCCGCCATTAAAATAACTCCTTTCATACTAATTACTTTAATAAATAACTATTAATTAACATTTTATATTTACGTAAATAGGAAATCAATACTCTAATTATTTTTAGCAGATTTAATTACTTTTAAATATCTATCTTTGCCTCTTCTTATATTATAGATTCTCCTTTCGCTACTAAGTCCAACTATTATTCCTAAGAGTAAAAAAGTTAGTATTAAATATTTCAAGCTACTGTTTGTAATAAATGGCAAAAAGTTCATTTTTAATGGTATAAATGTACATATAATTACCAAAATATTAATAATAATTTGGATCCATAAATAAATCCTGGTAACTGGGACGTCACTCTTGCGGTTATGCATCTTAGTTAGTTGTTCTATTGCGGCAATTCCAGACAAGAAGGTCATCAGTCCTGACAATATTATGCCTGGCATTTTCTGATATTCAAGCAAAATCAATAACCATAGCAGATTGGAAAAAAGAAAAAATATTACAGTGTAGCGCACCATTAAATAACGACTAAAATACAGATACCTAATATTGTCTTCACGTTTTTTATGTTCAATTTCATCCTGATTAGAAAATTTTCGCGCCATATATCTCAAACCTCTATATCTTAAATATTTACTATATAATACAAACAATTATATAGTAGCTATTATTTATTAAAAATAATAATAGCTTTATAGAGAAGCTTGCTGGTAAAGTAACAATAAGTATAAAATATATTTGTTAATGCAATCATCAGAAAAAAAGGAGATAAAAATGTATTCAGCCAAAATGCCAGATGGATTTTTATGGGGCGGAGCCGTTGCTGCTCATCAGTTAGAAGGTGCTTGGAACGAAGATGGCAAAGGAATGTCAGTTGCTGACGTCATGACAGTAGGTTCAGCTTCTAAGCCACGCGAAATTACTGACGGAATTGTTGCAGGCAAAAATTACCCTAACCATAGTGCAATAGACTTTTATCACCACTATCAAGAAGATATTAAATTAATGGCAGAAATGGGTTTTAAAGCCTTCAGGACCTCCATTGCTTGGACTAGGATTTTCCCCAATGGTGATGATGAAAAGCCCAATGAAGCCGGTTTAAAATTTTATGATGATTTATTTGATACTTGCCATCAATACGGTATTGAACCGGTAATTACTTTATCTCACTTTGAAATACCATTTAATTTAGTTAAGAAGTACCACGGCTTTACTAACCGCAAAGTAATTGATTTCTTTGTTCGCTTTGCCACAGTTTGCTTTAAACGGTATCAAAGTAAAGTAAGGTACTGGATGACCTTCAATGAAATTGATAATCAATCTGCATACAATGATGACTTTTTAATGGCTACCAATTCTGGGATTATTCTTAAGAACATGACTGACAAAGAAAAAGAAGCTGCAATGTATCAAGCAGCTCATTATGAACTAGTTGCCTCTGCCTTAGCTGTTAAAGTTGGACATCAGATTAACCCAGATTTTCAAATTGGCTGTATGATTAACTATTCTCCAGTAAGGCCTTTGACTCCTTCATCTGCTGATATGCTTTTAGCGGACAAGTTTGAGCAACGGCGCGACTGGTTTTCAGACGTTCATGTCTTTGGTGAATATCCCAAAGAAGTTGAAGCATATATTGAACGAAACAGCTATCGACCTGATATTACTGATGAAGACAGAATTGTACTGAAAGAAGGTACAATTGACTACGTGGGCTTCAGTTACTATCAAACAACAACTGTCTCAGCCCAAAACGTAAAAGCTGATGAATTAAATGACTTATCTAAGGCAAAAGCTACTAATCCAACTTTGGAAAAAAGTGATTGGGGCTGGGAGATTGATCCCGCTGGCTTAAGAATTGCTTTAAACCATCTAACTGACCGCTATCATAAACCACTTTTTATTGTGGAAAATGGTTTAGGTGCATACGACAAAGTTGAAAAAGATGGTTCTATTCACGATGATTACAGAGTAGATTACTTAAGAAAGCACATTTCTGAAATGGAAAAAGCAGTTGAAATTGACGGGGTTGACCTAATGGGTTACCTGCCCTGGGGTCCAATTGACCTGGTATCTGCTGGAACAGGGCAAATGGATAAACGTTATGGCTTTATCTATGTAGACAAAAATGATGCTGGCGAAGGTACTTTGAAGCGCTCACGCAAAGATTCATTTGATTGGTATAAAAAAGTTATTAGTTCAAATGGTCTAAATTTAGATTAAGATAATATTTTAAACACTCATAAAATAAGCGATTCCTCTAATCAGCAGGAATCGCTTATTTTTTAAGTATTCAATTTTTTACCATAGTCCCTGAAAAGCCCTTAAAGAAACTGATAGTGCTAAAAAGCATAACTATTCTGTTAAATTAACTACGTTACTATTTTTTAAAAGTTACTAAATAATTGATCTATTTGCTGATATTCATCTGTTGTTAAATTAACCTGCATAGCAGCTGCATTGCTTCTAACTTGATCAGCATTACGTGCACCAGGAATGACAACACTAATTGCTGGATTTGCCATATACCAAGCTAATACAGTTTGTGTAACTGTCGCTTGATGATCAGCAGCAATTTTTCTGACGCCATCAATACCTTTCATTGCATCATCATACTGCTTTTCACTGAAATCTCCCAGTAATTTTCCACCATCACTATTCTTAAACTTTGCCCAGTCTTTTAAATAATATTTACCGGTCAAAAGTCCTGAGGCTAATGGGAAGAACGGTACAAAGGAAATATTATTTTCCTGTAAGTACTTCAATTCTTCTTTAACTGGAGCTTGATGAACTAGGCTGAACTGGTCTTCAACAATATCAACTTTGCCATTTTTATTTGCTTCTTTAATCTGAGCTAAAGAAAAATTGGAAACACCAATTGCTCTTATTTTACCCGCTTTTCGAATCTCATCTAAAGTTTCGATTGCTTCATCTTTAGGCGTATCCTTGTCCGGAAAATGAATATAAAAAATATCAATATAATCTGTTTGCAATCGTAATAATGCTTCATCGACTGCTTTTTTAATAAACTCAGGACTATTATTAATAGCCATATCGTGTGACTGGTCTTGAGCTGCCTTAGTAGCAATTATTACTTTTGAGCGATCATAGTCTTGCAGCACATCACCAATAATTTCTTCAGATCTTCCAAGGCCATATACATAAGCTGAATCAAAAAAGTTAATTCCCTGTTTTAAAGCTTCTCTTAAAAGATCATAGCCATCTTGTTCATTTAAATTCTGAAATAAGTTATGTCCACCAACTTTGTTAGTTCCTAAACCTAATGGAGTAGTATAAACGTCACTTTTACCAATTTTTATTTGTTTCATTTTGATTCTCTCCTAAATAAATGACTTGAGAGGCTCAAGGCAATAACTTTGTAGATTATACTTGTAAGAAAAAAGCAGACAATATTTCATCAAAGGCAACCCAATCTATTGAATTGGTTTTTAACCATTGAACTTATAAAAATTTCTATTATTCAACAAATTGAAATTTTTGCTGGCATGAACTCTTAACTACTTTTTATCAGTTTCTTCTTTTAACGCACCTGCTTTAAAAAGCTTTTCATAAAGGTCTACCATTTCTCCAGCTAAATCCCTAAAGGTAATAGCATTCATCAAATGGTCTTGAGAATGAACCACCAGAAGTGTAACCTTCGTGTGATCTCCTTGAGCCTCTTTGGTCAGCATCCCTGTTTGAGAGTTATGTGCTTCATTCAAAGAGTCGTCTGACTCCTTCAATTTAGCACGCGCACCTGCAATGTCACCCTTTTTTGCAAGGCGAATAGCTTCAAATGCAAGGCTTTTAGCATTGCCTCCGTTGGCAATAAGTCCCATGGCTGCTTCTAAAGTTTCTTGTTCTTTTTGTTCAGCCGCTTCTTTTTCCGCCATTATAATCCCCTTATCCGTTAATTAAGTCTTCAGCTTGTTGTAAAACCTTTTTACCATCCATCATGCCATAGGCACGCATATCAATAACTCCAAGAGGAATATCATTGCCTTCTTTTCCTTGACCTTGGACTTTATTCTTAAAGTCGTCTTCCATATAACGAATTTGCGGCCCAAGCAACACACAGTCGGGATGATCTTGTTCAATGTGTTGTGAAGCTTCTGATGCTGGACACGCAAAAATATGTGCATCAATACCCTGATCCTTTGCTGCTTGTTGCATCTTGGTAACTAATAAAGATGTACTCATTCCGGCACTGCAGTTAAGCATAATAGTTTGTTCTGCCATAATAATACTTTCCTCCTAAAAATGTATCCTAATATTAATATTCTCTATTATAGCACGTTTAAAATAGCGCTTACTAATATATCTATTAATTTTTATATTATATAAAAAAACTTTTATTATACCTTATGTTTATGATTAAAAGAAAAATATTCGTGGCTTTGTCAAAACTTTTACTACCACGAATATTAATATAATATAGTTCAAATGTTTCTTTTGAAAATCTGTCAAAGTAATAATTCCTATGAACTTTTAGAAAATTAGTTAAAATCCCCTAAAAGCCATCACACTTCCAGCTATACCAATAATTAACAATGCCAAACCAATAATTAGAGAAGTCCACATTGCCACTGGCATAAAACCGTTATTAGTGCCCTTATGTAAAATGCCACGGATATAAACGACACTATTAACTATTTGATAAGACCCTAAAGCCATCATAATCACAGCAATGATCATTAAAAATGCTGCACTTGTTAAAAAGTTTGTCATTTTAACACCCTCTTTTAAATTACATTACTATATTATAAAGTAATTTTACCACCTTTCGAAATTAAAGTGGCTAAAATTTTATCATGTTTTTAACTTTAAATTTAAAATGATCAAAGAGACAAATGAAGCCGCCAATTTGTATAAATAAGTTAAAAAAAGAATGAACCGGCAATTGTTAGAATTGAATAGCCATTATTGGTGCCCTTGCGTAAAATATTTCTAGTATATTTATAGCTACTCACTAACTCAAAAATTGCTCGCAAAATTAATATGATCCCCTTATCGTTTTTTAAAGATCATATTAGCCAAAAAGTTAGTCATTTTTTCGCCCTCTTTAATATTGAAAAAGTCTTTTCATCCTTATATTTTATTCATTATAAAGCTTTTAATAAAAAAGTATAGCATTGACTGCTATACTCTCTTATTTAAAATTCTTCGTCATCAGCAGATGGTTCGACATCTTGGTAGCGATAAACTCCAGTTTTACCTGCTTCTATTATTGCTGATAGCAGCTTTTCTTTCTCTAACTGATTGCGATTGATGAACAGTTCCAGCAACATGGGAATATTAACACCCGTGATAATTTCCATTTCCGGATTGCTCTTTAGTAAGCTGACCAGCGTGTTAAAAGGAGTCCCTCCCTTTAAATCTGTTAAACAAAAAGCTGACCCTTTTAGCTTACTTATTTTTTCACTTATTTCAGACTTTAATTGTTCTAAAGATTCACCCTCTGTGAAACTCACTGTTTGGCAGTTAACTTGTTTACCACAAATCATTTCTGCTGACTTTAATAATTCAGGTGCTGAATTACCATGTGTACAAATAATTACTCCAACCATATAATCACACTATAATTAATAATCTAAACAGCGGTAGTAACGGCGAATATCCATCGGATGACGGTTAATATGCTCAATATGAACGTCAATTCTGTTATTAATAGCATGGAAGACAAACGGCGACAAGGTGCCACGATATTTTTCAGAAAAGCCTGGCAGATCATAGTCTTTAGAATCAATAATAGTATAGTTACCACAAATTTCTGGTAAAAATTTAGCAACACGTTCGCTTAATGGCCGTTGACTATCTTCACCGACATAGACGGTAACTGGTGTATCACGGTCAACAATTTCAAACATCCCATGGAAAAATTCTGCTGCTTCTACTGCGCGCGTTCTAATCCAGTGTTGTTCTTCCCAATAGCACATTGCATATGAATAAGTTGCACCCCATTGATTGCCGGCACCGACAAAATAGTGAATTTCATCGTCATGGTGTTTCTCGGCAAATTTTTGGGCAAAATCATCCGCATTTTCTTCAATATCAGCAATGTCTTTCGCAAAATGTTGGTCCATTTCTTGATAAAATTTATCATAATCTGGAAATTCGCCATTCAAATACATTAAGCGGTCTCCGACCATGAAGAATTTTAACTGTTCATTTTCAGGATAAGAAATACAATACGTTAGCATTGAAGCTAATTTAGCGTGTGGGTCGTCCATAAAACCTAAAATGATTGCACCAACTTGGTTTAAGTTTTTAACTGCATCAACCATTTCTTTGGTATTTCCAGTAACTGAGGAAATTACCACCAAGGTCTTGTCGGTAATACGTTTATTACCAGTTACATTATATTCAGCGGCATTTTGATAAAAAGTTTCTAAACCACTTTTTTCTTTCATGTGGATATTAGCCTGCATCCCCGAAGCATAGGTGCCACCGATTCCCAGCCAGCAAATATTGGTTATGCCTTTTTTAAATAGTGGATCAATCACATCTTTAATTTGGCTCCGCAGTTTTAGGGCACCAGTCATACTATCAATTAATTTTTGCTTGTTAAATTTACGCATTTTTTCTTCCTCTTTTTTAAAATTATTATATTTTTGAAGCTGTTATCTGATCAAAATCCGGGTACGCAGAATGTTGCAAATCTATCTTCTTCACTTGTGATAACTTATAGGCTAGCAAGTGAATCGGTACAGTCATAAATAAAGAAGCCAAAAGTTCGCTTGTTGTAATACCTAGACTGAGGTTGTCAGCTGTTGAATTTTCATCTTTACCTGCATATATTGTGTAGACATTTTTAACATGCTTATTTAAGAACCGCTTTAAAAGCGCCATTCTGTCGTGTAATTTTCCCATCGGGTCTAAACAAATGATAAAGTCATCCGGGTTCAACCCCAAATAAGGACCGTGCATGTATTCTTCCAGTTCTTTTCCCCAAGCACTAATACGAACTGCTTCAGTCGTCTTGGTTTCACCTTCGCGGCTGACACCATAAGCTGCACCGTAACCGATAAAAACTAATCTCTTCGCGGTGGCAAATTTACTAATGTTATTTTCAACCCAACTACTTGCCCGCTTAATTACTTCAGGCATCTTCTGAACTATATTTTTTATTTCAGCTAAAATTGGTGTAAATTCTACAGCCGAAAGCTTGCCTGTTTTTTGTGCAATTAACATTGCTAACAACATTAAATCTAAAATTTCTACGCTATAGCCAGCACTGACATAAGGCATTTCTTCAACTGGCATTCCCATATCTAAAACGTGATGACAAACCTGGCCAACTGGACTATCAAGTTCACTGGTTAAAGCAAAGACTGTATTACCGGCATCTTGTAATCGCTGAATAATTTTTACTACAGAATAGCTGTGACCTCCTTGAGATATTGCAATACATAAAGAATTTTGCTCAACATGAAGCAAATAGTTTTCCGCTATAGACGGCTCTTCAATTTTTACAGGCATTTTTAAAATATTACTCATAAACGGCAATGCCCCATATGCGGCATTAGAGCTTGAACCAGTGGCATAAATAACAACATTAGTAATATCGTTATTTATTTGTGCTATCTGCTTAGCAAACAAATCGTCATAATTTTGCAAAACTGCTTCATAGTATTTTGGTTCTAAGTGGACATAATCTTCTATACTTTTCACAAGAATCTCCTTTAGTTACTGACCCAGCAGTCCTGACCAGGCACCAAATATTCCGATTGCTGCTATTAGCAACAATATATATTGTGATTTCCAACCTTTTTTATCAAGCCAGAAAATAAAGAATGTAAACAATAGTGGCAAAATACCGGGAACAATGCCATCACAAATTTTTTGGACGGTGGTTGCTTCAGCACCACTGCCAATCTTCAAAGGCATTTTTAACGTTACCATGGTCGCAACCATAGCCCCGACAACAGCAAGTCCTAAAACAGAAGCGCCATAGGTTAGCTTATCCATTAAACCTGTCTTTTGCACTTTATCGATAAAGGAGGAACCGATATTGTAGCCAATAAACAAACCGTAGTATCTAGTGATAATGGCCGGAATATTAAAGATCAACAAGAACAAAATTGGTCCTAAAATATTACCTTGCATTGCCAGAGAAGTACCAATTCCTGTAGCAATAACCCTTAACGTACCCCAAAAGAATGAATCACCGATACCACTCAAAGGTCCCATTAAAGCAACTTTAATGTTATTGATTGAAGCTGCATCAAAATCAGGATCAAGTTCGTTTTGCTCCTCCATCGCAATTGAAATACCCAAAGGAAAAGTACTGAGCCAAGGCGTAACATTATAAAACTCAAGGTGCCGCTTATAAGCGTCCTTTAATTTTTCCTTGTTTTTACCATAGATCTTTCGTAAAGCCGGAACCATAGAGTAGGCATAACCAAGATTCATTTGGCGTTCATAATTCCAAGCCCATTCCATCGTGAACGACCGCCAGAATGTTTTCATTAAATCTTTTCTGGTGAGTAACTTAGAATTCTTCATCTTCATAATCTATGCCTCCATCATCTGAATCTTTTTCGCTTGTATTATTAGAATTAGCAGCAGTATTTACTAACGGTTGGCCTTTGAAAGCGGAATAGCCGGTTAAAATAAGGGCCAAACATGCGCCGAAAATGGCTACGCCAGTTACTGATACCTTGAGATAGACTGCCAAGGCAAAACCAATAATAAAGAAAGTGACATTATTTTTGTTGACCATCATTTTAAGCAGCAGAGCAAAACCATATGCTGGCAGAAGCCCTGTGGCAATTCCCAAGCCATTAATAATAAATTGGGGAATGACTGCTAAAATTGCTTTAATTACTGGACTGCCTAAAATATAAGAAATACCAACTACTAAACCTATTGGCAAGTTAACCGAGAAAAAACCGCCCAAAACGTTCATCCTACTTACACCACTGCCGTCAGCTTCTTCAGCATATTTATCAGCGCGGTGAACGAAGAATGGTAATATGAAAATAAAACATAAATTTTTGATTACCAAAACCAGTGATGCAATTGGAATACCCAAGGTTAAAGCAACCGCGGTACTCTTGCCCGCTCCAATGGCAAATGCAGTTCCCAAAACACTACCGGAAATTATTTCTGGGGGAATTGCCGCACCAATAGAAAATGAACCAACAAAGGCTAACTCTAAAGTTGCCCCCATAATAATGCCCTGATGCAGGTTACCCAACACCAAGCCAGTTAACGTACAGGTTACAAGTGGCCTTGACAGCATGGATGAACCAACAAAGTATTCACCATTACCCATCATCGCAATTAAAGCCAAAATAATTGCGGTTAAATATACATTCATTATTTACCTCCAATCATTTTTTATGAAATTCCTGTTTCTCATCATTAGGTACCTGCTGAATCCAGATATCTACTCCCTTTTGCTGCAACTGAGCTAATTCATTAGCCTCCTCTGCAGTTAAATTAATTGTTTTAGAGTAGTTTTCTGTTCCCTCTCTGGGCTTAGTGCCACCAAGATTAAGGCTCGTTATTTTGTCTCCAGTTCCTTTAATTAATTCAACAGCGTCAGCAACCGATTCCACTACGATTAACATTTTATATTTATCGGTTACCCCAGAATTAATTGCTTTAATACTGTCTGCTACAGACTTCATTACCAGTTTAGACTTTTCCGGTTTTGCCAATCTGATGGCCGATTTACGAAAATTATCATGGGCAACATCATCATTTACTACAAATATCGTATTAACGTCTAAACTATTAAACCAGGAAACAGCTACCTGCCCATGGACCAAGCGATGGTCAACTCGCACTAGTTTAATCATTTTTCTTTCCTCCATTAACTAAAATCTATTGAGTACCTTGTTTTTACAGCATCCTGCAGTCTGTACTCTAGGGCTACAATTTTACCCTGTCTAGTTGAAAACAGGTTCGTAATTTTAAACACAGGATCTTTTTCCTGTATATGAAATTGCTTACTAATTTCTTCTGTTGCTTTAATTAACTGAAAGTCTTGGTAAACATCATCCGGCTTCTGTGTACCGGTATTGACCGCTTCAATAATTGACATTACTTTTAAGCAATTTGAATCAAATCCCGGAAAGTTATCTAAAAGCAAAAGTAAATGTTCGCAGGTAATTTCACCCTTAATTTCCGCTGTAAAAGAAATATCATATAATAACTCCTGTGAGCTCACATTAAAAACTGCAGCATAATATGAACCAACTAGCCTTAAGTAAGTATCCTTAAATTTTATTTTGTCCGCTGACTCCAAATATAACGGCCTAATAATGCCTGTCATTTCCAAAATATTTTGCTTTGAAATTATTGGAGCAACAAATAAACCACTTCCTTTTTTACGCACAACCTTATTTTCAGCTACCAATTTATTAACAGCCTTTCTAATTGTGGTTCTACTAACATCATATTTTTTTTGCAATTCAGCTTCATTTGGCAGCGTGCTGCCAGGAGGATATCCACCATTATTAATTTTTTGATCCAAATCAGCATATATTTCTTTAAAAAGCAAAACTAATCCTCTTGATAATCATAAATATTATTGGCATTAAAATGATATTTAAATTTATTTCCTAATAAATATTGGGTAGTACTCTCAATTGGAAAATCGTCGTCTTGATAATTAAAGCTGTTTACTTGATAGAGAGGAGTCCCCTTTTTGACCTGCAACAGGGTGCTTATTTTCTCATCAGCCAAAAAGCAACCGATACTCTCTCTACCATAGGTTGGCCTGATTTGATATTCTTTTTCCAGTACCTCATAAAGTGACTTATTAGTAAAATCAATATTTGCCAGTCTGGTAAAATCTGTTTGATTAAAATATGTTATTTCATAGGTTAAAGGAATATCTTTGACAAACCTAATTCGTGCAATCTTGATAGCCAGTCCTTCAGGTGCATTAAAAAAATCCTTTAATCTCCCAGGCATTTTTTCAATGGTGGTTGCCAAGTGCTCGATTTTGACAGTTTTATTCTTAAGTTCAGTTGTCATTGAGTCCATGCCCAGCATATTAATGTCAATTTTCTTGTTAGAAATTATTCCCGTTCGTTCTTTGGCTTGTATTTGGCCTTCATCTTTAAGCCTGTCTAGAGCATGCTTAACTGCATTACGACTAACTTGTAATTTTTCTGATATTTCCCGTTGCGAAGGTAATTCACTCACTTTTTTAAAGTGGATTAAAAATTCTAAGTATTCTTGTACTTGTACTGCAGCAGTTCTTTCTTTAAATTCCATGATATCGTCTTCATTCTGGTATCATTATCTTATTTTTTTGCTTCTTTTTTTAAAAAACTCCCGTTTTAAAGGGCTAAATTCAAGGATATTAATGTTTTAAAATATACCTTTATTATTTTTGGTACCAGATTTATAGTAATCGCTTCCACTTATCTTGTCAATGTTTTTTTATTTAATCCGCATTTTTATCTGTCTGAAGGCGCTTTAATAGTCGAATTTGCCTTAACTGTTGGTAATTACCGGCAAAGTAAAGTAAAATATTTAAGGGTTAAAAAGGAGTGGCATAATGTCGAGACTAGAAAGGCCTGTCGTGATCGGAATTACTGGTGGCTCAGGCAGTGGAAAAACCACAATTGCTCAAAAAATTGTTGCACAAATGCAGGAAAACGAACATGTCCTGATTATGACGCAGGACTCTTACTATAAAGATAATACCGGTATCCCCATGGCTAAAAGAATGAAGATCAATTATGATCATCCCGATGCCTTTGACGTACCATTACTAGAAAAGCAACTACGTGATTTGCTGGCATACAAGCCAATTGAGATGCCCGTTTATGACTTTAAAGAACATAATCGCAGCCAAAAAACGATTCACAAGGAACCTGCCGATATTATTATCCTTGAAGGAATTCTGGTTTTAGCTAACAAAGAGATTCGCGATTTAATGGATATTAAAGTGTACGTTGACACAGACGACGATATTCGTTTTATTAGGCGCTTAGAACGGGACTTAAATGAAAGGGGCCGCTCTATTGAATCTGTAATTCACCAGTATTTGAGTACCGTTAAGCCAATGTATCATCAATTTATTGAACCTACTAAGCGTTATGCTGACATCATTGTCCCAGAAGGTGGCAAAAATGATGTGGCTATTGATATGCTGACTACTAAAGTTCATTCTATTTTAAGTAAAAAAGAGCAATAAAAAAGGGAGTAAACGTACTTGAGCCCCAAAAGTTGGACAACTTTTGGGGCTCAAGTACAAAATGCATTACTGGCATTACTCCTTTTTGCGTATTTAATCAACTTTAGGTTTTAAAGCATTGTCAAATAAATTCGTAATTAATTTCACTAAAACGCCATCGAAAACTAACGCAGAAATGATGTTAGTAATGAACATCACTATTTGAACCTGCATACTGAATTTACTCCAACCATATAAAATATATGATGGAATGAAACAGCCAAATGAAGCAAAGAATGCACCAGTTAATACGCTTTTCCAGGTGAATTTTTGGTAACGCTCTTTTTTAGGAAAAAAGCCAATTTCATTAGTCGCACCCTGAATGACTCCTGAAAGAATGGTAGTAGCTCCCCACTGCCCACCAATTGCCATTTCAACAATTGATGCCAGCAGTTCACCGATTGTTCCAGAACCAGCTGTGGGAACAAAGTACATTGCCAGTGGTCCCGCCATAAGCCATAAACCAGAAAACACAGTATCCGTCACCGGTGCAAAACCTGTGGGTACCAAGAGCATCTTAACTAGATTAAAAGCCCAGTTAAAACCATAAGTATAAATTACGCCCATAATGATACCAATCAGCGCGATTAAAATAATTGACTTCACATTCCATTTTGAAGACCTTGTAAACATAAAAATACTCCTAACTTTATAAGTCATTAGGAGCATCTTTAGTAACTAAATTTAACACTTCCCTAACGCAGGTATTGTCCCGTTCAGGTTCAGAGGGTATTTCTCAGCTATTTGGCACCCCTAGTGACTGATATTCATTTTTACTAGTATAGCACATTTTAACTATTGAAGTGACCCTAAATTTAAGGTCACCTCAGTAGTTTTTTCTGCTCTATGCAAAAGAACAATTATTTTTAAAACTGACTAAAACTCGCTAGTTTTTCTTTAGTAAGATCACGAATGATAGCAAGGGTCAGATCTACAGACGCTTTAAAGTCAGAATAAGCACTAAAGCAATACGGCGAATGCTCATAGCGCACCGGGATGCCAATCACAATAGTAGGTGCTCCGTTTTCATAATAAATGGCAGCACCATCCTGGCCACCACCAGTACGAACTGAACGAGTGTACGGAATTTTATTCTTATCAGCCAATTCGCAAGCATACTGTTGAAATTTAGGATTAGGTAAAAACGATGTATCCATGTCACGAAGCATTGGACCTCGCTTTAATCCAGTTTGGGATAGCCATTCTGGGGTAAAAGTATCATCAGCAGGACATGATTCCAAAACGATAGCTAAATCAGGTCTTACAGCTCTGGCTGTGACATATGCACCCCGCAAGCCCACTTCTTCCTGGCTTGAAAGTGCAGCTACAACGTTAAAATCACATTGTTCGCCCTTTAAATTGTCCAGGACATCTGCCATAGCTGCTGCGCCAAAACGGTCATCAAAATCTTTGCCAAAGAACAAACCAGATTTTTCATTGTATTCACATTTAACATCCACAAAAATTGGACAGCCAGTATCAATTTGATAATCATTAATAGTTTCAGCTCGAGAACTGGAACCAACATCAATAGACATGTCAGCCACATCTGGTACATTATTTTTTTCAGCAGCAGTCATAAAGTGTGGGGGCTTAGTAGCAACTACTCCGGGCACATACTCACCCGCACGATTTTTTATTTTAACGCGTAAAGCAGGAATATTGTATTTGACCCAGCCACCCAATGGTACGAATTTAATCATTCCATTAGGACGAACAGCCTGTGTAATAAAGCCAACTGAGTCTGAATGAGCATCTAATTGAATTACCGGCTGATCTTTTTTATTTTCTTTCTTAGTTGCATATACATTGAGCATGCCATCAACTTTAACATTAGCAAAATCACGAACTGTTTCAGTAAACAATTTAACAAATTCTTCTTCAAAGCCCGAAGTAGAATTGGCATCGGAAAAGTCTTTGAGCATTTTTATTTCTTGTTGTTTATCCATTTTTTTACCTTTCACTTAAATATCTTATTCTTTAATTTTACCAAAAACTTGCATTACAAGTTTAAAAAATAAATAAGTCCGTAAATAATCTTACTGCTTTTAGTAATATATATACTTTTTGTACGTAATTTACACCTTAATTACTTAAAACAGTCCAAAATAATCTGTTTTTTTGCTCAAAAAATGATATAATCGAAAATATTAGGAATTATAATTGTTTTAAATGAAGGGTAGATAAATGCCAAAAAACGACAATATTAATAATATTATTGATCATAAATTGTTTAGTGAAGATGACATTCACCAGATGTGTGTCAAATTAGGAAAGCAACTTACCACCGATTATGCTGGTAAAAAGCCACTAATTGTCGGGGCTCTTAAAGGTGCCATCTTCTTCTTAACCGATTTAGTCAGAGAAATGGATGTTAAAGCAGAAATTGATTTTCTGGATGTTTCCAGTTATGGTAACGAAATGGAGTCTTCCGGCAAAGTTAAGTTAGTTTCTGATTTAGCAACCGATGTGAAAGATCGTGATGTTTTAATCGTTGAAGACATTGTTGACACTGGTCTGACTTTAGATTTTATGAAAAAGTTGCTTGAAAAACGTGGCGCCAAAAGCGTTAAATGCTGCGTTTTACTAAACAAAGAAGCAAATCGTAAAGTAGATGTTGATATTGAGTACTTTGGTTCAAAAGTCGGAAATGAATTCGTAGTGGGTTACGGACTTGATTTTATGAATTTTTACCGCAACTTAAAATATATTGGTGTGTTAAAACCTGAAATTATTAAATTAGTTAATAATAAATAAAAAGGAGTTGTCCAAGAGACAACTCCTTTTCAAATGTCTATTCTTCTTTAGACGCCTTTTTTTCTTTAGCTACAGCTTTAACTATAAACCAGCGCATAAATCCTTGCTCTATATCGTCAAGTTTAAATTCAAATCCTTCTAGCTCAACTTTTTCACCTTTTTTCAAATCTGGATAATGTTCCATCATATAGCCACCAATTGTAATAATGTCACTATCCTGGAAACTTTTTAAATCCTTTTTAAAATATCTAGCAAAATCATATAATGTTGTTTTGCCAGATACATGAATATTACCTTGCTCGTCCCTAATTATATAATCATCAG
The DNA here is from genome assembly GCF_058139575.1 of Lactobacillus sp. VURO6/B1 (VP7). Taxonomy (NCBI): domain Bacteria; kingdom Bacillati; phylum Bacillota; class Bacilli; order Lactobacillales; family Lactobacillaceae; genus Lactobacillus; species Lactobacillus sp. VURO6/B1 (VP7). The sequence continues at coordinate 13,712 of NZ_JBVOWJ010000002.1, read as the reverse complement.
AAACATCATCTATTTCATCTTTGACAGTACCAAATAATTCTTCGTAAATGTCCTTATCTGTAACTATTCCGCTGGTACCACCGTATTCATCCACAACAAGGACAATTGGCGTGTGCTTCTTAATCATTAATTGCAGAATATCCTGAATTGGCATCGATTCAGGTACAGTGATCATCGTTCTAATGATGCGCGTCACTGGCACTTTATCATCAATTTGACTCTGCTGAATAACATCAAAAGCATAAATATAACCAACAATATCATCCTTATTGTTATCACGCACAACCGGTATTCGGCTTGAACCTTCGTCTAAATACATTTTAAGAGCTTGCTTAATTGTTTCAGTTGAATTAATAACTATTAGCCGAGTTCTATCTGTCATAATGTCTTTAGCTATTTTGTCATTCAGCTCAAAAGCACGTTTCATGTAGGTCAGATCATTTTTATCAAGCGAACCCCCATGAACAGCTTTACGTGATAATTTAATAATTTCTGATTGAGAGTAAACCTGATTTTCCTCATCAGCCGGCTCAAAACCTAACATTTTCAGTAAACCATTTGAACTAGCATTAAGTAACCAAACAAAAGGGTAAACCAAAGTATGAAATAACTGTAAAGGTGTTACAATTTTTAGCAAAATCTTCACAGGCATGTCAATTGCAATATTTTTGGGCACGATTTCTGTAACTACAACTTCTAAATAAGTTAAAAGAATAACGCCTAAGATTGCGCTGATAGAGCGAACGACAGAATGATTTAGATTAACTAAATTAAACATTCTTTCAAATATTGCAGCTAAAGTATCAGCAGAAAACCAACCTAAGACTACTCCAACAAGGGTAGTTCCTACCTGTGTTGTGGAGAGATACTCATTTAAATTATGAGTCATATGCAAAGCGCGTTTAACTTTGCGATGGTTGCCAATTTTATTAGACAGCATATCTTCAAGTTGGCTTGGCCTAGTTTGAACCAAAGCGAATTCTGCAGCCACAAAGAAAGCTGCAAAAACAAAAATAACTAAAGTTGCTATTAAATTAGTAACTATTTGGGCTGTACTCAAAATTTATATCACCTTTATTAGTTTATCGTTTAAATTAAATTGCCTCATTAAACATTTTATCATTAATAGCGCTTTATTTTAATTAAATTACTTGCCTATTTAACTAATTTATAAATTTTTTTAAACGGTAAACGATCAGGATAAAATTTGGGATCATTGACTTCTGCCGCATTATCCTGGTACCCTAAACCAATTGCCATACCCACAAGTTCATCTTCTGGGATTTTACAATACTTACGTACTAGCTCAGGATAAGATACCATTGAGTGCGCAGGCATAATTGATAGTCCCTCATTAAGTGCAAGCAACATAATACTTTGTGAAAAAATCCCTAAATCGTAAACTGACCAAGCTGGAGAAGTTCTTGGGATCGTAAGGAAAGCGACATCCTGAGCGTTAAACATATTGTTATTTGATTCCGAGAATAGTTCCATTTTGTTATTAAAAAAATAAGGCTGGGAAGCCCCAACAGCAGCCATATTTTGACTAGGATATGAATCCCAATTAAGTGACAACATTTTGACAAAATCTTCGTGAGGTTCAACATTATTATCAATTTGAGTTTTCACTTCTTTTTTTAGACCCGCGAGCGCGTCACCAGTTAACATATAAACCTTCCAAGGCTGTGAGTTAAGTAACGACGGAGATAACTGTGCCCTTTGAATAATTTTAGCAAGTAATTTTTCGTTAACTTTTCTACTAGTAAACTTGCGAGTTACTCGTTCATGGTTATAAACTTTATTAAATTCCATTCCGATTCAAATCCTTACATATTAAAGAGAGCATAATCAAACACTCCACTTTTTAAAACAAATTTCTCTAGAATTTCAAATATAGGTAGAAATAATCAAAAATACTCTATCTTTTCAATACTCACTTATTTACACTTATACTAAAGTTACAAATTGAAGCATTACTATCTAATAAAATCAGTCATATACACATTAATAATATTAATAAATTATACGCTATATTGCAAAGGTATTTGGCAAAGATAACAAAAAAATTCAATAAAAAAGATTATTTTATTTGCAACTTTGTGATTTATACACAAAATTATTTCAAATAATTTCACCGTTAAATCAAGATTATTAACTTATATACTGAGGCTTTTAAAATAGATATTTATAATTTGTTCAATTTTAAACAAATGTAAAATTAAAAAACAGTTTAACTATAAAACTAATTAAACCGTCCTTTTATATTTTATATTGTCTGCGGATTTCTCGTTCTTGATCCCGTTTTTTAATTGCCTCACGCTTATCATATTTTTTCTTTCCCTGGCCAACACCAATAAGAACTTTGGCAAAACCATGTTTAAGATAGACCTTCAAAGGAATAATTGCAATTCCGCGTGCAGACTGATCCTTAGCTAATCGTGCCAGTTCCTTTTTATGTAAAAGCAATCTTCTTGAGCGAAGTGGTTCATGGTTATAACGATTGCCTTGCTTATATTCGCTGATGTGGACATTCTCAAGAAAAGCAGAACCGTTAATAATTTGGACATAGCCATCGCGTAAATTAACACGCCTTGCCCTCACTGATTTTATTTCTGTGCCCGTTAAAGCAATGCCTGCTTCATATGTTTCTTTAATGAAATAATCATGATGTGCTTTTTTATTTTGAGCAATTAAATTTTCATTTTTTTCTTTTTTCAATTTTCTAACCTAATGCTTGTATCTACTTAAGTGTGGATGATTACCATTTTTTTGAAAATTGTTGCGATAGTGACCCTTATGTGCGTGATCGTTGCGAAAGTCGCGATTACCGCGTCTTTCGTTTTTAGTACCACGATTATTATGTGGCCTCTTAGGTGCATTAGGATCATAAATTTCAAAGTCAAGCTGATGCTGTTCAACGTTGGCATTGGTAAGGGTTACTTTAAGAGGCATTCCAACATGATATTGTTTATGAGTGCCGCGCCCAGTTAGAGTCATGCTTTTTTCATTGTAACTGTAAAAATCATCAGTCAAATTTGAAATGTGAATTAAGCCCTCAACGGTATTAGGTAATTGGATAAACATGCCAAAACTAGTCACCGATGAAACAACAGCATCAAAGTGTTCACCCACTTTATCAGCCATAAATTCAGTCATTTTGAGATCATTTACTTCTCTTTCGGTATCAACAGATACGCGTTCCTGAGTTGAAGTCTGATCAGCAACTTCAGGCAAATAGCTGGCAAAATGATCCTGTACTTTTTGAGTTGTGCCACTTTCACTATAGGCATGAATCATCCTGTGAACCATTAAATCTGAATAGCGCCTAATTGGTGAAGTAAAATGAGTATAAAACTTAGCCGCTAAACCAAAGTGTCCCAGTGGTTCTTCAGAATAATGTGCTTGCTTTAAACTACGGAGCATCATCATTTGGACTACTGCTTCTTCAGGCGTATCAGTTGTTTTAGCCACAACTTTTTGCAAGTCAATTGGCTTTACGTGATTAGGGTCAGCAGTAATGTGCAACCCAAAAGCACTGCAAAATTCAAAGAATCCTTTAATGCGTTCACCATCTGGAGTTTCGTGTACACGATACAGAAACGGAACGTGCTTGCGATAAAAGTCTTCCGCCACAGTTTCATTTGCCATCAACATAAATGATTCAATCATTTTTTCAGCTATTCCACGATCGTGTAACACGATATCTGTGGGTTTACCTTGATCATCAACAATAATTTTTGCTTCAGGTTCCTCAAAATCTATTGCACCACGCTGATGCCTTTGCTGGTATAACACATTATGCAGTTCGGCCATATCTTGCAACATGGGTGCCAGTTTAACGTATTTTTCCTCTAGTTCTTCATGATTATCTTGATCTAAGACCTTGTTGACATTGTTATAAGTCATACGACCATGTGATCGCATAACAGAAGGATGGATGCGGTAATTAATTCTTTCACCTTCAGGTGAAATTTCCATTTCGCAAGACAAAACAAGACGATCTTGCCCCTCATTTAAAGAACAGATGCCATTAGATAATCTAAACGGCAACATTGGAATAACACGGTCAACAAGATATGTACTATTACCCCTGGTAAAAGCTTCTTTGTCCAAAGGAGAATTTTCCGTCACATAATGCGCTACATCAGCAATATGAACCCCTAAATGATAGTTACCGTTAGGAAGTTTCCATAAAACCACGGCATCATCGAAGTCTTTAGAATCATCCCCATCAATGGTAACTGCGGGCTGGTCCCTAATGTCCTCTCGATCCGCCATTTCTGCCTCAGTCACGTGATCAGGAATAGCATTAGACTGCTCAAGAGCATCTTCAGACCATTCTGTACGAACATCATGTTCGGACACAATAGCCATAATATCGACGCCTGGTAAATTTTTATTACCAATAATATTGGTAACAACACCTGTCATCGAATCTGGATTATCTTTGTCAGGATAGTTAGCGAGCGATACTTTGACAATATCTTGTTTTTGTGGACGCAAACTGTCCTGACTAATATAAACGCGATAGTTTGCCAGTTTTTTATTTGAGCTGAGAACATAACCAATAAAATGACTGGTTTTTATTTGAGCATCAGTCATTGAATGAAATTCACCGACCAGTGTTTTCGTGCCACGTTCGAGAATTTCTTCTATTTGTCCTTCAGGCCCTTTACCATTCCATGGATTACCACCAGCAGTGATTTTGACCTTAACACGATCACCGTCTACGGCATATGCTGTGTAATCGCGAGCAATAAAAATATCATCAGCATCTTCGTCTTCGAGTTTGACGAAGCCGAAGCCCTTGCTGTTGGCCTTAAAAGTGCCTTCAACTTCGGTGTTTTCTTCAGCTAATTGATATCGGCCATTGCCATCAGTAATTATTTTCTTTTCCTGCTCTAAATAGGATAATGCTTTGACCATATCTGAAAAACTGCCAAGTCTGTCTCGGCGCATCATACGGTCAATTTGTTCAACTTGATATTGTTTTTTAGGATTGTGACGAAAAATCTCTAAAACATTGGCTAGGATATTCTCGTTTTGTGCCATGCACTTAACTCCATTTCGTTAGTAAAAAGATAAAAAAAGTCCTCCCATCACTTGATCGGGAGGAACCATTAGTTATTTTGAAGACAAATAAGCTAATACAATAGCAAAAGCGAAAAAGAGCACCAGTAAAACAGATGTTACTTTTTCCATAAATGCTTCAAAACCACGTTTCTTCGTTTGACCACTAAAAACTGCACCGCCAGAGAGTGCATTCAATGCATCTTGCTGCTTTTGCGGCTGCATCATTGTCGCAATAACGATTAAGATTGAAACAATAATTAGTAGCGTCATAAATAAATTGTACAATGCGCTGCCTCCAATATACAGATACGTTACTGGTAAATTTTAGCACAAAATAGATTTAATTTCGAGTATTATTTTTCGAGTTCAGGTGCATCGGTTTTAAATTTATTTTGCGTTGTTTTTTGGTGATTTTTATACCATAAAGAAGTTTTATTCTTTGCATACAAATTCTTTAATGCTTTTTGTTCATTATAATCATAATCTTGCGGTTTAACCTTTTTAAACCACTTTGGATGATAAAAACGTAAGAGATTACCCGCTATAACGCGATCAGATAATGAAAGTTGTGTGGTTACCTTGTTCGAAATTGCTACCAACTCAGTTTTTAGCTTTTTGTCTGGCTGAATTATTTCCTCACCAGTTTTAGTATCATAATACGTACTGCCTACTTTTGCATATAGCGGTGTTATAAAGTCGCCATTACGCTGGGCAACAATTTGTGGTGCCTTGTTACTTAACAAATCATGACCAAATTGTATAGTGCCCTTGTTCCTAATTCCAAGCAAATTTAACAATGTTGGCAACACGTCAATTTCTCCACCATAAGTTTTTTTAATGCCGCCTTTTAACCCCTTCATATGAAACATTAAGGGAACACGCTGAAATTTCAGGTTATCAAAATTAGTAAATTCATCCTGATTAAGAAGTTCTGCACTGGCCTTATGGTGGTTGCCGGAAATACCATAATGATCACCATAAAAAACGAGTAATGTATTTTTATCTAAACCAGTTTTTTTCAGCCACAGCATTAATTGCCCTACGGCCTGATCTAAATAATGAGCCGTTTGGACGTAACCATCGACCGTTTCATCACCAGTTTCGGTTTTAGCAATTGACTGGTTCTTCTTATCCAAATCATAGGGATAATGATTAGTTACAGTAATTAATTTAAGATAAAAAGGTTGCGGCAAACGTTCGATATATTTAATAGATTGAGAGAAGAAAATTTTGTCTTTTAAGCCATAACCGATGTAATACTTAGGTTTATTTTGATAATAAGAAAGAGGCATAAAGTACTCATAACCAAATTGCTTGTAGGCATTATTACGATTCCAAAAAGAACCAGCACCGCCATGCATAACAGCAGTAGTATATCCACCCTGCTGTTTTAGTATTGCCGGGGCGCTCTCAAACGTATTTGAAGTACCATAACTAGACATGGCTGAACCTGATTGTAAACCGAAAAGAGAATTTTCCAGCATCATCTCGGCATCCGAAGTTTTGCCTTGACCTACTTGGTTATAAAAATTAGCAAAACTAAGAGTATTTTTAGAATGATAAAGTTTATTTAGATTAGGAGTAACTTCTTTGCCCTGCCATTTATATCCTATTAGAAATTGCTGAAAGCTTTCAAGATGTATAACCATAACATTTTTGCCTTTGGCAACACCTGTATAGGTACTATTCGGTTTAACGTAATTAATCTTTAAGTACTTCTTAACGGATTGCAAGTCAGAAACATTAGCTTTTGCCATTTGTTCGCTTGTTTGAGCTGTTTTAAAGGCATCATATACTGCATATTCATTCATACCCAAATATTTAACAATATAGCTGTTGTCAAAAGTTCTAGTTAGCAAACCTGAGCGGTCTTTTTGAGCCATCAACAAATTAACGCCTATGAGAAGAGCAGCAATACCTTCAAGCAAAAGATTAAATCTTAACTTTAATGGACGTAAGTCATATTCAACAACTTTGGCAACCATTAAAAAAATGATAAGAGCAATGTCAATAAAGGCTAAAAAATCAGTTATTCGGGTTATTCCTACAATGCTTTTACCCAAGTTATCAGCAGTTGAGCCGGAAGTTTTAATTATAGACAAAGACAAAAAATTTGAAAACTCGCGATAATAAAGGATATTGGCAAATAACCACAAACTGAGCACAAAATCAATTGCAATCATGATCCAATAGGATTTTCTGCCCTTAAAAAAAAGACCAATTCCCAGCAAAAGCAATCCTGAAGGCAAGGGATTTAAAAATAGCAGAAAATTCTGCATTGCACCCTCGGCACCCAGATTAAACTTTGCTAGATAAATTACGTATGTCTTCAACCAGAAAGTCACTAAAACAATAGTAGAAAAGCCTAGTTTGGTTTGGGTTAGCCATTGTAGAAAAGACTTGATACGTGTCATCCTATTCTCCTCTCACTAAGCCTATATCTTACTTTTAACTGCAGTTAAACGCAGGGATTTTAATAAAAATTAATCATTTGGTGGGCTTAGCAATTTTTGCGGTTTAAAAATCCAACCAAAGATTCCTAAAATCATGCCGAAAAAATACGTGACAAAACGCCACAAGAACATCCCTACGATTAAGGTACCATTAGAAGAAATAAAGGTGGAAAATAAAGTTTGAAAGCTATATTCTGCCCCGCCTGACGCTCCAGGAATAGGTATGATTGCCATGAACATAATAATCATAATGTTCATTTGAGTTACGCTTGCCCAATCAGCAGAAACATTTAATGTGACCAGCGTCATATAGGGAATGGAATAAAAACATAACAGTTGTAAGACAGTCAGTATTACACATACTAGCAATTTCTTTTTTTCTTTTTTTAGCTTTTGGCTTTCCTCATAAAATGTTTCAATTTTGTCAAGCGTGTTTTTGCGCCATATATCAACCCGCTTTTGATTAATAAATTTCGCTAGTAAGTTCATTATCCAGTTAGCAGCATTTTTAGTCCAATTATAGGCAAACAAAATTGCCAGCAAAAAAGCAATAGAACTAACATGAATTAAAAAGCCGATTGCAATGAAAACAGCTAAACCCGCAAACTTGGTTGCAACCATATGAAAGCCAGTAATAATTGTAGTGACGTAAGCTAAAAAAACTACAATTTGATAAATAATAAACTTCATTAGTAGTAAGGATGTTGCCCGACCGCCTTCTATTCCCATTTGAACCATAGCAGCCAATTGCGAAGGCTGTCCACCAGTTGACATAGGAGTGATGGCATTGAAAAGCGCTTGAATCAAAGGAATTCTAAAAAAAGACCATTTTGAACGTTTAGGTTCCTTTTTGCGTTTGGTAAGAACTGCCAAAATGCTAGCTTCAAAAACATAAGAAAGAAGCATCAAACTAAAAACAGCAACTAATCCAATCAAATTAATATTGCGAGCTGCTTGCTCCAATTGCGCAATTGGAGTTGATCTTAAGTCAACATATAAGACTATGCCACTTATTACAAGAACTATGGCAACGCCCCACAAGTGTTTTTTATTCATTAGCGAATTTGTCCCAGCTCACGACCAATTTCATACTGTTCGTGATAAAAATCATCCCATATGTGGGCTAAATTATCTTCAGAATATTTTTCACTGGCTTCATCGGATAACTTGCTATATTTATTTAAAATTGCAGTATCGTGAGCAGCTGCTTGTAATTGCTGATTCATTTCAGTAAAATTGCTACCCTTCAGGTAGTAACCACTAATTATTGCCTGATATAAATCGAGATCGCGCAACAAAACTGGCGTACCACAGCTAAAGGCCTCTAAAACAGACATAGGAAACAGCTCATCATAAGACGGCAAAACAAAAAGATCTGCAATATTGAGGTAGTCAACTAATTTCTGTCGATCAATGATTCCCGTAAATTTAAGATTATGTGGCGGATTTTCGACCAATTTCTTAAAATGATCGTAACCATCAGTTATTTTGCCAAAAGAAAAACCTCCGGCCCAGATAAATTGCATCTCAGGGTTTGCCTCAGCCAGTTTGGCAAAGTCATCAACGCCTTTACGAGCCTGTACTTGACCATCACCAAAAACTACGAATTTATTAAGTGGAATGTCTAATTGATGCCTAAATGAATTCTTTTTTTCCTGACTTTCCGAATAAAACTCATTTTTCGACACAAAGTTCGGAATATACTTAACATTTTCACGCTTGATGCCATATTTAACTAATTTGTCGATGAAAATGGGATTAACGACTACGATCTCATCCATTCGTTTATAAAAATCAATTACGTACTTATAAAAGATATTTTTTGCCACTGATGGCAATTTAACTGATCCTTCAAGCGTTTCTGGTAAAAAGTGAACATAACCAATTTTGCGTCCACGTGCAGGTGAAAAACTATTAGCAAAATAAGTTGGGTTCACTGTATGATAATGTGTGAGATCACTTTTACCATATCTGTTATTAGTAACATAAAACTTGTCAACCAAGTGTGTTCTAAGTAATCTTATCAGCTCTGTATATGCAGATCCGACCCCCTGCCCTTTTACCGAGGCAGCTTGTGAAAACATATTAATTCTAATCATTTGTCTCCTCTTTGAGATCCTTTTGAGAATTTGAAATTGTATCTTGATAAAATTGGTAAACTGAACTAGCAAATTTTTGAGCAGAGATTTGTTCCAATTTTGCAGCCAATTTATCAGGCTGAATTCTTTTTCTCCCTTTTCTTAAATAGAATAATATTTCATTTAGCATTTCGCCAGGACCGCTAAAGACTTTGCCAAATTCTTCATCATCAAAAACATGTTCAGTATAGTCCGTATCATAAACGACACATTTAGTACCTGAGGCTAAAGCTTCAATATATGTCAGACCTTGAGTTTCCGTATCACTGGCTGAAACAAACAGGTCTGCCATTTTATAGTATGAACCAACATCATCATGAGGTATATCGCCAGTAAATATTACACTGTCCTCCAATGTTAAGCGCTCCACCTGCTCTTGCAAAACTTCCATATCTGGTCCGTCTCCAGCAATCACTAGACGTGTTTGCGGAAACTCATCAAGAATTTCCGGCATTGCATTTAGGATGCGATCTATTTTCTTTTCTTCTGCAACTCTACTCAAAGTCAATAATACCGGGACATTGTCTGGAATATCTAACTCTTTGCGAACGTCAACTGTTTCAGGCCTATTTAAACTATTTATGTCCACACCAGTTGGAATAACCCTCATAGGTATATTTACCTTATAACGCTTCAAAAGAGCCTCTACGCGCTTACTAGGTGCAATAACACCATCCATATTTTTTAAGTAAGCATTAGTAAATTGCTTAACATGATATGGCCTAAGCAAATGACCATTTAAAACATAGTGCAGGTAATCTTCATACATAGTATGATAAGTATGAATTGCCGGAATTTTCAATTGGTGGGCAACATACTTCCCTATCATACCCAAAGCAAATTCAGTTTGGGTGTGAACAATATCCAATTTAACCTCACGAGCAACCTTTGTAGCTTCAAAAAAGCCTCTAAACGCCACACGCCTATCGGTAAATGAAATAAAAGGAACGCTGCTGAAACGGAATATATTAGCCTCAACTGTCCCCTTTTTAATATGAGGATCAGTAGTAGTAAAAATAAAAACATTATGACCTTGCTTTTCAAGAGCATCTTTTAAGGTTTTAATTGATGTTGCTACACCACTTAATTGTGGGAAATATGAATCGGTAAAAATACCTATATTCATCTTGAATACCTCCATAAAAGGTATTATAAAGATTACACATAACTTGTGCAATTTTTATAGAAAAACTAACAATACAAAAGCAGCCCTCGTATGAGGGCTGCTTAGTAATAGCGGTGATCGGGGTCGAACCGATACGTCCTAAACGGACACCAGATTTTGAGTCTGGCGCGTCTGCCAATTCCGCCACACCGCCATGATGTGTTTTAATTTACAGTTCAATGAGTGAACCGATAAAGGCGGGGATCGGATTTGAACCGACGATTAAGGTTTTGCAGACCTCTGCCTTACCACTTGGCTACACCGCCATCGAATTTTATTAATAAATAGATTGGGATAGCTGGATTCGAACCAGCGCATAATAGAGTCAAAGTCTAGTGCCTTACCGCTTGGCTATATCCCAATACTAGGGCGGAATATGGGATTCGAACCCATGTATGCCGGATCCACAAACCGGTGTGTTAACCCCTTCACCAATTCCGCCATGAAGGTAAACAGGGATAGTAGGAATTGAACCCACACTAGCGGTTTTGGAGACCGATGTACTACCTTTATACGATATCCCTATTATGGAGGAGGGTGGATTCGAACCGCCGAACTCAGAGAGAGCGGTTTTACAGACCGCCGCGTTTAGCCACTTCGCTACTCCTCCAGGCTGATGGCGCGGGACGGAATCGAACCGCCGACACAAGGAGCTTCAATCCTTTGCTCTACCGACTGAGCTACCGAGCCATCCTACGGTCCATATCAGATTTGAACTGATGATCTTCTCCGTGACAGGGAGACGAGATAAACCACTGCTCCAATGGACCATATTGCGGGAGGTGGATTTGGACCACCGACCTTCGGGTTATGAGCCCGACGAGCTACCAGACTGCTCCATCCCGCGATTATTTTAAAGGAGGATGTGGGATTTGAACCCACGCACGGCAAGACCGTCTAACGGTTTTCAAAACCGTCCCCTTAAGCCACTTGGGTAATCCTCCAAATGTAAATATACCAAGAATGGTAATGACCCGTACGGGATTTGAACCCATGTTACCGCCGTGAAAGGGCGATGTCTTAACCGCTTGACCAACGGGTCATATTTATCGTTCCTACGCTATAAGGCGCTTAATTATAATACCTAACTTATTGTCAAAAGTCAACTGTTTTTTATTTAGTTAACCCAACAAATCCTGTTAAGTTGCTGAATCACAACGTTATTAATAATACAGGATTATGGTCCATCATGCAAGACTTTTGTGCAAAAAGTTGAACTTTTTTTCAAAAGATTCCCAGCTAAACATACTTTTTCCAGCAATCACAGTATTAAAACATAATATCATAGAAAAGGTTGTATCAGCTTCCTTTGAAAAGTATTAGCAGCTCAATTAAAGCTAACTTTACCAATTAAAAAGACCGTAGATATAATTCTAACGGTCTTTTTAATGTATAAGCGGAGACTGAGAGATTCGAACTCTCGCACCAGAATAACCCGATCTACACCCTTAGCAAGGGCGCCTCTTCAGCCACTTGAGTAAGTCTCCACAATGGGCCTAAATGGACTTGAACCATCGACCTCACGCTTATCAGGCGTGCGCTCTAACCAGCTGAGCTATAGGCCCCAAAAAGCGGGTAACGAGAATCGGACTCGCGACTAAAGCTTGGAAGGCTTTCGTTTTACCACTAAACCATACCCGCACTAATAATAAATGGCGCGGGACGGAATCGAACCGCCGACACAAGGAGCTTCAATCCTTTGCTCTACCGACTGAGCTACCGAGCCATCCTACGGTCCATATCAGATTTGAACTGATGATCTTCTCCGTGACAGGGAGACGAGATAAACCACTGCTCCAATGGACCATATTGCGGGAGGTGGATTTGGACCACCGACCTTCGGGTTATGAGCCCGACGAGCTACCAGACTGCTCCATCCCGCGATTTTAAAATATAAAAGTACAAACAAACTCCATACTTTATGGACCTTGTAGGACTCGAACCTACGACAGGACGGTTATGAGCCGTCTGCTCTAACCAACTGAGCTAAAGGTCCAAGCTCTGGGAAATAGCGGCGGGGGGGATCGAACCCTCGACCTCCCGGGTATGAACCGGACGCTCTAGCCAGCTGAGCTACACCGCCAACAATGTAACCATTTTACAAAGATTACAATCGGGAAGACAGGATTCGAACCTGCGACCCCCTGGTCCCAAACCAGGTGCTCTACCAAACTGAGCCACTTCCCGCTATCATGCGCCCTGAAGGATTTGAACCTTCAACCTTCTGATTCGTAGTCAGACACTCTATCCAGTTGCGCTAAGGGCGCATCACTAAATGCCGAGGACCGGAGTCGAACCGGTACGGTTGAAACCAACCGCGGGATTTTAAGTCCCGTGCGTCTGCCAATTCCGCCACCCCGGCAAGTAATGAAAGCGGAAGACGGGATTCGAACCCGCGACCCCCACCATGGCAAGGTGATGTTCTACCACTGAACTACTTCCGCATAATATGTAATGCCGATTATACGATTTGAACGTACGACCCCCTGTTTACAAGACAGATGCTCTACCAACTGAGCTAAATCGGCAAAATGTAAATATGGTATAAATTATTGGCGAATACGGGTGGTGGGACTTGAACCCACACGTCCGAAAACACTAGAACCTAAATCTAGCGCGTCTGCCAATTCCGCCACACCCGCAAAATGGGGCCATGAGTCGTGACGGGCTTGAACCGTCGACCCTCTGATTAAAAGTCAGATGCTCTACCAACTGAGCTAACGACTCGGAATGGAGGATACAGGGCTCGAACCTGTGACCTCCTGCTTGTAAGGCAGATGCTCTCCCAGCTGAGCTAATCCTCCATAAGCACGGCAGCGTCCTACCCTCGCAGGCAGTCTCCCACCAACTACTCTCGGCGTGAAGAAGCTTAACTGCTGTGTT